>CALAIL010000065.1 GCA_937923255.1 uncultured Propionivibrio sp. | reverse complement strand
TTTCTTTGGCGAGATAAAGAAAGAAGGTAGGAAAGTCAGCGGGGTGCGCTGCCGCACAGCGCAACGGCATCAAGAGATGTTTCGTGGGTGAAAGTCGGTGCACAGGCCTTGGCAATTTAATTCTTATATTTACAGTATCTCAGGGCACCTACCCGCTAGCCCGCGTATTTAGGGCATCTCCAAGGGGGATGCTCTGAAGCCCTTTATCCACGCGGGTTTTCGGGATGCCACCCCGGAAACGCCCTGTTTACGCGGGCTTCCGGGGTAGGTGCCCGGAAACGCCCTAAATACGCGGGCTGCAGCGGTGTCTCGCGCGGTGATTGCGGCAAGTGTGTCGTGGCGCGGCAGTTGCAGCCTGGCTGCCATGAATCGCCATCAGCCGCCATCAACCGCTCTCCAGTCTCCGGCTATTTCAGCGGCCGGATGCCGACGGCCTCGCGCACTTGGTCGAGGAATCCGCGCGCTTTTTGCCGCGCCTTTTGCGCGCCGGCCTGAAGGATGTCCTCGATTTGCGCCGGGCGGGCAGTGAGCGCGGCGTAGCGCTCGCGCGGTTCGGCCAGTTCGGCGTTGATGCGGGCGGCCAAGAGTTTCTTGGCTTCGCCCCAGGCCAGGCCGTCGGCCAGCAGCCGGGTGAATTCCGCATTTTCGGCCGGCGTGGTGAACGCTTTGTAAATCTCGAACAGCGGGCTTTCGCCGGGATACTTGGGTTCGCCCGGCTCCTTCAGGTTGGTGATGATCTTGTTGACCGCCTTCTGGGTTTTCTTGTCGTTTTCCCACAGCGGAATGGTGTTGCCGTAGGACTTGCTCATCTTGCGCCCATCGAGGCCGACGAGCAGCTCGACGTTCTCATCGACCTTCGCTTCCGGCAGGGTAAACAAGGGTTTGAAGCGCGAATTAAAGCGCGTGGCAATATCCCGCGCCATTTCAAGATGCTGGATCTGGTCGCGCCCGACGGGCACTTCATTGGCATTGAACATCAAAATATCGGCGCTCATCAGAATCGGATAGCTGTACAGCCCCATCTCGATGGCCTGGTCGACCCCCTGATCCCGATCAGCCGCCTCAGGGTCTTTCGCGCTCTCTGGATTCGCCATATCCTGCACCGCCGCCTTGTAAGCGTGCGCGCGGTTCATCAGCCCCTTGGACGTGATGCAGGTCAGAATCCAGTTCAGCTCCATGATTTCGGGAATGTCGCTCTGCCGGTAAAACGTCGTGCGTTCAGGGTCAAGGCCGCAGGAAAGCCACGTCGCGGCGACCGCCTGGGTCGACGCGTGGATCATGGCCGGATCGTGGCACTTGATGATGCCGTGGTAATCGGCGAGAAAGAAAAAGGACTCGGTATCTTCATCGCGGGCAGCCTGGATGGCCGGGCGCACCGCACCCACATAATTGCCCAGATGCGGGATGCCGGTCGTGGTGATGCCGGTGAGAACGCGCTTTTTACTCATGAAATGCCTTCCTGCGAAATTTTTCTGAATTGTCCGGAATATGCGAAGTGTCAGGATATAAATATGTAAATAAGCCCGAAATAAATTCGACGCCCGGAATTTTTTGCGGCGACATTTTAAAACAGAACCTGGATACGTACTCCGATTTTTACCGCGTATCCCCACGTTGCCAGCGGCCTGCGGAGAGCCGGCTACAGCGGGTGCAGCGCGTCCGGCTGCTCACCGGCAAAGCGGTAAAAGCCTGCCGATGATCGCTTGACATACACAGGGCTGCATCCTAGATTCCACCGCAGCAGATGTAGTCTATCGGTATCTTCTCGATCTCTTTTAATTTTTGGGAGGCTGATATGGGCGCGGTCATTCTGCCCCTGATGGGGATTTACCTGATCCTGCTGATCGTCGGCACGGCCTACGGCTGGCGCTGGGCCAAACGGCGAGGTTATTCGACAGTCAAACGCGTGCTCTGTGCCTTTGGCGGCTTCCTGATTGTCTATTTACCGCTTATGTGGGACTGGATACCGACTATTGTCACCTACAACCATTACTGTAAAACTCAATCAGGCTCATGGGTCTATAAAACGCCACAACAATGGGAAAAAGAAAATCCTGGGGTCATGGAAACTCTAAAATACAATAAAAATGGCAATATAAAATCAGCTACTGATAGGGATGATAAATTTAACAAAGTGTCTTCTTATAAAAAGAACGATAGATTTTATAGTGTACATAAAATAGAAAAAGTTTCTAATTGGCTTCCAATTTTTAGAACAACTGACATCACATATGATGTCAATGATAATTTTGTTATGGTTAAAAAAGTAGATTTTTACTCTGGATATGCAAGTGGTTTGGCAGGTATTTCTCCTGAAGGAGAAGGTTGGACTGCTATGAAATTCTGGTTAGTCAGTCGCTATTGTCCATTTGGTAGTAACGCATTCAATACGGCAGAAGCATTTGAACAAGCTGATTCAGCTTATAATTATCTTAGCCATGGAGGTAAAAATGACTAATTCAATTTCTCTCTTTGAACAAACCCAATTGGCGGAAGCTGCTTATGCTTCATTCTCAAATAAAAAAGGGGGTTTATTTAAAGACAAGGACGACCTTGAAAAAGCATTAAAAGGCAATGGCTCCGAATTCTCCCAAACCCAAGCCGAAGAATTCCTCAAGCACTGGCGGGTAGCGGACCAATACGCCACGGACAGAACGGATAAAGACAATCTATTGACCAATAAAGGCTCCGGCTTTTCCGCCACCTTGTTTGAAAGCCTGGATCGCCCGGGGGAATACACCTTTGCCATTCGCGGCTCCATCGGCGCCAATGACTTTAAAGCCGACCTCGACCTGATAGCCAACAGCGGCATTGCCGCAGTGCAGATCGTGGACATGGTCAACTACTGGCAAAGCCTGATCACGCCCGAAGGCCAGACTTACCGGGCCGCCAAACTCACCGTCTCGGCGGCGGAAACCGCCGCACGGCAGGCGCTTGCCCTCAACCCGGCCGCACAAAAAGTCTACGAACTCACGCTATTTTTTAAAGGCGCCATCATTGTCGAAGGGATGGTGTGCTACCTCGAATTTTGTGATTCCGACGCCCTGCCGGAAGAAAGCAAAGAATTACGATTTGGCCGCGGCCTGATCAAAGAAACGCCGGCGCACCTCAACGTAGCCGGTCACAGCCTGGGCGGGCACCTGGCAATGGCCTTTAACCGGCTCTTCCCGCAAATGAACGTTGACACGCTGGCCGTCAACGGCCTGGGTTTTAAATTCAACCACGGCAGCGTCAATAACCTCTTTAGCCAACTGAATGGCGCCTGGCAATTTAACGCCAGCCGTATAGAAAATGTCTACGGCCAGGCCGGGCCGAAATTAGCGGCGATGAATAACGGCACCTTGCAACAGCCGGGCGGCTGGGACGGGTTGTTTATCGAAGATGGTTTGGGGCATGTCGGCGGCCACAGCGCGATCCAGATGACCGACAGCGCCGCCGTGTACGACCTCTTTGTGCGTCTGGATGCCGGGTTGGCGGCCCAATCGCTTGCCGAAGCGCTGAAGAGCCTGCTGCCGCTGTTCGAGGCGGGCAGCGGTGATGACTCGCAAACGCTGGAAACACTGGTCAAAAACCTATACAAAATCGTATTGGGCATTGAGCCGCAAATCACCAAGAACAACCGCGAATCGCTCTACGCCCATCTTTTTGCCCTGCAAAACAGCGGCGACTTCAAGGCGCTCTGCGGCAAAGTTACGGTGGCGCTGCTCACCGCTGGAGAAATCGAAACCCAGGTGGCCCGCAAGGACGACGTGGGGCTGGCCTACCGCTACGCCCTGCGCGAACTCAACCCCTTTGCCCTGGTCGGCGCCGACTACAACACCCACAACAGCGACGGCTCGCTTGACCTATACGACGAAGCCACTGGCAAGGGGACGATGAGCGAAGCCTGGATAAACGACCGTGTTCAGATGCTCAGGGTGATGATACAGGGCAACCTCGAAGATACTGTCGTCGATGCTTATGGCGTCATGAATGTGCGCACGCACGCGCTGGATACGAACGAGCAGATTTGTTTTTCCGACGTCACCCGTAACCGCAAGATTCTTTTCTCGCCGGCTGAAACGGAAACCACCCGCTACATTAGTTTCGGCGGTGCCGAAGCGGAAGAAATTACAGGCGGCACGGAATCCGACCGTCTTTATGGCGGTGATGGGAACGACACGCTTAAAGGCGATGTGGGCGACGATTACCTCGAAGGCGGGCAGGGCGACGATCAGCTCATCGGCGGCGCCGGTGCCGACACATTGAACGGCGGCGCGGGGAACGACACCTATGAATTTAACGGCGCTTTCGGCCAGGACAAAATCCGTGATACGGACGGAACGAACAGAATCATTATCGACGGCGCGGAGCTTAACGGCACGGCCAAGAGTTATCTCAAGAATAATCTGAGCTACTGGCGCATCGAAAGCGCGGGGCGTAAATACGATCTCTACCGCCGCGACGAACAATTACATATTGTCCGCCAGGGCGAGCAGGACAATGTGCTGCGCGTGGATGGTTTTAATTTTACCGACGGCGCGACCAGTCAGGCGCGTTTCGGCTTCCGGCTGGATGGCGCTCGAATTGCTTTTGGCGTCGGGCACGATGCCAATCCTTTCCTCGACCCAGATTACGATCCTTCCACACAAACCGCATCGCTCCAGATGCAGGAAAATGGCGGGCATACATGCACGCTTTACCTGAGCAGTGCGGCGCGGGCAGGCGATGTGCTCAAGCTTAGTCTGAGCGGAGGCAAAGATTACGCGATTAACTATGGCGGAAAGATTCTTACTTTTGAGCAGGGAGAAATCAGCCTGCCGCTCTTGGCCGGTCAAACTGAGGTTTCTTTCCTTTTTCTCAATACCCGTCAGATTAATAGTGACGTTACGCTCAATCTCGTCGCGCAATACCTGCCTGCGCAAGGGGTCGGTGAGGGCGAGGCAGCGGCGCGCGAAAGCCGTCTCAATGTGGTCGTCCGGAATCGCGATGAATCCGGCAAACCTGCGCAGACGAGCAATACGATCATGGGCGATCTTGCGCCCGTGGAGTTCTACAATGAAGAAGGTCATCTTTATTATAAATACGACGATTGGGGCAATCTCATTACCGATCCCGGCAAGCCGGAACCCGGGCGCAGTGACACGCTCTACGACAGTCCGGGGAATGATCACATTATTGCCGGCGGCGGCGATGATGTCATTCGCTGGGGGCATGGCGGCAATGATCTTGTCGATATGGGCGCAGGCGACGATCAGCTTGTAGGTAACTATATGCCCAAAGGGACTGTCCATGCGCTGGGTGGAAGCGGACGCGATTATCTCGGTGGTGGTACAGGGAGAGATACGCTGGAGGGCGGTGCGGATGGTGATCTTCTGCATGGGCAACTGGGTGATGATCTGATCTATGGCGATGCCGTGGGTGAAGCAGGTACCTTCATCGCTGCCGGTGCAACCCAGCAAGGCAACGGGAAACAAGGTGATCTTGTTGATGCCAGTGAAGGCGATGACCAGGTGTTTACAGGCGCAGGTAATGATTTCCTGGCGGGTGGTGATGGGAATGACCTGCTCGTATCGGGGGGTGGTGACGATACTATTTACGGAGATCTGGATATTTGCAGGGACACTAAAGTTCCGTGGAAAGACTGGTCAGTGACGGAAGAAACTATTCCGCGCAATGATGGCAGCGGTGGCTATGACTATAACTATGTATTCCGTCAGTTCAGAACCGAAAGCGATGATGGAACGGGCGACGACATTATCTATGCCGGCGCGGGGAATGATGTGGTAATTAGCGGGGCGGGCGATGACACGGTTTATCTGCAGGCAGGTAATGATAAAGCCTGGGGTGAAGCAGGCAACGATGTCATTCTTGGCGGTGCAGGCAATGACCTGATCAGCGGTGATAATGGCATCAAAAATCTTGCCGCCAACCTGCATGGCAATGACTACCTTGACGGCGGCGAGGGCGACGACACGCTCGCTGGCGAAGGAGGTGCAGATATCCTCTATGGCGGTGCGGGCAATGATCGGCTGAGCGGCGATGACAATAACGACTATGACGGCAGCGATACGCTCGATGGCGGAGCAGGCAACGATGTGATAATCGGAGGTGGGCTAGGAGATTTACTTTATGGCGGAGATGGCCATGATGAGCTTTTTGGAGACAGCAGCGATACCCCGCCAGAAAGACACGGCAACGATACACTCTACGGCGGTGAAGGCAACGATATGCTGGTCGGTGCCGGCCTGGATGATTTGCTCTATGGCGGTGAGGGTAACGATAGCCTTTATGGCGATGCCAGCGATCTGGCGCTGGACAAACATGGCAGCGATACGCTTGATGGCGGCGCGGGCAACGACATTATAAACGGCGGCGGCCTGGGCGATTTGCTTTATGGCGGCGAGGGCGACGATAGCCTCTATGGTGATAACGGCGGCGATATTGCACCGAACAATCATGGCAACGATACGCTCTATGGCGGTCGAGGTAATGACGTGCTGGTTGGCGACGGCCTGGATGATTTGCTCTATGGGGGCGAGGGTAACGATAGCCTTTATGGCGATGCCAGCGATCTGGCGCCGGATAAACATGGCAGCGATACGCTCGATGGCGGCGAGGGCGACGATGTGATAATCGGCGGCGGGCAGGGAGATTTAATTTATGGCGGAGATGGCCATGATGAGCTTTATGGAGATAGCGATATCGCACCGGAAAAACATGGCAACGATACGCTTGATGGCGGCAAGGGAGATGATTCGCTGGTCGGTAGTGGCGGTGATGACATCCTGCGTGGCGGTGAAGGCAATGACACCCTAGGCGGCGACAGCAGCGATCTCGATGTTAACTTTCATGGCAACGACATGTTGAGCGGCGGCGAGGGGAATGATTTGCTGGTCGGAATGGGAGGTAATGATACCTTGCAGGGTGGATCAGGTAACGATTCGCTCCACGGCGGAGATGGCGACGATACCCTTGAAGGCGGAGAGGGCAACGACTACCTTGCAGGCAACAACGGCGCTGATACCTACCGCTTCGGCGTCGGCTCCGGTCAAGACACGATCAACAACGGTGATAATGACGCATTCGGTGAGAATCCGGATGTTCTTGAACTGGGTTTGGGGATTACGCCGGATAAAGTCCGACTGACTCGGCAAAATGGGAATCTTCTTGTCGAACTAATCGAAACGGGAGACAGACTGTGTGTTTCCGGCTATTTCCATTTCTACAAGGATGCTGCTTCGCCCTTCGCGATCGAACGGATCAAGTTTGCCGACGGCACGAGCTGGGATGTCGGAGAAGTCAACCGGCGGGTTCAAGTCAGTACGGAGGGTAACGATGAACTCTATGGTTACACCGGAGATGACACCATCAAGGGGGGAGATGGCTACGATACCTTGTACGGCTTGGCCGGCGCCGACCTTTTAGAAGGAGGAATGGATGACGACCTACTCCATGGAGGCAGCGGCAATGACATCCTGGAAGGCGGAGAAGGCAACGACCGGCTTTACGGTGGGGACGGTGATGACACCCTCGAAGGCGGAGAAAATTACGACACCCTTGTGGGTGGTAACGGTGCTGATACCTACCGCTTTGGTCTCGGTTCCGGTCAAGACGAGATCTATAACTACGACGCTGACGCATTAGGTGTAAACCCGGACACTATTGAACTGGGTTCGGGCATCACGGTGGACAAAGTTCGTCTGGCCCGTGAGAGCGACGACCTCATCGTTAGTCTGCCCGGAACGAACGACAGTCTGCGTGTTTCCAGCTACTTCTGTCTGGATGGTGCTTCGACTTGCGCGATCGAACGGATCAAATTTGCCGACGGCACGAGCTGGGATATCGAAGAAGTCAAACGGCGGGTACAAATCGGTACAGCGGGTGGCGACGAACTCTACGGTTACGCTGGAAACGATTATCTCAACGGTGGCGCGGGCAATGACACGCTTTACGGCGGAGGCGGCAATGACGTCCTGGAAGGCGGAGAAGACAACGACCGACTTCATGGCGGGGATGGTGATGACACCCTTGAAGGCGGAGAAGATTACGATACCCTTGAGGGTGGTAATGGTGCCGACACTTATCGCTTCGGTGTCGGCTCAGGTTATGACATGATCTATAACTACGACGCTGACGCTCCAGGCGTGAACCCGGACGTTCTCGAACTGGGTGCAGGCATCACGGCGGATAAAGTCCGTCTGACCCGCCAGGACGAAGAGCTCATCGTCAACCTGATCGGAACGAGAAACAGTCTGTATGTTTCGAACTACTTCCGTCAGGATGGTGCTTCGCCCTATGCGATCGACCGGATCAAATTTGCCGACGGCACGAGCTGGGATATCGAAGAAGTCAAACGGCGAGTTCAGATCAGTACGGAGGGTAACGACAAACTCTACGGCTATGCTGGAGACGACTATCTAAATGGTGGAGCGGGCAACGACCGACTTTACGGCGAGGGCGGCAACGATACACTTGAAGGTGGGGAAGGTAACGACACCCTTGATGGCGGCAATGGCGCCGATACCTATCGCTTCGGCATGGGCTCCGGCCAAGATACGGTCTATAACAGCGACGCTGATGCGTTGGGTGTAAACCCGGATGTTATCGAACTGGGCGCGGGTATCACGGCGGACAAAGTCTGTCTGACCCGTCAGGGTAATGACCTCATCGTCAGCGTGAATGGAACGAACGACAGTCTGCGTGTTTCGAACTACTTCTATAAAGATGGCGCTTCATCCTACGCGGTCGAACGGATCAAGTTTGCCGACGGCACGAGCTGGGATATCGAAGAAGTCAAACGGCAGGTTCAGATCGGTACAGAGGGTAACGACGAACTCTACGGCTATGCTGGAGACGACCATCTAAACGGTAGAGCAGGCAATGACCGACTCTATGGTGAGGACGGCAATGATACATTGGATGGTGGCGCGGGCGACGACAAACTCTACGGCGGAAACGGCGATGATACTTATTTGTTTGGCCGCGGAGATGGAAAAGACATTATTGATAATAGTTCCAGTGATAAATATGGTAACTCTAATAATGCAGAAGAAAAACAGGATATCTTGCTGTTTAAACAGGATATTAGGCCGGAAGATGTCTCTTGCTCTCGGGTGAATGAGGATTTGCTGATTAGAGTAGGTAATACCAATGATCAGGTTCTGGTTCAGAAGTATTTTTTAGAAAAAGGATTGTCCTCTGCGGGATATACACTGGACTTAATTAAATTTGCTGATGGAACCAGCTGGGATTTCGCCCAAATTAAACAAAAAGTTCAATCTGGCACTATATATGATGATATATTGAATGGTGATGCCGATAATAATGTGCTTTCTGGAAATGCCGGGAACGATATTCTGGACGGTAAACAGGGCGATGACACTCTTATTGGCGGGGCCGGTGACGATACTATTCATTCTAATATGGGTTCCGATGTGATTATTTATAATCAGGGAGATGGTAACGATACGGTTATCATAGAACCTGGCACAGACATGACAACTATAAAATTTGGCGATGGTATTGATATTTCAGACTTGGAATTTAGTAGAAGGGATTTTGTCGATGAGATCCAGGAGGAGGATTACTCATTATTCACGCAAGATCCTATAAAGGTAGGCAGCCATACCACAACAAGTCTGCAACTTGCTGCCAGCGACCTACCTAAACTAAAAGAAAATGAAACTTTGAGTAATCATGATGGAAGTTCGTATGGTAAAACATATTTTTCTTCTCTTGCTATGAGTCAAGAATTACGCTATAAGTATTATGGAAATATATTTAATCCTGTTTTAGATGATTATAAGAAGAGGACTCCTCAAAAGTGGGAAAAAGATCCATTTGAATACCTGCCATGGAAGGGAGCTATTCCATATAATGATAACTGGTACCTTGCAAAAACAGGAAAGGTTGAATATAGAATTAAAGAGAAAAAAGGGGTTTCTTCTGATCTGGTTGTCAGTCTGAAAGGCTCCAATGGCTCTATTAAAATAAATGATTTTTTGGGTGGTTCAAAAAATCAGTCCAAGGCTATTCATTTTAAATTTAATAATGGGGAGTCTTTTAGCTACAATGAACTGTTGCAAGTAATATTAAACAGATCCGCAACAGATAAAGATGACGTTATCCATGGGTTTGATACGGATGATGTAATTATTGGCGGGGCAGGCAATGATAACTTACAAGGAGGACAAGGGAATGATACGCTTGAAGGTGGCCATGGTAATGATACCTTAGTCGGGAGTTCATACAGTATTTATTGGAGCAAGTTAAATTCTGATTTGTTCTATCTATTTGGCTATGGCAATGATACTTATGTTTTTGCTAAGGGTGATGGACAAGATGTTATTTATGATATGGACCATACGCCTGATAATCAAGACAGTATTCTCTTTAAGTCTGACGTTTCATTGAAAGATCTGGTTTTTAGTAAGAAAGGGAATGACTTAATTATTCTAAATAATCTTTCAAATGATGTTATAACTGTTAAAAACCACTTTGTATCGGGTAGTGCTTGGGCAATAGAAAAAATACTGTTTGAAAATAAGATAGATGCCCCATTATCTCTCCATGATATTCGGCGACGTATTTCATTTATTGCAACTCCTCACGATGATGTTTTGTACGCGCTGGAGTTTAATGATTCAATCGCTGGTGGCGCAGGAAATGATCGGATTTATGGCGATTCAGGTGAAGACACCTTGGATGGTGAAGAAGGTAACGATACGCTCTATGGTGAAGCTGGAGAAGACCTTCTCTACGGAGGACAAGGCAACGATGATCTCAACGGCGGAGACGGCGACGACACCCTTGAAGGCGGAGAGGGGAACGACTTCCTTAGTGGCGGCAATGGTGCGGATACCTACCGCTTCGGCATTGGCTCCGGTCAGGATGCGATCAGCAACACCGATAATGACGCATTAGGTGAGAATCCGGATGTTCTTGAACTGGGTACGGGTATTACGCCGGACAAAGTCCGCCTGACCCGTGAATACTATGATCTTATCGTCAGCCTGGTCGGAACGAATGACAGCCTACGTGTTGCGTACTACTTTTATCAGCACGACGCGCTGTACGGGGCGATCGAATGGATTAAATTTGCCGACGGTACGAGCTGGGACATCGAAGAAGTCAAACGGCGGGTTCAGATCAGTACTGCGGGCAATGATACTCTCTATGGCTATGCTGGTGGCGACACACTTGAGGGCAGAGCAGGTAGCGACATACTCTACGGCGATGGTGGAGCCGACGTACTTTTGGGCGGTACAGGTGACGATACGCTTTACGGTGAGGACGGCAATGACACCCTTGAAGGTGGAGAAGGCAACGACTTGCTTTTCGGCGGTAACGGCGCGAATACCTACCGCTTCGGCATTGGTTCCGGTCAAGACACGATCTGCAATGGAGATAACAACGACGCTCCAGGTACGAACCAGGATGTCATCGAACTAGGTGTAGGCATCACAGCGGACAAAGTGACGCTTACACGTTCCGATGATGGTCTCATGTTCAATCTGAACGGAACGAACGACAGTCTGCGTGTTTGGAACTACTTTTATCAAGACGATGTGTCGTCCGATGCAATCGAATGGATCAAATTTGCCGATGGCACGGTCTGGGATATCGAAGAGGTCAAACGGCAGGTTCTGATTGGTACGGAGGGCAACAACGAACTCTACGGTTATGCTGGAGACGACTATCTAAATGGTGGTGCGGGTGATGATATCCTTGAAGGCAGAAATGGTAACGACACCCTAGAAGGCGGGGCAGGCAACGACACGCTCTACGGCGAAGCTGGAGAAGACTTTCTCTACGGAGGGCAAGACAACGATGAACTTAGCGGTGGAGACGGCAATGACACACTGGAAGGTGGGACAGGCAACGACACCCTTGTGGGTGGCAATGGCGCAGACACTTACCGTTTCGGCGTCGGTTCTGGTCAGGACACGATCAGCAATGGCGATGATGATGCACTGGGTGTGGCCCAGGACGTTCTTGAACTGGGTGCGGGTATTACACCGGACAGGGTGACGCTTAACCGTTCCGGTGATGATCTCATGCTCAGCTTGAATGGTACGCAGGACAGTCTGCGAGTCGACAAATACCTCTTAAATGGTGGTAACACGTCCTATGCCATCGAATTCATAAAGTTTGCCGATGGAACAATCTGGGATATCGCCAAAGTCAAACAGGTAATTCGAGCCAGTATGGATGTTAAAGACAAAGAGCTTCATGGTAATACAGGGGATGACATACTCAATGGTGGTTTAGGGAACGATAAGCTGTATGGTCATGACGGAAACGATAAGCTGTATGGTAATGATGGAGACGATACACTCCTAGGCGGAGACGGCATAGACCTTCTTTTGGGCGAAGCCGGCAATGATTGGCTTTACGGAGGGGCTGGTTATGACAGCGTCGGCGGAGGTGAGGGTGACGACATGCTCTTTGGTGAAGCAGACGGCGACAGCCTCTATGGAAATGCTGGCAATGATGTGCTTGATGGCGGTACCGGGAGAGACTATCTCTGTGGTGGTGATGGCGCCGATACCTATCGTTTTGGTATTGGTTCCGACCAAGATACGATCTACAACGATGACAATGATGCACTGGGTGTAAATCCGGACGTTATCGAACTGGGCGCGGGCATCACGGCGGAAAAGGTGACGCTCACACGTTCTGATGATGATCTCATGCTTAGTCTAAATGGAACGGACGACAGCCTGCGTGTTGCGTACTACTTCAGTCAGGACGGTATCTCGTCCTACGCAGTCGACCAGATCAAGTTTGCCGACGGCACGAGCTGGGATGTTGCCGCTGTCAAGGCAAAGGTGCAGGCGGGTGCTGCTGCCAACGGTGTCAGCCAGTTGGTCAATGCCATGGCGACCTTTGCCGTCCCGGCCGCTGGTCAGAGTACGCTGCCGGAGGCTGATCAGAGGACCTGGGTTCCGGTGATCGCCACCCATTGAGCCTGGCACATCCGGAACGATGCCTCTCCCATCGTTCCGGAATGAAGCAAGGCTCAAGGATGACGGGTTGTGGAGACGGTGGCGCCCCGTTCCGAAAGCGCTGACAAAATCGCCGCCTGAATGACAGATCATTCAGTGCGGCGGTTTGTTTTGTCAATGGGGTGGTATTGGAAAGAGTCGTTAGTGCCTCAATAGCGGTAATGTCCGATTTATGGGTGTTGGCCGGATGAACGTTGTGTCCGAGATGCTTCCGGGAACTTTTTGCTGCCTGGAATCTCAATGCCGTTGCAACTTGCCGATGGCGCGCATTTAGGCGGTGGTTTTGCTGTGCCCTCCGGTTGAAGGGCGGATGCAATTGCCCGGTTTTTGGGATTGCGTATGTTTTTTATCTCAGGTTCTGTGGCGGGCTGTCTGCGTCCGGAGGTGGTTGCATGGGTTTTTCGGCGCTTTCCGGAAAACTTTTGAATAATGATGAAAGGAGACATTGATGGAAAACTGGAATGAGTACCGCAAGGAACTGATGGCGCGCGTGGGCGAACTGGGCAAACTTTCGCCGGATACCGTTGCTGGCTACCAGGCGCTCGCTGGTGCGGGCAAGAAGACGCAGCATCTCGACGCAAAAACGCGCGAATTGATTGCGCTGGCCGTGGCTGTGACCACGCGCTGTGACGGCTGTATCACCATGCATGTGGCGGAGGCCGCCAAACTGGGCGTCAGCCGCGAGGAGATTGCCGAAGCGCTGGGCGTTGCGGTGGCGATGAATGCCGGTGCCGCTGTGGCGTATTCGGCGCGCGTCCTGGATGCGTTTGCCGCACAGGGCTGAACGCCCGGATGTGAGGATCGGAATTTCGCATCCGCAACCGGCGCGCGGGGTTTGGCAGCATGATGCTGATCCCCGCGCGCTTTTTTATTGTTTCTCCTGCATCTGGCTTTAGGGTGATCAAGGATGATCAGGTCTTGCGATTTGTTGGTTTTCGATGCGCCGGACGGGTGCGCGCATGGTGGCAGCGCCCCTGAGTGCGATGCAAGGCGCGTATGAGCAACCGGCATACTTGGAACATGCTGCAAAACGTGCTGCAATGCTGCCGGGCTGCGGCGCGGCTTCGCCACCCGGAAAGAAAACAAGCGAAGCGCTGTTGAACTATTTGAAAGGGGGATGAAATGGGCAGAAGGGACGGCTTGCCGCAGGTTACGTGAGAACTCCCGAATGGGAGGAGAGCGGATAGAATGCCGCGGGTTGTGCGAGGAGAGCCGGAGTTTTTGCGTTGCCCATGCGGCTGTGTTGCGCCTGGTGTGTAAGTCTTTGTTTTAATTGACGGCGCGGGGCAATCAGCGTTTAATGTTGCCTGGTGCCCAGGAAGGGACTCGAACCCCCACAGTGTTGCCACCACTAGGACCTGAACCTAGCGCGTCTACCAATTTCGCCACCTGGGCCTGCATAACGACGAAGCGAAGGCCGCATTCTAAGGGAATGAACTCAAATGTCAATAAGAAAGCTTTCAAAAATCAGAAAAAACGACCCGTTTTTCCAGCGTGAAATGGCGAAATATGAGCTGCCGCTGCCTTCCCGCGAATACATCGTGCAGACGCTGACCGAGCAAGGCCGGCCGGTCAGTCTGGATTTTCTTTGCGACCTGCTCGATGTGCGCAAGGCCGAGCGCGAGCCATTCGTGCGCCGTCTGGCGGCGATGGAGCGCGAGGCGCAATTGATGCGCAACCGCAAGGGGGCGTACATCCTGCCGGAACGCGCCAGCCTCATTGCCGGGCGGGTCGAGGGGCATCCGGACGGCTATGGCTTCTTCATCCCGGACGATGGCAGCGACGATCTTTTTCTCGATGCCAAGCAGATGACCAAGGTACTGCACCGGGACCGGGCGCTGGTGCGCGTGACCGGCATCGATCGCAAGGGGCGGCGCGAGGCGGCGATCGTCGAAGTCACCGAGCGCGCCAACAGCCGGATTGTCGGGCGCGTGCTGGTCGAGCACGGCATCATGCTGGTGGCGCCCGAAAACCGGCGAATTCACCAGGACATCCTCATCGTTGCCGATCAAAAGGCTGGCAAACAGGCCGGCAAACGGCTCCAGCCCACAGCAGGCCAGGTGGTGATGGTCGAAATCATCGAGCAGCCGACGCGGCATTCGCAGCCGATCGGCCGTGTTGTCGAAGTTCTCGGCAATTACGCCGACCCCGGCATGGAAATCGAAATCGCCCTGCGCAAGCATGAGCTGCCTTTTGAATTTTCGCCCGAAGCCGTCAAGGAAGCCCGCGCCTTGCCGGCCAAAGTCAGAAAAGCCGATCTGGACGGACGATGCGACCTGCGCGATCTGCCGCTGGTGACGATTGACGGCGAAACGGCCAAGGATTTCGACGACGCCGTTTTCGCCGAGAAAAAAGGGCGCGGCTGGCGGCTGGTGGTGGCGATTGCCGACGTCAGCCATTACGTGCGGCCGGGCGCGGCGCTCGACCGTGAGGCATTTGCGCGCGGCAATTCGGTGTATTTCCCGCGTCGCGTCATTCCCATGCTGCCGGAAAAGCTGTCCAACGGCCTGTGCTCGCTTAATCCCGAGGCCGATCGGCTGGCGATGGTCTGCGACATGGAGATCAGCGCTGGCGGCCTTGTCAAGGCGTATGCTTTTTATCCGGCCGTGTTCCGTTCGGCGGCGCGGCTGACCTACACGCAGGTCTGGGCGTGGCTGTCCGGCGCCGCAGCAGACCCGGCGGCAGATGCAGCGACAGACCCGGCGGCGTCCGGTCAGGCCATTCCGCCGCCGGTGCAACCCTCGCTGCGGGCTTTATATACGCTGTTCGGCCTCCTGCTCAAAGCGCGGCGCAAACGCGGCGCGATCGATTTTGAGACGGTGGAAACGATGATGCTGTTCAACGACCAGGGGAAAATCGAGAATATCGTGCCGGTCGAGCGTAACGACGCGCACCGGCTCATCGAAGAATGCATGCTGGCGGCCAACGTGTGCGCCGCCGATTTCCTCGAAAAGCACCGTCATCCGTGCCTGTACCGCGTGCATGAAGGGCCGACGCCGGAAAAACTCGAACAACTGCGCGCTTTTCTCAAGGAATTTGGCCTCAGCCTGTCGGGCGGCGCGCATCCGGCTGCCAAGGATTATGCGGCGCTGATGGAAACGGTCAAATCCCGCCCGGATGCCGCGCTCCTGCAAACGGCGATGCTGCGCTCGCTGCGGCAGGCGGTGTATAGCCCGGACAACGTCGGCCACTTCGGCCTGTCCTACGAGCACTACACGCACTTCACTTCACCGATCCGGCGCTATCCCGACCTGCTTGTGCATCGGGCGATCAAGGCGCTGCTCGCGGGCGCGACGTACCGGCCCGGCAAGTGGGACGACATCGGCCTGCACTGTTCGATGACCGAGCGGCGCGCCGACGAGGCGACGCGCGATGTGACGAACTGGCTTAAGTGCTACTACATGCGCGAGCGCATCGGCGAAGTTTTTGTCGGAACGATCGCCTCGGTCGTGCCCTTTGGCGTGTTCGTGACGCTTGATGCGGTGTATGTCGAAGGGCTGGTGCATGTATCCGAGCTGGGCGAGGACTACTTCCAGTTCGACCCGGTGCGCCATGAAATGCTGGGCGAACGCACCGGCCGGCGTTTCCGGCTTGGCGACCGCCTCTGCGTCAAGCTGGTGCGCGCCGATCTGGAAAGCGGGCGTATTGATTTTGTCCTGGCCGACGCCGACGAAGCCGCCCAGATTGCTCCACCCGCCCCATCCGAATGGCCGGCGGCTGAATCGGGCGCGCCGCAGCGTTCGGAAAAGACCACCGGAAAAAAGGCGAAAGAAGCGAAAAAGGTGAAAAAGGCAGCGCAAAAAACAGCGCAAAAGACAGCGCGCAAGGCATCAGGAAAAGCATCAGAAAGGGCGCCGAAAAAAGCTTCGCCCGGCCGATCCGGACGCACGTCTGCCGGCACAACGCGCCGCTCCGGGAAATCCGCAAAGCACTGAACGGAGGATTGAATTTTTATGAGTCAGTCTTCGCATTCCGGCGCACCCGCATCGACCGCTGCCGGCTTCATTCACGGCTTCCATGCCGTCATCGCCAAACTGCGGCACCAGCCGGAGGCCATTCTTGAAATCTTCATCGACGGCGAGCGGCGTGACGCCCGCATGCGCGACCTCCTGCGTCATGCCGAATTGCACGGCGTGCGCGTCATGGCGGTCGACGGCAAGCGGCTCGACGGCATGGCCGGCGGACGGATGCGCCATCAGGGCGTCGTCGCCCGCGTCCTTGGCCAGCGGCGGCCGGTGGCGCTCGACGACGTTCTCGATACGCTCGAAGAACCCGCCTTTCTGCTTATCCTCGACGGCATTCAGGACCCGCACAACCTGGGCGCTTGCCTGCGCGTGGCCGATGCCGTCGGCGCGCATGCCGTCATTGCCCCCAAGGACCGCGCCGCCGGGCTGACGCAGGCGGCTATCAAAGTCGCCAGCGGCGCGGCGGAAAGCGTGCCCTATATCACCGTGACCAATCTCGCCCGCACGCTGCGCGAACTTCAGGAACGCGGCATCTGGGTGATTGGCGCCGATGCCGAAGGACAGGAAGATCTTTACAGCGCGCAATGGCCGGCGGGCACAGCCTGGGCGCTGGGCGCCGAGGGCGTCGGCCTGCGCCGCCTGACGCGCGAGACCTGCGACCAGCTCGTCACCATTCCCATGCTTGGCTCGGTGCAAAGCCTCAATGTCTCCGTCGCCGCCGGCGTCTGCCTGTACGAAGCGCGGCGGCGGCTAACGGCCGTGGGCTGAATGCTTGCAGTGGCAGGCCGCAATGGCCGGCCGGAACCCCGCGTCTTTTGGGCATTTCAGACTGGGCGGCGCTGTAACCCGCGCCAATTGGGCGTTTGCGGGCAGGCATCCCGGAAGCCCTTATTCCACGCGGGTTCCCGGTCTGCCTGGCCGGAGAAGCCCGTTTTACGCGGGCTAGAGGGGCGGGGTAATGGGGCAAAAGATGGAACGCCGAGCGCGGCAGGCGCTAGAGAAAATGCGTCAAGGACGTTGAGTACGCGCGGCAAATAGCCGCTAGATATAATGCGCCGTACCTTCATTCGCACAACACCGTGAATCAATCAAAGGGAGATCAAACGATGAAAAAGTTTTTACTGGGCGTCTGGCTGTTTCTGTCTACCAGTTTGGGGCTGGCACAAATGCCAGAGAAAACACGGCAAGAGGTGGTGCAGATGCCCGAGGAAACACGGCAAGAGGTGGCGCAGGCGATTCAACAAGGCAATTACACCCAGGCTGTGCAATTGCTGCAACCTTGGGCGGAGCGTGGCGATGCCTGGGCGCAGTACAGACTTGGCGTGATGTTTTTTCATGGCCAAGGCATTACGCAGGATTACGCCCAGGCGCAGAAATGGTGGGAGAAAGCGGCCGCTCGGGGAGATGCAAATGCTCAATTTAGCCTTGGCGTAATGTGTTTTCACGGTCAAGGCGTCATGCAGGATTACGCCCAGGCGCAGAAATGGTGGGAGAAAGCCGCGGCTCAGGGAGACGTGAATGCGCAATTTAGCCTTGGCGTGATGTACGAATATGGTCAAGGCGTTGCGCAGAATGACGCCAAGGCGCGCGAATGGATGGAAAAAGCGGCCGCGCAGGGGCATGTAAATGCCCAATTTAGCCTTGGCGTAAGGTATTACACCGGTCAAGGCGTCACCCAGAATTATGCCGAGGCTCACAAATGGTGGGAGGAAGCGGCCACTCAGGGGGATGCGGGAGCGCAGTACAACCTTGGCGTGATGTATCGCGATGGCCGAGGCGTCGCGCAGAATGACGTCAAGGCGCGCGAATGGATGGAGAAAGCGGCTGCTCAGGGTTTGTAGAGGCACAAACCAACCTTGGCTCAATGTATCACGATGGCCAAGGCGTTACGCAGGATTATGTCAAGGCGCGCGAATGGTACGAGCAGGCGGCTGCGCAGGGGCATGCCAAAGCACAATACAACCTTGGCCTGATGTATAAAGATGGCCGAGGAGGCGTCGCGCAGGATTACGCCCAGGCGCAGAAATGGTGGGAGAACGCCGCCGCTCAGGGGCTTGTAGAGGCACAATTTAACCTTGGCTTGATGTATAGCAATGGTCACGGCGTCGCGCAGAATGAGGCCAAGGCACGTGAATGGTGGGAGCAAGCCGCCGCCCAGGGACATGCAGGAGCCCAGAACAACCTTGGTCTGATGTATGACCGTGGCCGCAGCGTTGAGCAAGATTACGCTAAGGCGCGCGAATGGTGGGAGAAAGCCGCCGTCCAAGGGTATGCCCAAGCACAGTTCAACCTTGGCATGATGTATGACAATGGTCAAGGCGTCGCGCAGGATTACGCTAAGGCGCGCGAATGGTACGAGCGGGCGGCTGCTCAGGGGGATACAGGGGCGCAGAACAACCTTGGCGTAATGTATCGTGATGGTCAAGGCGTCGCGCAGGATTACGCTAAGGCGCGCGAATGGTGGGAGAAAGCGGCTGCTCAGGGGGAGGCAGGGGCGCAGTACAACCTTGGTTTGATGTATCACGATGGCCGAGGCGTCGCGCAGAATGACACCAAGGCGCGCGAATGGTATGAACAAGCCGCTGCCCAGGGAAATGCAGGGGCGCAATATAACCTTGGCGTGATGTATCGCGATGGCCGAGGAGGCGCACAGAATGATGCCAAGGCACGCGAGTGGTTGGAAAAAGCCGCTGCGCAGACAGAAAACGTAGAAAATGCTGAAGCGGTGCGCAAAGCCCGGCAGGCGCTGGAGGAGATGCGCTGAAGGCGTTGAGTGTGTGTAGTGGCTGGCGGCCGCGTGCTGAACCTTGCAATGAGCGGCCGTAACGTCCGGCCGGAAGCCCGTGTCTTTTGGGCATTTCAGATAAAGTGGTGTCGCAGCCTGCGTCCCAAGGGCATTCCAGGCAGGGTATCTCTGAAATCCGCGTCAATTGGGCGTTTGTGGGTAGGCGCCCCGGAAGCCCTTATCCCACGCGGGTTCCCGGCCTGCCTAGCTGGAAATGCCCGTTTTACGCGGGCTAGAGGGGTGACGATGGTGCGGTGCGCAAAGCCCGGCAGGCGCTGGAGAGAATGCGCCAAGGACGTTGAGTGCAGCAGGCGAACGCTGGATAATGCACCGTGCATTCGCCATACCTTCGCTCGTTCAACACCATGAATCAATCAAAGAGAGACCAAACGATGAAAAAGCTTTTACTGGGCGTCTGTCTATTTCTGTCCGCCACGCTGGCGCTAGCGCAAATGCCTGAGAAAACATGGCAAGAGGCGAAGCTGGCGATTCAACAAGGCAATTTCACACAGGCCGTGCAATTACTGCGCCCTTGGGCGGAACGTGGTGATGCCCGGGGGCAATACGGCCTTGGTGTGATGCATTATCATGGCCTAGGCGTTGCGCAGAATGACGCCCAGGCGCGGGAATGGTGGGAGAAAGCTGCCGCGCAGGGGAGTGTGGATGCGCAATACAACCTTGGCGTGATGTATCGCAGTGGCCGAGGTGTCGAACAGGATGATGCCAAGGCGCGGGAATGGTGGGAAAAGGCGGCTGCCCAAGGGGATGCAGGGGCGCAGAACAACCTGGGCTGGATGTATAAAAATGGTCGAGGCGGCGCGCAGGATGACGCCAAGGCGCGGGAATGGTGGGAAAAAGCAGCTGCCCTGGGGTTTGCCCAAGCACAATTTAGCCTTGGCATAATGTATGAGAGTGGTCAAGGTGTTGCACAGGACTCTGCCAAGGCATGCGAATGGTGGGAGAAAGCCGCAGCGCAGGGAAGTGTGATGGCACAATCCAGTCTTGGCTGGATGTATCACGATGGTCGAGGCGTTGTGCAGGATTACGTCAAGGCACGCAAATGGTGGGAGAAAGCGGCTGCCCAAGGGGATGCAGAGTCACAATACAACCTTGGCGTGATGTATCGCGATGGCAGAGGCGTTGCCAAGGATTATGCCAAAGCGCGGGAATGGTGGGAAAAAGCGGCTGCTCAGGGGTTTTCAGAGGCACAATACAACCTTGGCGTGATGTATCGCGATGGCAGAGGCGTTGCCAAGGATTTGTTCAAGGCGCGGGAATGGTTCGAGCAGGCGGCTGCGCAGCCAGAAAATTCTGAAGGGGTGCGCAAAGCCCAGCAGGCGCTGGAGGAGATGCGCCAAAGGCGTTGAGTGCGCGCGGCGGGCTGGACGCCCGCAGTAATTGGCCGCAATGACCGGCCGTAAGCCCGCATCCAGTGGGCATTTTCGGGGTGCATGCCCGCCAGCCCACTCCCAGCAGACGTTTCAGCCATGCGTATGCTGCTACTTGCACCCATTAAGTCGGAGCCACTGCCTCCGCACCTAGGTTGATCGACGGCAAAACGCTCAAGACCGCTCGCCGGAAGCCCACGTCCCTAGGGCGTTTCAGATAAGGCAGCGCTGTAACCCGCGTCAATCGGGCGTTTGAGGGCAGGTGCCCTGGAAGCCCTTATTCCACGCGGGTTCCCGGCCTGCCTAGCTGGAAATGCCCGTTTTACGCAGGCTGGAGGGGTGACGATGGGGCGAAAAGCGGTGCGCCGAGCGCGGCAGGCACTGGAGAAAATGCGTCAAGGACGTTGAGTACGCGCGGCAAATAGCCGCTAGATATAATGCGCCATACCTTCATTCACACGACACCATGAATCAAGGGAGGCTAAACGATGAAAAAGCTTTTGCTGGGCGTCTGCCTGCTTTTGTCCGCCACGCTGGCGCTGGCGCAGATGCCCGAGAAAACATGGCAAGAGGCGCTGCTGGCGATTCAACAAGGGAATTACGAACAGGCCGTGCGATTGCTGCGCCCTTGGGCGGAACGTGGCGATGCCGAAGCACAAGCCTTTCTTAACTGGGTGTATTCCTATGGACAAGGTATCGCGCAGAATTACGCCCAGATGCGCGAACGTTGGGAGAAGGCTGCCACCCAGGGGGATGCAGAGGCGCAGTACAACCTGGGCTGGATGTATCACTATGGCCGAGGTGTTGCACAGGATTATGCCAAGGCGCGTAAATGGTACGGACAAGCAGCCACCCAAGGGCTGGCAAAGGCGCAGTACAACCTGGGATGGATGTATAAAAGTGGTCGAGGCGGCGTACAAGATTACGCCAAGGCACGCGAATGGTTGGAGAAGGCGGCTGCACAGACAGAAAATGTGGAAGATGTGGAAAATGCTGCAGCGGTGCGCAAAGCCCGGCGGATGCTGGAGAAAATACACTGGGAGCGTTGAGTGAGTGCGGATTGAGGTGCGCTGTGGTTCATTCGCACAACACTGTGAATCACACAAAGGGAGATCAAACGATGAAAAAGCTTTTGCTGGGTGTCTGCCTGCTTCTGTCCGCCAGTTTGGCGCTGGCGCAGATGCCTGAGGGAACACGGCGAGAGGCGGCGCAGGCGGTTCTGCAAGGCAATGAGGCCCAAGCCGTGCAATTGCTGCGCCCCTGGGCGGAACGTGGCGATGCCTGGGCGCAGTACAGCCTTGGTGTGATGTATTACCGTGGCCGTGGTGTCGCGCAGGATTACGCTAAAGCACGCGAATGGCTGGAAAAAGCCGCTGCGCAGGGAAATGCGAATGCCCAATTTAGCCTTGGGTTGATGTATAAAAATGGCCGCGGTGTCGCGCAGGATTATGCTAAGGCGCGTAAATGGCTGGAAAAAGCCGCTACGCAGGGGCTGGCAGAGGCCCAATTCAACCTTGGCGTGATGCATAAAAATGGTCAAGGCGTCACGCAGAGTTATGCCAAGGCGCGGGAGTGGTGGGAGAAGGCGGCCGCGCAGGGGAATGCCCAAGCACAATACAACCTTGGCGTGATGTATCACGATGGTTACGGCGTTGCGCAGGATTATGCCCAGGCGCGCGAATGGTGGGAGAAGGCGGCCGTTCAGGGGCATGCAGAAGCACAACACAACCTCGGCGTGATGTATCACGATGGTCACGGTGCTGCCCAGGATTACGCCAAGGCGCAGGACTGGTTCGAGAAAGCGGCTGCGCAGGGGTTTGTAGAGGCACAAACCAACCTGGGCGTGATGTATTACCGTGGCCGAGGCGTTGCGCAGGATTACAGCAAAGCGCGCGAATGGTGGGAAAAAGCCGCCGCTCAGGGGAATGCGGGCGCGCAATCCAACCTTGGCGTGATGTACGAATATGGTCAGGGCGTCGCGCAGAATGACGCCAAGGCACGCGAATGGTTCGAGAAGGCGGCTGCACAGACAAAAAATGCAGAAAATGCTGAAGCGGTGCGCAAAGCCCGGCAAGCGCTGGAGAAAATGCGCTAAGGGCGTTGAGTGTGTGCAGTAGGCGCTGAAGGAAATGCGCAGGAAGTGTCGAGTGCGCGCGGTGGGTTGAACGCTTCAATGACCGGCCGGAAGCCCGCGTCTTTTGGACGTTTCAGGCGGGGTGTCTCCGAAGTCCCCATCCCTAGGGCATTTCAGATAGGGCGGCGTCGCAGCCCGCATCTCTAGGGCGTTTTAGGTGGGGTGGCGCTGGAACGCCCGCCAATCGGGAGTTTGCGGGTAGGCACCCTGGAAACCCTTATTCCACGCGGGTTCCCAGCCTGCCTGGCTGGAGAAGCCCGTTTTACGCGGGCTGGAGCGGTGGGGTAATGGGGCGAAAGACGGAGCGTCAAGCGCTGGAGAGAATGTACTGAGGGCGTTGAGTGTGTGTAGTGGCTGGCGGCTGCGTGCTGAACGATTGCAGTGTCCGGCCGCAACGACAGGCCGAAGGCCCACGTCTTTTGGGCGTTTCCCGGGTGCCTGCTCGCCAGCCCACGTCCAGCGGGCGTTTTAGCCATACGGCTGCCGACGCCTGCACCTGCACTGCTACGCCGCCCATATTCCTGAAGCGCTGGGGCGCACTCACCACAAGGCCGCTGCCTGCGCATCCGCTGAGTAGGAACCGCCGCCAGCGCCTGCTGAGCCGGAGCCCCCACAGGTTGATCGACGGCAAAACGTCAAAATACCGCCCGCCGGAACCCTCGTCCCTTGGGCATTTCAGGCTGGGTGTCTCTAAAACCCTCGCCAATCGGGCGTTTGCGGGCAAGTGCTTCGGAAACCCTTATCCCACGCGGGTTCCCAGCCTGCCTGGCTGGAGAAGCCCATTTTACGTGGGCTGGAGCGGCTTGAAAAAGGAGAGTAAGTTGCGGTTTGTAAAAGATTATTTTGCAA
Organism: uncultured Propionivibrio sp.; assembly: GCA_937923255.1. Taxonomy (GTDB): domain Bacteria; phylum Pseudomonadota; class Gammaproteobacteria; order Burkholderiales; family Rhodocyclaceae; genus Propionivibrio; species Propionivibrio hellwigii. The sequence goes on along the minus strand of CALAIL010000065.1, from coordinate 14,015 downwards.
AAACTCCGCCCTAAAAACACTTGTTTTGTCCATTACGCCTGAATTTCTTCATACTTTTTCATCTGGCTCTGGTGTGGTACGCAATATTTTCGCCGGTTTACTGCTTTTTCAACGGGTACCGCATTGATTATGCGCTCACCAATAAACGCCTGTATTTCACCTCCGGGCTGATCAGGCTGGATATTGCCAGTGCCAAGCTGCCTGAAGTACAGCGTTTGCGGGTGGATGTGGGCGCGCTGGGAGCCGTGTTCAAACGGAGCGCTATCCGCTTTGGTGCCAGAAATGCGCTGCGTTACGTGGAAAATCCCTACGAAGTTTGTAAGCTGATTTAGCAAACCGTAGTAGGACATCACCACCGACCGCCAGTTACCCAACCAATTGCGCTCCGAAGAAAACCCGGGCTACCACACCCGATATGAGTCTTAATATTTGCAGGTGCAAAAAGGCCGTCTGAAAGATTTTTTGCTCTCAGACGGCCTCTTATTGTTTAAACAAAGGCGGAACCTTAACCGCCCAGCTGCGTGGTTTTATTGACAATAATCTCCACACGTCGGTTTTTGGCACGGCCTTCCGGATTATCGCTGCCGTCGGGGTGGGTATTGGGCGCAACGGGGTTGGTCGCACCTTGGCCTTTGACTTGATAATTCTGATTCAGGCCTTTCGCTTCAAACCAGTTTTTTACTGCCTGTGCACGTGCTAAAGACAAGCGTTGGTTGTAAGCATCAGAGCCTTTGCTGTCGGTATAGCCGATAATCAGAATCAGCCCTTTGCCTTTTTGACGGATGACATCGGCGGCTTTTTGCAGTTCGGCATCGGCTTCGGGTTTGAGTTCGGCTTTGTCGAAATCAAATAATACATCCGACGATAAATTGATCTGGATGTTGAAGCCTGTTTCCGTGCCGCTCAAGCTGCTGCCCTGTGCCGACAAGCTGCTTCCTTGGCTAGAAAGGTTGTTGCCCTGTGCCGACAAGCCGCTTTCTTGGGTAGAAAGGTTGCCGCCCTGTGCCGACAGACTGCTTCCTTGGGTAGAAAGGTTGTTACCCTGTGCCGACAGGGTGGAAGAAACCGACTCAGCAGGAGCAGCAGCGGGTGCCTGTTCGGGAACAGGTGCCGAGGCATTAGGCTGGGTTTGCGGTATTACAGTCGTGCTGGCGGTAGCAGCCTGACTTTGCGGCTTGGCAGGTTCGGGTTCCTGTCCGCAGGCACACAAGGCAGAAAGCGCCGCAACACAAGTAAGGAAACGCAATGTTTTCATAAAACAATCTCTACTGGAGCGGTGTGCAGACCGCCCTAAGCAGCCTGCACCTCACCAAGTGGAAAATCAGCGGCTCACTGGCACCGAATCAAACGAGCCGGCACCGGGGAAATCGATGGTGATGGTGGGCGTTGTGGCGGCCGGGGCTGGGAATTTGAGCGCGACGATTCTGGGTGAATTGCCTGATAAGCTTATATCCTTGCCTTGGGGAGAGGGGTCAACCATATATTTGCCGTTTTCGTCTTGCAGCAGGCTGATGCGCTTGCTGGTGCTTTCGTCGATATAGGCAAAATCGGCAACCTTGCCGGTACGCGCGATCGTGTATTTATAGCCGCCGTTTTCATTTTTAGCCGGTGTAAACATAAATTCCACATTCAGAATCTGGCCGACCACCTTTACTTTAGTTAAGGCCAGGGTGCCCCCTTCGCCAAACGGTTTGGACTGGATGGCCTGCGCGGCCGGGTCTTGCTGCTGTTGCGGGGCAGCCGGCTCGCGGATCAGGCTGGGGCTGGAAGGGGGCTCGGGAGTAGGTGCTGGCGGAGCAGGTGGAGCGGGCTGAGGGTTGGGTGTAGGCGCTGGCGGAGCAGGTGGGGCGGGATGAGGGTTGGGAGCTTGCTCCTGCGCCTGAGGGGGCGGAGTCGGTTCGGGTTCTTTTTGGCAGGCAGTCACAGTCAGTAAGGCAAAAGCAGACAAAACGACAAGAGTACATTGGGAAATACGCATTTTTGGATACCTCTCTTAAGTTGGATACTGCAATAAGATTATGATTAGACGCCCCTTTGTATACCAAGCATCCCAATAAAATTCAAGCAGACTACTGCTGTGCGAATTTTTGAAACCTTTTTGAAACCTATATGTACGAAGGTTTTTCCCCATTTGGCTGTGCTGAAATTGCGTTTTAATTTTGTGGAAGTTTCTCTTGCAGACGGCCTTTTTCATCTTTGAGGTTCGCGTATTCTGCTGGAGGAGCAATTTGGCGATTTGAAGCAGCATTTGCGGTGCTATCGGGCTAAAAATGAGCGTAAGTTACGGTTTATAAAAAATTATTTCAGCAAGAAATGAAGGGGGCATGAAATTTGCCTATTACGCCAGTTTTTTCAGTTCGTAGAGCAGGTCGAGCGCTTGCCGGGGGGTGAGGCTGTCCGGGTCGAGAGTGCGTAAACGAAGCAGGGCGGGCGGCGGCGAAGGCGGGGGCGGCGGTAATTCTACGGCGGCGGGCGGCGCGTGTTCGGGCAAGGCGGCGAATAGGTCAGGTTGCAGCGGGTTGATCGCAGTGCGTTGTTCAAATTCGCGCAATTGCTGTTTCGCCGCTTTGACGACCGGCGCGGGAATGCCGGCCAGCGCGGCGACCTGGATGCCGTAGCTCTGGCTGGCGGGGCCTTCTTCGACGGCGTGCAGGAAGACGATTTTGTCGCCGTGTTCGATGGCGCCGAGGTGGACATTGGCCAGTTCCGGGTATTCGCCGGCGAGCAGCGTCAGCTCGAAATAGTGTGTGGCGAATAGCGTCAGCGCGCGGTTTTTTTCGATGAGATGCCGGCAGATGGCAAAGGCCAGCGCCATGCCGTCGAAGGTCGAGGTGCCGCGCCCGACTTCGTCCATCAGCACCAGGCTGTTGGCGGTGGCGTGATGCAGGATGGCCGCCGATTCGGTCATTTCGACCATGAAGGTCGAGCGGCCGGAGGCGAGGTCGTCGGCAGCGCCGATACGGGTAAAAATCTGGTCGAGCGGGCCGATGACGGCGCGCCGGGCGGGCACGAAGCTGCCGATGTGCGCCATCAGCGCGATCAGCGCGGTTTGCCGCATGTAGGTCGATTTGCCGCCCATGTTGGGGCCGGTGATGAGCAGCAGGCGGCGAGCGTCGGTCAGGTGCGTGTCGTTGGCGATGAAGGTTTCGCCGCCGGGCAGCTCGTTTTCGACGACCGGGTGGCGTCCGCCTTCGATGTGCAGCCCCGGCTCGGATGAGAATTCCGGGCGGCAGTAATCGTAGGTGTGCGCGGTTTCGGCCAGCGCGGCAAGCAGGTCGAGGTGGGCAACGGCACGGGCGATGCCTTGCAGGCGCGGCAGATCGGCCTGTAGGGTGGTCAGAATCGCTTCGTAGAGCTGCTTTTCGCGCGCGAGCGCGCGTTCCTGCGCCGACAGGGCTTTATCCTCGAACGCCTTGAGTTCCGGCGTGATGTAGCGCTCGGCATTTTTCAGCGTCTGGCGGCGGCGGTAATCGTCCGGCACCTTGCCGGCGTTGGCGTGCGTAATTTCGATGTAGAAGCCATGCACGCGGTTGTATTCGACCTTGAGGCTGGCGATGCCGGTGCGCTCGCGTTCGCGCGTTTCCAGTTCGATGAGGTAGGCGCCGCAGTGGTCGTTGATCCCACGCAGTTCGTCCAGCTCGGCGTCGTAACCGCTGGCGATAACGCCGCCGTCCCGCAGCAGTGCCGCCGGTTCTGGGCAGATGGCGCGGGCAAGCAGGTCGGCCGCGCTCTCCGGCGTTTGCAGTTCGCCATGCAGCGTTTGCAGCAATGGGGCGGCGCGTGCGCTTTCGGCGGCCAGCGGTGCGCGTAGTTCGGCAAGCCGGTGCAGGCTGTCGCGCAGGCCGGCAAGGTCGCGCGGGCGGGCGCTCATCAGCGCGATGCGTCCGGCGATGCGTTCAATGTCGGCAAAGCCGCGCAGGGTGCGGCGGATGTCGCGTGCGGCCTGGCCGCCTGCGTCAAGCAGCGCGGCAATGGCCGTATGGCGTGCGGCGGGGGTCGCCGGGTCGCGCAGCGGGTGGTGCAGGGCGTGGCGCAGAGCGCGCGAGCCCATCGAGGTGACGCAGGCATCGAGCAGGCTAAAGAGCGTCGGCGATGCCTGGCCGCGCAGGGTTTCCGTCAGTTCCAGATTGCGCCGCGTTGCCGCGTCGAGGCCGAGAAAGGCGCTGTCGCGTTCGACGCTCAGCGAGAGGACGTGCGGCAGGGCGCGCGCCTGCGTCGTCCGGGCGTAGCGCAGCAGGGCGCCGGCGGCGGCGATGGCCGGGCGTAAACCGTCTGCGCCGAAGCCGGCGAGCGAGGCGGTTTTGAAATGCGCGCATAGGTCGCGCGTGGCCGCTTCGCTGTCGAAATGCCAGTCAGGCTGCCGGGTGAGGGCAATGGCTGCGGCCGGCGCGGAGAGCGCTTGCAGGAAGGCCGGTTCTTGCAGGCTTTCCGGGATGATGATTTCAGCCGGCTGGATACGTTCGAGGCTTGCCGCCAGCGCATCGGGCGCTATTTCGCTGACTTGAAATTCGCCGCTGGCTAGATTCAGCCAGGCCAGGCCGACGCGTTGGCGGTTTGTGCTGACGGCCATCAGCAGGGCGTCGCGCTTGTCGTCGAGCAGGGCGGCGTCGGTCAGCGTGCCGGGCGTGACGATGCGCGTGACGGCGCGTTCGACCGGCCCCTTGCTGGTGGCCGGATCGCCAATCTGGTCGCAAATGACGACCGATTCACCGAGCCGGACGAGACGGGCCAGGTATTGCTCAAGCGCGTGGTAGGGCACGCCGGCCATCTTGATCGGCGCGCCGGCGCTTTGGCCGCGCGTGGTCAGCGTGATGTCGAGCAGGTGGGCGGCTTTTTCGGCATCTTCATAGAACAGTTCATAGAAGTCGCCCATCCGGTAGAGCAGCAACAGGTCGGGATACTGCGCCTTGATGCCGAGATACTGGCGCATCATCGGCGTGTGCGAGGAAAGCTTGTCTTTGCTCATGCCTCGGCGTGTTTGGATAACCGGGGCTTAGGGTGCGGGACGGAATTGGAGCTCGATGCCGTCGCCGCTGATGGTGAGCCGGTCGCTTTCGTGTTTAAGGGTTTTGACGACGCTGATCGCATCCAGGTAGTCTTTTTCGAGACGCATGGTTTCCGCCGGGCCGGCCATCAGGGTAGTCGTTGGTGGTTCGGTGTGTTCGATGCGGCCGTCGTGGATTTTTACCGGCACGCGGTAGTGGTTGATGGCGGAAACGCCCGTGAAGGCATCTTTTTCCTGGATGAGGGTGATTTTGCCGTCTTTGGTATTCAGGGGCTTGCCTTTTACCTTGCCGGCAACGAGTATCCATTTGCTGCTGCTACTGTTTGAACTGTTGCCGCTGTTATCTGTGGTTTGTGGCGCACCGGATACGCCGGCCTGGCAGGCGGCAAGCAAGAGTGCGGTCATGAGGCTGGCAATTTTGGGCATTTTTTCCATGGCGTTTCTCTCTGGTCATTATGTGGTTTTCGTGACAGCCATTATAAAGCAGCCTTTTTCCATTCCGGACTGGAAGCGTTCGGATGAAAGCCAGGAGGTTTCTGGCAGGGCCAACTCGCCACGCGCGCAGTAGATAAGCCCTGCCAAGGATCACCGCCATGTGCTGTGGCCGGCGATGGCCGGTGGGATGCGTTCATCAGAAACGCGGCCGCCTGGCTGACACTCCGGCACATCTCGCCCGGCCGATAGCTCATGGCGCATAACATGCGCCGTATCTGATCCGGTGAAATCAATACTTCACTGTTTTGTGATATCGCCGGTACGTCAGTGATGTCTTATGGTGCCCGGGACGGGGGTCGAACCCGTATAGCCTTGCGGCCGAGGGATTTTCTTCACACTTCGGCTTTCGCCGCCGGCCGTGTAACCACAACCGTTCGTGCGCTGGACTATGCCTTCACCGTAGCGCAATGCGCGACAGGCGCCCCCCGTCTAGTCTCTACACCTTCCCATTGCTGGGCTTGGCTCGGCGTTGCCGCGGTGGTTGCATCATTGCCGATGCTCCACCAGGGGGTTCGCCGAATTTGAGGGGATTCACGCGGGCGCTTTCGCTTCCCGGTGCTCAATTTTCAAGTCCCTTGTGTCTACCAATTTCACCACCCGGGCGGTGAGGCGAGCCATTTTACCGGAGCGCTGCGCTTGCGTAAAATCGCCGGTATCGACCGCGGGTACCGACATATTAAACGGCGGTGCGGGGAACGACACCTATGAATTTAACGGCGCTTTCGGCCCATATGTCAGCGCCAATTATCCTTACTTTTACAAAGAGGCCGCTTAAATGGCCGCACTGCTTATTTTCTTTCTGGCCTGGCTGTATTACCGCGTTGTCCGGAAAGTGCTTAAACGGGTTAAACCCTATTGGGGCAAAGCGCTGGTGATCGTGATTGCCCTGTTGATTCCCACGGCCGATGCGGTGTATGGCCGCCACAAACTCAAACGACTGTGTGCGCAGGAAGGCGGGCTGCACATCTATCGGGTTGTAGAAGGGGTGAAAGGTTTTGAAAGCCCAAATATTCGGCCGGATAAAGACTGGCTAGGCATCGGAAAATATCAGTTTATGGAAGGTAAAGAACTTGGTAGTAGTGGAAAGCGGTCACGCCTCAGCCTGCGTCCTGACGGTACATACTTGCGCGAAGTTGATATTACGCCAGTGAGTGAATACGTTTATGAATATATCCCTGGGGGTATCAAGAATATTTACTCAAAAGCTGAGCAACGTGTTTACGTTCGGGCGACCGGCGAAGTACTCGGGCGTTACGTCAATATTTACTATGCTGGCGGCTGGGTGGAAAGAGCCATCAATGGCCTGTATGCCGCGTACGGAAACTCCGGCATGTGTGAACCTCACTTCATGGATTGGGAAGCATTTATTCTGAAAGTCCTCAAACCCGCTTCAGTTTCTGCACAGGAGAAAACATCATGAGCGTCGATATGAAAAAAGTCATGGATTATGCCTGGATGTCGCAGGCTGCTTATCTTGATCTTAGTCAGGTTGTAAATAAGGATGAGTTGTTTAAAAATCTCCAAGAAATCTCTTAATGAACATACAAAGTCGTTTTCTGTCTTCCTCTTTTTTGTGATTGCCGCTATTTGCCAATGATCGTATTTGATTTGACCTGCGGCCTGGGGCATACGTTTGAAGGCTGGTTCCAGTCCATGGAAGTGTTTGAGGCGCAGCTTGCGCAGGACATGATCGCCTGTCCTCATTGCGGTTCGACGCAAATTCGTCGGGTGCCGTCAGCCATCCGTTTTTCCAGAAAAGATTCAGGTGCGGATGCCGGACACGCGGCAGTTCGCGGCGCAGCCGGTACGCCGCTGTCCGGCAGCGTGACGGTGACGCCCGAAACCATGATGTCGCTATTCCGGCAGATGGTTTCCTCGATCATCGCCAACACGGAAGACGTCGGCAGCGCATTTGCCGAGGAAGCGCGCCGCATCCATTATCTCGAAGCGCCGGAGCGGCCGATCCGCGGCGAAGCCAGCCTGGAAGAGTATGAAAACCTGCAAGATGAAGGCATTGAAGTCATGCTGCTACCGCTGTTAAAGAAAGAGAAAGCACATTAGGGGCATCGTGCGCGTCATATCGACATACATCCTAAGTGGGGATGACGGCGTGGCGGAGTGACTGAGGCTTCGTGCAGCGCCGGGGCGTCATGCGAAATCATGCGAAAAATGCTTCCTCTTTCCGGTATTTTGACAAGGATCAATGCGCGCAGTCTGACGTTGCCTGACCGGCTGCATTTTCCGCATACGGCTCATCCTCTGTTAGCGGGTCGATATTTCCGCGCCTGCCGGGTAGGACGGCATCGATTGTGATAAATTCCTCAACGGAGGATTGTTGAACGATCGCCCGATAAGTACTGAAAACAGAGAGAACGTCATGGATGAGCAACCCCGCAGGCAAACCCTAATGTCTTCGCTGGTCAACGCGTACCGTACCCGCCGGCTGCTGCGCTATTCCGTCTGGCTCGTTATTCTGGTTGCCGTTTTTGCATTGCTGGGTTTCTTCGTGCTGCCGCCGGTCGCCAAATCCGTGGCGATCAGCCAGGCAAGCAAGGCCCTGCATCGTCCGGTGGCGATCGAGGATATCCGCGTCAATCCGTTTGCCATGACGCTTGATGTCGACGGGCTGTCGATCAAAGAGCGCGAAGGCGAGGAGGTTTTCGTCGGTTTCGATCATTTCCATGCTGATCTCGACGCCGCCTCATTGCTCAAGGGCGGCATCGTGTTCAGCGAGATTCAACTGGTCAATCCCCAGGCGCGCATCGTGCGGCTGAAAGGCGGCCGCTTCAATTTCTCCGATCTGGTCGATGAGTTTGCCAATAAACCAAAGACGGAAGAAGAACAGGATTCCAAATTCAATTTTTCACTGAACAATATCCAGATCAGCGGCGGTAAATTGGTATTCGACGATCGCGTCGTCGGCGAAAAGCATGAAGCGGTCGATATCACGCTGGCGCTGCCCTTTGTCTCGAACATGGAATATGCCGTGCAGACTTTCGTCGAACCGGCATTTTCCGCCGTCGTCAATGGCGCGGCCCTACAGGCCAAGGGCAAGAGCAAACCGTTTACCGAGTCGATGGATAGCGAGCTGGTGCTCGATCTGTCGGGCGTCAAGGTGCCGGGTTACCTGGTGTATTCGCCGGTCAAGCCGCCGGTGCGGCTGGCTTCGGGGACGCTGGATACGGCGTTGAGCATCGTGTTCCACAATGGTCAGAAAGCTTCGCTCCAGGTTTCCGGCACGGCGTCACTGAAGAATTTTGATATTCGGGAAAATGACGGCGGCGCACTGGCCAAGTTCAAGAAACTCGATATTGCGCTGGGCAAATCGGACGTACTGGCGCAGAACTTCGTCGTTGACCGCATCGCGCTCGATGCGCCCGAAGTCAACGTTCGTATCGATCCGCAGGGCAGGCTCAATCTGACAACCTTGCAGGCCGCCTCGTCAACGCCGTCGCAAAAGGCGGTGCAGGCGACAGAGAAACCCACGAAAAAACTGCCGGCGAAGAAGCCGCGGCGCCAGACCAGGCAACGTGCCGTGAAGGGCAAGGCTGCCGCCACCGCCCGCCAGACCCCAAAGGCAGCGCCACAAACGGCGGAAATACCGGCGCAGGATGCAGCATCTGCACAGGCCCGCACGGAAGCGCCGTCTGACGCGGATTCCGGCACCGGGCAGCCAGCGGGCGTCACAGCCGCCGCGCCGCGTGAGGCGGGTGCGGAAGCGGCGGCCGGAGGTACAGCGAATGCCGACCCGGCGACGGCATCGACGACAGACAGCACGAGTCAGGCGGCATCCAGCGAAGCGTCCCGCAAAGCCTCCTCACCGGCACAGACGCTCGTCTGGTCGCTCGGTGAGCTGGATATGACCAACGGTCTCGTGCACGTGCTCGACGAATCGCGCGGAACGCCGATCAAGACGCAGATTGGGGATTTCGACCTGAACCTGAAACATCTGGATAGCAAGGGGGCCGAGCCTTCCGAGCTGAAAACATTTTTCCGGCTCAACGGTGCGGGCGAGATCGTCGTGCATGGCAAGGTCGAACCGTTCAATTCGGCGGCCGACCTCAACGTGATCATCAAATCGCTCGATCTGCTGCCCTTGCAGCCGTATTTCGACAGCCAGCTCAATATCGCGCTGACGCGCGGACAGCTGACCGCCGATGGCACTCTGCAAGTGCGGCAAACGGCAAACAAGCAGGCAGCGGCCGGCAAAGCCGGTGGCAGTGCGCTGGAAGGCAAGTTTGCTGGGCAGGCGACTCTGGGTAATCTGCGTGCCGTGGATAAGATAAGTTCGCAGGATTTCCTGCGCTGGAAGTCGCTCTACTTCGGCAAGGTCGACGTGAGTTTCAATCCCTTGTCCATCTCTGTCGGTGAAATCGCCCTGTCCGACTTCTTCGCGCGCGTGATTGTCAGCCCGGAAGGACGCTTGAATCTGACGCAGATCGTCCGTCAGGACGGCGTTGCGGCTTCGCCTGTTCCGTCGCCGGAAGTGGCTGCTGCGCAGGCGGATGCGGCGGCGAATGCCAACAAGGTCGAAAGCAAAGGGGAAGGCGAGGCCAGCGCGCCCGTCCCGGCCAAGTCAGCCAATGCCGCGCCGCTGCCGCCCATCCGTATCGACAAAATCACCTTGCAGGGCGGCAACGTGCGCTTTACCGATAATTTTGTCAAACCGAACTACACGGCCAATCTGAAAAAAGTCGGCGGTAATGTGACCCAGCTGTCGTCCACGCCGGGAACGATCGCCAGTCTTGAATTGCGCGGCAGCTACAACAACATTGCGCCGCTGACGATCAGCGCCAAGATCAATCCGCTGCTGGCCAAGCCGTATCTTGACCTGCAGGCCGAGGTTAAGGGCGTCGAGCTGACTTCGCTGTCCACCTATGCCGCCAAATACGCGGGTTACGCCATCGAGAAAGGCAAGCTGTCGCTGACGGTCAATTACAAGATCGAAAACGACGAGCTTCAGGCGCAGAACCGCGTTTTCATCGACCAGCTAACCTTTGGTGACACGCGCTCCGACAGTCCCGACGCGACCAGCCTGCCGGTCAAGCTTGCCGTGTCACTGCTGAAAAACCGCAAGGGCGAAATTGATCTCGACCTGCCGATTTCCGGTACGCTTAGCGACCCGGAATTCAGTGTGGGCGGTCTCGTCGTCAAGGTCATTGTCAATCTGCTAACCAAGGCGGTGACGTCCCCCTTCGCGCTGCTGGGATCGCTGTTTGACGGCGGCGAAGAGATGTCGATGGTGGCATTTGATCCGGGGCGCGCGAATATCAGCGAAACGATGCAAAAGCGTCTGGAAAATCTTGCCAAGGCGCTGGCTGACCGTCCTGCCCTCAAGCTGGAAATTACCGCCGTCGTCGATCCGGAAAACGACCGCGAAGGAGTCAAGCGCGCCAGTATCGAGCGCAAAGTTGAGGCGCTGAAGCAGCAGGACAGCGAAAAGGATACCGAAGGAGAGACTGCATCGGTCGAAGTCAGCGCTGAAGAATATCCGGCGCTGCTGGAGCGCGTTTATCGCGCCGAGAAATTCCCTAAACCGCGCAATATGATCGGCTTGACCAAATCTTTGCCGGTGGCGGAAATGGAAAAACTGATGCTGGCTCACACCACGGTCGATGACGAGGACTTGCAAAATCTGGGCAAACGTCGCGCCAGACGGGTGCGGGACTGGCTGATTGAGCACGGCGTAGACGCCGAACGGATTTTCCTGCTGCCGGTGAAGGTGGAAGAAGGCGGCCGACCGGAGACTGGCGCGGAGACGAAGGCGGATGAGGAAAAGAGCCAGACAGACGAAGCCGACAAGCGTGAGGAAAAAGCGGACGATGAAGGTAAACAGAAGGACAAACCGGCGGGGAATGGCCGTGTCGAGTTCTCACTGAAATGAACGCGGACGCAAGGCGGCAGAGAGGGTGGATAGGGCGGCTGGGCGGAATGCGGCCGAGCCGTGGTCATGGTGCCCTTCCGGAATTCTTTCGGAACTTCCGGGAATGCGTAGAGATACGCGGCAATGCCTAGAAAAAGGCGCAAAGGCACGGATATGCGCGCGGTAAGCGTGGAGAAACAGGGTGAGTGATCCGGCGGAATGGGCCGTGTATGGTTTGCTGACGGGCATGGCGATTCTGCTGCTGTTGCAGATCGTGCTCCTCTGGCGCAATCGCGGTGAGGTGACGGAGCGCCTCAGCCGTGAGATCCGCGCCCAGCAGGATGGGCTGGCGCATCTGGAAGGGGAACTACGCCAGGAATTGGCGCTGAGCCGACAGGAAGCGGCGCAGCAGGCGCGCGGCGACCGCGAGGAACAAACGCAGGCGCTGGGGCGTCTGGCGCAGTCGCTCTCAGCGCAGGTCGGCCAGCTGGGTCAGTTGCAGGGGGGGCAGCTCGAAGCCTTTGCGCAGCAGTTATCGCGTTTGACGCAAAGCAACGACCAGCGCTTCGAGCAGCTGCGCCAGTCGGTCGAAACGCGCCTGGCGGCAATTCAGGCCGATAACGCCAGCAAGCTGGAAGCCATGCGCAAGACGGTCGATGAAAAACTGCACGCAACGCTCGAACAGCGCCTGGGCGAATCTTTTCGCCTGGTCAGCGACCGGCTGGAGCAGGTGCATAAAGGGCTAGGCGAGATGCAGACGCTGGCGGCCGGTGTGGGTGACCTGAAGAAAGTGCTGACCAACGTCAAGACGCGCGGCGCCTGGGGAGAAGTGCAGCTGGAAGCGCTGCTTGAGCAAGTGCTGGCGGCCGGGCAGTTTGAAAAAAACGTGATGACGCGCCCCGGCAGTGGCGAACGCGTCGAGTTCGCCATCCGCCTGCCGGGCCGCGCGCCTGCGGCAGGCGGCGAGGCGGCGCCGGTTTGGCTGCCTATCGATGCCAAGTTTCCGGTTGAGGATTATCAGCGCCTGGTCGATGCGCAGGAGCGTGCCGATGTTGCCGCCGTCGAACAGGCGGCCAAGGCGCTGGAAACCCGCCTGCGCGAGGAGGCGCGCAAAATTCGCGACAAATATGTCGAACCGCCGCACACCACCGATTTCGCCTTGCTCTACCTCCCCACCGAAGGGCTGTACGCCGAAGCGCTGCGCCGCCCCGGGCTGGCCGAAACCTTGCAGCGCGAATTCCGCATCAGCCTGGCTGGGCCGACGACGCTGACGGCATTGCTCAACAGTTTGCAAATGGGGTTTCGCACGCTGGCGATCGAAAAACGCTCGTCGGAGGTTTGGGCCGTCTTGGGCGCTGTCAAAACCGAGTTCGGCAAATTCGGCGAAGTGCTCGAAGCGACCCAGCGCAAGCTGGAACAGGCCACCCGGAGCATCGAATCGGCGGGCGTGCGCACGCGCCAAATCGAGCGCAAGCTGCGCGGCGTCGAAGCGCTTTCCGCACCGGAAGCGCAGCGCCGCCTCGGCGATCTGCCGGGGCTGGACGCCGAGGCAACAACAGGTGAATGAACGGCTGCCGCCCGCAAGCGCCGCCCATCTTCACCCCCCCCATCGCTTCTATCGCTCCGCAGCCATCATGAAAGCGCTTAAGTCCAGTGCGCCGCGGGGCGCCGTAGATGCCGCCAAGGACACCGCCAAAGACACAGCTTTCCGGGCAACGACTTACCGCGTCAGCACGGACGCCGGCGTGTTTGACCTGCGCATCGATCAGCGCCACACGGCATTTGCCGCTTTTCTGAAAAACCGGGGCGTCAGCCGCTGGGCGATCGTCACGGCCTATAATCCGGCAGCGCAGCGCCATACGCTGGCCGACAATGCGCGCCGGCAGCAGTGTTTACTGGCGCACGTGCATGCGGCGGGCTGGCGGTTGGGGCAGAATTGCTTCCACGCGCGCAATTGTGCCGACGGCGGCGATTGGCCGGATGAACCCGGCCTGCTGCTGTTGGGGATCGACGCCGCGCGGGCACGTGCGCTCGCGCATGCGTTTGGGCAACTGGCCTGCGTCTACGGTGAAGCAGACGGCGTGCCGCGCCTGCTCTGGACGGTGGAGTAAGCGAGGGCTGCACCCCTTCTGGAACCCGCGTGGATAGGGCGTTTCCCGTCAGGCACTTCCAAAACCCGCATGGATAAAGGCGCTCCGGGTAGGCGCCTCTGGAGCCCTTATAAATAAAGGGCTTCAGGGCAAGGGTCCCGGAGATGTCCTAAATACGTGGGCTTCAGGCCACTTCTTTTTGAAGATCCGCCTGCGCTTCCACCCTCGCGTTTTTCCAATCCCCTGTCGGGGAGGTGCCCCGAAACCTGCGTGGATAAAGGACTTCAGGACAGGTATCCTGAAACCGGTGTGGATAGGTCATTTCCGGGCAAGCACCTCTGAAACGCCCTATTTATAAGGGTTTCAGAGCATTCCCTCCGGAGATGCCCTAAATACGCGGGCTAGCGGGCAAGTGTCCTGAAACTAAAAAATAAGAATTATTAAAGCATGCGCGCTGACTTTCACCACGGAACCCCTCTTGATGCCGTTGCGCTGAGCGGCAGCGCACCCCGCTGACTTTCCTACCTTCTTTCTTTATCTCGCCAAAGAAAGTCAGCAAAGA
>CALAIL010000064.1 GCA_937923255.1 uncultured Propionivibrio sp. | reverse complement strand
AATGCGAACGGGTAAATTCTCCTTTACAACCGTCTACTTGACGGGGAAGGCTACGTTACCGCCTGCGCCACGCCCGCGTTTGCCTCGGATACGCTTGCGGCCGAAATAGAACTCATCGGCTTCAAGCTCGCCCGAGAACGGAGAGTGCGCAGCGCATTCTTGGGCCAGGCGGACACGGATACGCGGGTACAGCGTATTAACCGAACGTATAGACAAGCCACATAGCTGTGTTGCATCACTGGCGGTCAAGTCCATAGCAAACAGGCGCAGTAGCCAGCGAAACTTGGCCTCACTGATTTTTCAATGGCGGTAGTATTTGTTTTTATCTGGCATCTCAGGGCATCTCAGGAAGTTGGCATGTATTAAACATATGTTTGCTTACTAAGACCCTTCGCATATATTTTGTCCAGTATCCCGGCTTTTGACAGGAGAACCTGTTAAGAGGCTACAACCAATTTTAAAATTTAATTTATCTGCCAACAAAAAAACTAACTTATATCTTGTATGTTTCACGTGAAACATACAGTATCATTTCACTACACATATAAAGCAGCAGGCGCAAACTTTAGTTTTAGGATCAATGTGAAACTAATCATAAAATCTCGGTTTTTAGGATTTTTAGGAGGAAAATAGAGTCTTATACGTCAATGTTCCCCGCTGATAAAGCATTAACCTCAATAAAATTACGCCGCGGTTCTACAGATTCACCCATTAAAGTTGCAAAGATTTCATCTGCGCCAATAGCGTCCTCTATCTTGACTCTCAATAACCTTCGCACTTTAGGATCCATTGTCGTCTCCCAAAGTTGTTCTGGGTTCATTTCTCCCAAACCTTTATAGCGTTGCTTACTAATACTACGCTCAACTTCATTAAGCAACCAACGCATCGTATCAGAGAAATTTGAAACAGGTTGTTTTTTATCACCACGTACAACATACCCGCCCTTTCCAAATAGCCCGGATAACATTTTCGCAATCTTGCGTAAATGACGATAATCTCCGCTCGCTAGAAAATCTTCATCAATAAAGCCAAGTTTAAGATTTCCGTGATGATTTCTTTCCGAACAAAGCTGCCAAGATTCTTTTGTTTCATCGTAATAAGCAAAAACCCGAATGTCAGATTTTTCTTTAAGCGCTTGCGAAAGCATTTGTGCGCTATTTTCAGCACTCTCTCGACTTCCTAAAACGACATCAATATCGGCATCGACTAAAATATGAAGTACGTCATAGTCTATAAAATGCGAAAGACGGTTAATAATGGCGATAGCAAGCAGATATTCGCGCGCCAGTGTGCCAAGCGCTTCGCCTACAATTTCCGAAGAACCTGCTTTAGGGATCAGTCTAACTTCAGAAAGGGCAATATTAAGCATATACTGATTCAATGCCTGATCATCTTTAAGATAACTTTCGCTCTTGCCATGCTTAACTTTATATAGTGGTGGCTGAGCAATATAAATATGCCCGTTTTCTATCAACTGCGGCATCTGCCGATAAAAAAATGTCAAAAGCAGAGTACGGATATGAGCCCCATCCACATCCGCATCGGTCATTAAAATAATGCGGTGATAACGCAGTTTTTCCGGTTTATAGTCATCTTTGCCAATACCCGTTCCCAAGGCAGTAATCAAAGTAGCAATAGCTTCGCTAGAGATAAGTTTCTCGAAACGCGCTTTTTCAACGTTAAGCACTTTACCCCGCAGTGGAAGAATCGCCTGAAATTTCCGATCACGCCCCTGTTTCGCCGAACCTCCTGCAGAATCTCCCTCAACAAGATAAAGTTCAGAAAGTGCAGGATCTTTTTCCTGACAATCTGCCAGTTTTCCAGGTAAACCAACACCATCAAGCAAACCTTTTCGCCTCGTCATTTCACGTGCTCGGCGAGCTGCATCCCGGGCACGCGCTGCTTCGATAATTTTTCCAGTAATTACCTTAGCATCTGCTGGCCTTTCAGCAAGAAACTCAGCTAAACGCTGAGCAACAACCTCCTCAACTGCTGGACGCGCTTCCGATGAAACCAACTTCATCTTTGTCTGAGAAGCAAATTTTGGATCTGGCATCTTAATCGATAGAACACAGGCTAAACCCTCGCGCATATCATCGCCTGTAATTTCTACTTTTGCTTTTTTAGCAATTTCATTTTCATCAATATATTTGTTGATGACACGGGTCATCGCCATGCGCAGACCCGTCAGATGTGTTCCTCCATCTGCTTGTGGAATATTGTTCGTAAAACATAGAACTTGCTCAGCATAAGTATCATTCCATTGCATAGCCACATCAACAATAATTACACCGCCATTTGGTAGTACAGATTCACCAAAAGCATGAAAAATATTTGGATGAATTATTGTTTTAGCACGATTAATGTACTCAACGAAGCCCTTGACACCACCAGAAAATGCAAAGTTCTCCTCTTTTCTTGTGCGTTGATCAATCAAACGAATTTTGACCCCATTATTAAGAAATGAAAGTTCACGTAAACGCTTAGCAATAATTTCGTAATGATATTCAACTGGACCAAAAATCGCTTCATCAGCCATATAGTGTAATTTTGTACCCCGTTTTTCAGTGTCGCCAAGAATACGAGGAGGAGATACCTCAACACCATTTTGAATCTCAATCAATCGATCAGTAACTACACCCCGTTCAAAATCAAGTTGATATTTTTTACCTTCCCTAGCAATTGTCAAACGCAGCCATCTGGAAAGCGCATTAACACAAGAAACGCCAACACCATGCAGACCACCAGAAACTTTATAAGAATTTTGGTTAAACTTTCCCCCTGCATGCAATACGCACATAACAATTTCTGCCGCTGAGCGTTTCGGCTCATGCTTATCATCAAACTTAATACCAACAGGAATTCCACGTCCATTATCCGCGACAGAAATTGAATTATCGGCATGAATCGTGATAACAATATCATCACAATAACCAGCAAGCGCTTCGTCAATAGAATTATCAACAACTTCAAATACCATATGATGCAAACCCGTACCATCCGAAGTATCACCAATGTACATTCCAGGACGTTTCCGAACAGCTTCAAGACCTTCCAATTGTTGAATACTTGACTCATCGTAAGCATCTTGCCGACTCATATCTTCTATTCCTTTTATACCTTTACCTAAATTATTTCACGTAAAAATTACTTGATTATATAAAAAGCTAAATTCTCATAGGCATTACAACATATTTAAAATGATCATTACCAGGAATTGTAATCAATGAACTCGAATTAGCATCGTTAAACCCCCATTCAATCATTTCCGCAGTTGTATTATTAAGAACATCAAGCAAATATCCAACATTAAAACCAACATCCAATGAATCTCCATTAAACTCAACTTCAATTTCTTCTTGAGCCTCTTCTTGTTCAGTATTTGCTGCAACTATTTTTAAAAGACCATTAGAAAGTAAAAGACGAATTCCACGAAATTTTTCATTAGTCAAAATAGCAGCACGAATCATTGACTGATATAACTCAGTACGATTAAGCACAATTGTACTTTTTAATGAAACAGGAATTACACGTTCATAATCAGGAAATTTTCCATCAATTAATTTAGAAACAAAGTCAATTTGTTTAAATTGAAAATGAATCTGGTTGCTTGCTAGTTCAATATGTAAAAGTTCATCAGAATCATCAAGTTGACGACTAAGTTCAAGCACTGTTTTACGCGGCAAAATAAATTCTTGGTGAGGTAAATCAGATTCATCTTCAATATCTAATGCTATACTAGCATAAGCTAAGCGGTGACCATCAGTCGCCACAGCCCGTAAATACTTTCCATCAATAAGCAACAGTAAACCATTAAGATAATATCGCACATCCTGGGCCGCCATAGCAAATTGCGTTTGTCCAAGTAAATGGCGGAATTGTTTCTGTGTTACTGTAATTTTCTTGGAGTTATCCCCAGAAATTACCATACGCGGAAAGTCTGATGCAGGTAATGTTTGTAAACTAAAACGACTTTTTTTTGTTCGGATCAATAAACGCTTCTCATCAAAGCTTAAGCTAACCTCACTATTTTCTGGGAGTAAACGAAGAATATCTTGAAGTTTTTTTGCACTAACTGTCATAGCACCGTCGTTTTCTCCTATCGCCCCATTCATTACTGTTGTAATTTGGATTTCTATATCTGTTGCCAAAAAAGTTAATTGATCTCCTATTTTCTCCAGTAAAACATTGGAAAGTATAGGTAAAGTATGCCGTTTCTCAACAATACCAGAAACAGATAATAATGGAGATAAAAGCATGTCACGCTGACTTTTGATAAGTAACATATATATAAATCCTATATTAACTAAGTGCCGGTAAAAACTGTGAATATATAGATATATACATTATAATTCAACTAGTTATATACTAAATATAAATATGAAAAACTTATGTATATTGCTGTGGATAAATATTGGATAAATATATTTTTTTAAATTATTCTTTCTATATTAACATGTTATACACATACTAAAGTATTAACTTATTCACATATCGCATAATTTTTTACTTATCCTTTCAGTATCTGTTGTAAAACATGCAGATCATGATTTAGATTATTATCTTCTGTGCGTAAACTTTCGATTGTTCGGACAGCATGTAATACGGTCGTATGATCACGACCACCAAAAGATTCACCAATTGATGGGTAGCTTTTTGAGGTAAGGTTTTTAGCAAGCCACATAGCTACTTGTCTTGGTCTAACGATTGAGCGTGAACGTTTTGATGAAAATAAATCAGAAACTTTTATTTTAAAATATTCAGCAACTGTTTTTTGAATATTTTCTATAGTAATCTGCCGATTAACTGCACCAATTAAATCTTTAAGTGACTCTTTAGCTAGATCAAGATCAATTTTTCGCATATGAAATGAAGCGAATGCAATTACTTTTTTTAAAGCACCTTCAAGCTCTCGAACGTTAGAGCGTAAATGTTTGGCAATGTAAAAAGCAACATCATCGCTTAAAATGATCTTATCGATTTCTGCCTTCTTTTTTAAAATTGCTACCCGCATTTCAGTTTCTGGTGGTTCAATTTGAACAGTCAACCCCCAGTCAAAGCGAGTAATTAGGCGATCATCAAGGCCTGAAATATCTTTGGGATAAGTATCGCAACTAATAACAATTTGTTTATGAGATTCAATCAGTGTGTTAAAAACAAAGAAAAGTTCTTCTTGTGTCCGGTTTTTTCCATTTAGAAATTGAACATCATCAAGAAGTAAAACATCAAGTGAGCGATAATATTTCTTAAAACTATCAAAAGACTTTTTCTGATAAGCACGAACTACATCTGAGTAATAATCTTCCGCATGTACATAACGTACAATAGTTTGTGGGCTATATTGTAAAATATAATTACCAATAGCATGCATAAGATGGGTTTTACCCAAACCAGTGCTACCATAAATAAATAATGGATTATATGTTGAATCACCTGTATTGCGGGCAACTTGTATTGCGGCTGCACGTGCCAGTTCATTTGCTCTGCCAACAATTAAGTTTTCAAAAGTAAAATTAAAGATTAAACGGGTTTTTTCATAAAAAGCCAGTTTTTCAATAGACATTTTTTCGTTTTTTCCTGTCGGAATTACATCAACGACAGTAGATTTAGCAGTAGAAGCAGTATCAGATACTATATGTTTTTCTAGCAATGGTTGTTTGATGGAGTTTTCTGCCACCAGTAAGGAAACTGAAACAGGGGAAGAAAAAAAAGTCAGAGCTAATTCTTCAATGCGAGCAAGGTAACGTTCCTTTGTCCATTTAAGAATGAAACCATTTGGCGCTAATAGACGTAAACCATTCTCAGGACTTCCCTCACCTTCGAGACGAAGCGGACGTATCCAGGTATTAAATTGCTGAGGGGGAAGTTCTTGTTCGAACTGATTCAAACAAAAAGCCCAAAAATTATTAATCGCATGCATTAGGGATAAGTGTTTTCTTGATCCACGAGATAACTCGGCTAGGGTAGCTAGACCAGTCCTATTATTTTAACCTGTTAGAAAATAGTTATCCACAAGATGACATGGTAAAAAATTTAGGATTTTTAAATAATTCTTGACAAACAATGAACTATCAATGTCTAATGCGAAACTTTCACTGTAACGAAAACTGAAGGTTTGCTCATGAAACGTACTTATCAGCCATCTGTCATCCGCCGTAAACGCACTCATGGTTTTCTTGTCCGTATGTCAACCCGTAGCGGTCGGGCTGTCATCCGCGCTCGGCGCGCCAAAGGGCGCCATCGCTTGGCTGTCTAGGTTTGGTATCTGCGGATCAAAACAACTGCACGAGTCAAAATCGGAAGCTATGGTCCCATCTTCGGCCCTAGACAGGCTGGGCTTTCCACGACAGTATCGATTGACAAAAACGGATGAATATTCATCCGTTTTTGGTTTCAGGAAAGCTCTGAAAAGTCAGCATTTCCTGTTGCATTATCGGATCCGCGCTTCTTCCGATGTGGGGGATGGCGCCCGGCTCGGGCTGGTTGTTGCGAAGCGATTGTTACGCCGCGCCATTGATCGCAATCTAATACGGCGTCTTGCAAGAGAAAGCTTCCGTGTGCTGCGTCCCCGTCTGATGCCAAGAGACTTGGTTTTACGATTGGTAAATCGCCCCGACTCGCTCGATCGAAAAGCGCTGGCAAAGGAGATTCGCAATCTGATGCAAAAAACCATGTCGAATTCTTGGTAAACCAATGAAAAACATGATTCTGCTCATGATTCGTTGTTACCGTCTGGTCGTCAGTCCGATGCTCGGACAACGTTGCCGGTTTGTTCCAAGCTGTTCTGAATACACATCAGAAGCCATTGAAAAGCATGGCGTTTTTAAAGGAATTTGCTTGGGAGTCGCCCGTATCTTTCGTTGCCATCCGTGGAATCCGGGTGGTTTCGACCCTGTTCCATGATTTCCGAAAATAGACCTCAATGGATAATAAGAGACTGATTTTATTGGCGATTTTTTTTCTTTCCCTATTTATGTTATGGGATGCATGGCAAAAACAAAATCGTCTTCCCACGCCGGTAACGCAAGCGCAAACGGCAACTCAGGGTAGTGTTGTGCCCACCCCATCTGCCCCGTCCGGGAATCCGGCGCCCGAGGCCATTCCCGAAGCCTTGACCGCTGGTGAAAATAAAGTATCGGAAGCGATTACCATCAAAACTGACTTGCTGACAGCTAAAGTTTCTCTTCAAGGTGGTGACATCGTCGAGCTTCTGCTCAACGACTATAAAACTGTCGACGATAAAAACAAGGTATTTGCATTGTTTGAGCCGAAACATCACTACGTCGCACAAAGTGGCTTGATCGGTGAAGGACTGGCGAATCACAAAACACAATTCTCGGCGCTTGCCGGGCCACGCGAGCTGGGTGCTGATGATAAAACCGTGCAACTGCGTCTGGAAGCGACAACAGGCGGCGTTAAGGTCACCAAAATTTACACCTTTACTCGTGGCAGCTACCTGATCGATGTTGTGCAAGAAATTGACAACGGTAGCCAAAAAACGCTTTCCGCTCATGCTTACTATCAATTGCAGCGAGATACGGTGACGCCTGATGGGGAGAGTGGCATGGCGAAAATTTTTACCGGCCCGGCTGTGTATTCCGAGCAGGAAAAATACCAAAAAATCAGTTTTGAAGACATCGAAAAAGGCAAGGCAAAATTTATCGAGAAAGCCAGTGACGGCTGGATTGCCATGGTCCAGCATTACTTTGTCTCAGCGTGGATTCCGCAAGAAAATCTACCCCGTGAATATTTCGTTCGCAAGCTGGGCGCCGATATTTCAGCGGGCGTGATCGTGCCGATGCCGCAGGTTGCTCCGGGCGAAAAAACTAGCCGATCAGTTTCGCTCTACGCTGGGCCTCAGATTCAGTCCATCCTCAATCAGCTTGCCAAGCCGGTTGCAGAAGGCGGTATCGGTGCAAAAGGTTTGGCGCTGGTGGTCGATTACGGCTGGCTAACCATCGTCGCCGCCCCAATTTTCTGGTGTTTGGAAATGATCCACAAACTGGTCGGCAACTGGGGGTGGGCAATCATCATCCTGACTATCATCATCAAGCTGCTGTTCTTCCCGCTCTCGGCGGCAAGTTATAAGTCGATGGCTAAAATGAAAGCGGTGGCGCCGCGTATGAATGCACTCAGAGAGCGCTATGGCGATGACAAACAGCGCCTCAACCAGGAACTGATGAATCTTTACCGCACCGAGAAAGTCAATCCGCTGGGCGGCTGTCTGCCGATTCTGATCCAGATTCCAGTATTTATCGCTCTATATTGGGCGCTCCTGGGCGCGGTTGAAATACGAGATGCGCCGTGGATTTTATGGATCAAGGATCTTTCTTCCAAAGACCCGTACTACGTTCTACCGATCATCATGGTTGTCACCATGTTTATCCAGACTAAACTAAACCCGACGCCGCCTGACCCGATGCAAGCCAAGGTCATGCTGATCATGCCGCTGGTGTTTGGTTTTATGTTCCTTTTCTTCCCGGCTGGGCTGGTTCTGTACTGGGTCGTCAATAACATCCTTTCCATTGCCCAGCAATGGCAGATCACGCGGATGATCGAAAGCGGCAACAAGGCAGCCAACGATGCCAAGGCCTGAAGCAGCGGGACGGATGTTCTGGAACGTGCGGTGAAGAAAATTGGGGCGGTTGAAGCAATCGCTTTAGCCGCCCGTTTTTTTGTACTGACTAAGATGCATGAACACCCTACGCTATCCGTCCGAAACCATTGCCGCCATTGCAACAGCTGCCGGGCGGGGCGGTGTCGGTATCGTCAGAATATCCGGGCGCAATCTCGCCGAATTTGCCCGGCAACTGTGCGGCAGCCTCCCGTCGCCCCGTATGGCGGCGCTAACCAGCTTTCGTGCCGCTGATCAATCGCCGATTGACAGCGGCTTGATACTTTATTTTCCCGCACCGCATTCCTTTACCGGCGAGGATGTCATTGAGCTGCACGGTCACGGTGGGCCAATTGTCCTCAATTTACTGCTAAGGCGCTGTCTCGATCTGGGCGCCCGGCTTGCCGAGCCGGGAGAATTCACGCGACGCGCCTACCTCAATGGCAAGATCGATTTGACGCAAGCTGAAGCGGTTGCCGATCTCATCGACGCTGCCAGTGCCGCCGCCGCCCGCAGCGCCGCACGTTCTTTACAAGGCGAATTTTCACGGGAAATTGATGAATTACTCGATGCGCTAACCCGGTTGCAAGCACTCACCGAAGCCACGCTCGATTTTCCTGGCGAGGAAATCGATTTTCTGGAGTCTGCCAATGCATTTGGCCAACTCGAAGAGTTACAAAATCACCTCGACGCCGTATTTGACCGCGCCCGGCAAGGCCGCCTGCTGCAAGAAGGATTACATGTTGTCATCGTTGGCCAGCCGAATGTCGGTAAATCAAGTCTGCTCAACTGTCTGGTTGGCGACGAATTGGCTATTGTTACGCCAATCGCCGGCACCACGCGCGATATCGTCAGCGGTACTCTGCATATCGAAGGTATTCCGCTGCATATCATCGATACCGCCGGCCTGCGTGATACGGATGATGAAGTCGAACGGATCGGCATTGACCGCGCCTGGCGAGAAATCAACCGTGCCGACGCCATTATCCTGCTTGTCGACAGCCGATCGGGCGTTAGCGAAAGCGACCGAAAAATCCTTGCGCGCCTGCCGCAGCAACCTGCGCATTTGATCATTCACAACAAGATCGATCTTGTCGAAAAAGACGATTGCCGCGCCGAACGTCAGGAAAACGGCAATAGCGTCTCATTGTTTCTTTCCGCCAAAACGGGCGAGGGCGTCGAATTGCTGCGCCGCGAGTTACTGCGCATTGCCGGCTGGCATCCGGCCGAAAATGTTTTCATTGCCCGCGAACGCCATTTGCAGGCGCTGGCCCAAACCCGGGAACATCTTACCCAAGCATGCCGCCAATTGCCGCAACTCGAACTGTTTGCGGAAGAACTGCGCCTTGCCCAACGCGCACTCGCTTCGATCACTGGCGCTTTTACCACCGACGATCTGTTGGGCAAAATATTTAGCCAATTCTGTATCGGAAAATAGGCGACCTTCCATTGTGCTTTGATAATTCTTGGAAGTTATTTTCCATGGGAGGAAGAAGCTTCCGCATTAATGGTGAGGTTTCGCCAAGAAAATGGCGTACCGGGTGATACTCAATCTATTTACGAGTACCGATCAAATCAGCGCTGTACATAGGATTGGCATCCGCTTTAGGGTCAGACGGATTCGGTATTAAGGCGATCGACCTGTTCGCGGATTTTCGAGGTTTCGTCCAGCCTGAGAATGCGGCGGACGCTGTGCGCCAATGCACTAGCGTCGCTTTGTTTGATCCGCTGTTTGACGCTGGGGATGTGTGCCGGGAACATCGAAAATCCGCGCAGCCCCATGCCGAGCAGCAGGCGTGTCATGTGCGGATCGCCCGCCAGTTCGCCGCAGATCGATACCGGCACCCCTACTTTATTGCCGCTGCCGATGACATACGCCAATAGCCGGAGAATGGCTGGATGCAGCGGGTCGTAAAGATGGGCAACCTGCTCGTCGCTGCGATCGATGGCCAACGTATACTGGATCAGGTCGTTGGTCCCGATGGAGAGAAAATTCAGCTTGCGCAGGAACAGGCTGGCAGTCAGCGCCGCTGCCGGTACTTCGATCATGCCGCCGATTTCGATGGTTTCGTCAAAAGCGATCCGTTCGCCGCGCAGGCTTGCCTTAGCCTGTTCGACAGCCGCCAGCGACTGGTTGATCTGGTGTTCGTGCGAGAGCATCGGAATCAGAATTCTCGCCTTGCCGTATTTTGAGGCGCGCAGAATGGCGCGCAATTGAGCGTGAAAGAATTTTGGTTCGGCCAGCGAGAGGCGGATTGAGCGCAGCCCTAATGCCGGGTTGATGTGTTTTCGCCCGATCGTCATTTGCGGCGAATCCAGATGCTTGTCGTTGCCCAGGTCAAAGGTGCGGATCGTCACTGGTCTCCCATCCATACCCTTGACGACTTTGCGGTATGCCTCGAACTGTTCCTCCTCGCTGGGCATGCCGCCGCGCCCGAGGAAAATAAATTCCGTGCGCAGCAGGCCGACGCCTTCCGCGCCGACATCCAGCGCAGCATTGACTTCACCCGGCTCGTCGAGGTTGGCCAACATCTCAATCTTGACCTTATCGAGCGTGGTGGCGCGTGCTGACTTGAGCAGTTTGAGCCGGGCGCGTTCGATCTCGAACCCGCTTTTCTTGAGTTGATATTCTTCGAGAATGCGCGAATCAGGATTGACGATAACGACGCCGCGCTCACCGTCGATGATTAATTGCTCGCCGTTGCGGATCAGTCGACGGGCCGTGTGCAGGCCGAGTACCGCCGGGATGCCCATGCCGCGCGCCAAGATGGCAGTATGCGACGTAGCGCCGCCAACATCGGTGATGAAGGAAACGAAATTGTGATCCTTGTAGGCCACGATGTCCGCCGGCGAGAGATCATGAGCGACGGCGATCAGCGGCTCGCTGCGATTCGCCTTGGCGATACGGTTGCTGGCCGAATTGCGGCCGGTCAGTTCGCGCACGACGCGCTCGACGACCTGGCAGACATCGTAGCGGCGTTCGCGCAGGTAAGGATCGTCGATGGCATCGAACTGTTCGACCAGCAGCTCCATCTGCTGGACGATGGCCCATTCGGCGTTACAGCGGCGCTCGCGAATGATTTGCTTGGGCGCTTCCGACAGGTCGGCGTCGGAAAGAATCATCACGTGCAGATCGACGAAGGCGCTGACGTCGGTTGTCATGTTGCCGGCGTCCTCGCGTAAGGATTCGAGTTCTGCGCGTACTTTGGCCATTGCCGCTTCAAAACGGGCAATCTCCTTGTCGATCTGGCGCGGTGCAATGAACAGGTGCGACACTTCCAGTGTTTCCTGTGAAACTAGGTGTGCCCGCCCGATGGCAATCCCGCTGGAAACAGCCAGGCCGTGCAGAGTAAAGCTGATCGTCACGTCATTCACCTTCGCCGAATTTATCGCCAATTAGCTTGATGATCGCTTCAAGCGCCGGCTGTTCATCCTCGCCGATGGTTTCGATGATGACGGTCGAGCCTTTAGCTGCTGCCAGCATCATGACGCCCATGATACTTTTTGCGTTGACGCGACGGGTGCCTTTCTCCATCCAGACGTCGGCGCTGAAACCGGACGCCAGTTGCGTCAGCTTGGCTGATGCGCGGGCGTGCAGCCCGAGTTTGTTGATGATCTGAACTTCAGCGCGTGCCATATTTACAAATGTCCTCGTATCGGTGATTGGCGCGGTGGTGATGTCCGCCCCTGTTCCTGTGCGTCGCCATTGACGACGCGCCAGCCAGAGCTATTCTACTCAGGGATGCATGTCTTGCCGATGCCATGGTGTCGTTCTATGGGGTGCAGTGGCGCTCCAGCGCGGCGATCAACAGTGCCGCGGCGTCGAAGCCGCTATCCCGGGCGATTTCGACCATGCAGGTCGGGCTGGTGACGTTGATTTCGGTCAGATAGTCGCCAATGACATCGATACCGACGAACAGTAACCCGCGTGCGGTAAGTGTCGGCGCCAGTGCCTCAGCGATTTCACGGTCACGCGCGCTGAGCGGCTGTACAAGGCCGCGCCCGCCGACCGCCAGATTGCCGCGCGTTTCTCCGGCTTTCGGGATACGCGCCAGACAGTACGGGACGACCTGGCCGTCGACGATTAGGATACGTTTGTCGCCCTGGCTAATTTCCGGAATGTGGCGTTGTGCCATGATCGTGCGCCGTCCCAGCCGGGTCAGTGTTTCGATGATGACATTACGGTTCGGGTCGTCAGCGCGCACACGGAATACCTGGCTGCCGCCCATGCCGTCGAGCGGTTTGAGGACGCAATCCCGCTGTGCGTCGATGAACGCCTGGATCGGCGCGGCTTCGCGCGCAACCAGCGTCGGGGCGGTGAACTGCGGAAATTCCAGAATGGCGAGCTTTTCCGAATGGTCGCGTAGGGCGGCGGGGCGGTTGAATACGCGCGCCCCTTCTGCCTCGGCGCGTTCGAGCAGCCAGGTGGCGGTAACGTACTCCATGTCAAAAGGCGGATCCTTGCGCATCAGTACGGCGGAAAAATCATGCAGCGGCAACGTCTCGCGAGCGATCTCTTGATACCAGTAGGCGTCGTTGTCGGAAATTTCCAGATGGGCGGCCTCGGCGCAGACGCCATGCGGGACGGCGGCATACAGGGCGGGCTGTTCGATGACCGAGACGGCGTGCCCTGCATTGCGTGCGGCGCGCATCATGGCGATGCTTGAATCCTTGGCCGGGTTGAGTGTATCCGGCGGGTCGATGATGAAAGCGATGCGCATCAGAGTGCCTCCTCCGACGGCTCGGTACGTTCGATTTCCAGCGCGGCCGCCAGCAACGCCAGCCGCGCGACGACGCCGTAGGCGTAAAAACGGTTGGGCGGTGCATCCGGGGTCTGCTGGCAATCGGGCAGCGAGCAGCAGGTCTCAAAAGCCAGCGGTTCAAAATGCATGCCCGGCGCGTTGAGGTTTTCATCAATGCCGCGCTCGCCGTGAACGCGATAAAAGCCGCCGACGACAAAGCGGTCGATCATATACACCACCGGTTCGGCAACGCCGGCCTTGCCGTCCTTCTCGACGCGCTCGAAGGTGTGCACGCCTTCCTGGATAATGACCTGGCTGACGTTCAGCCCTTCCTTGATGACCGACATTTTGTTGCGCTGACGGCGGTTGAGGCCGATCACTTCATCGGCGCTCCTGACCGTCATGACGCCCATGCCGTAAGTACCGGCGTCCGCTTTGACAATGACAAACGGCGTCTCCTCGATACCGTATTCCTGATATTTCTGGCGAATCAGCGCCAGGACGACATTGACGCTATCGGCCAGGCATTCTTCGCCCTGACGCCCGTGAAAGTCGATGTGTTTGCAAACGGAGAAATACGGATTGATCCGCCAGGGATCGATACCGATGAGCTGGGCGAATTCGTCTGCGATCTCGTCGTAAGCCGCGAAATGATTGGATTTGCGACGCATTGCCCAGCCTGCATGTACGGGCGGCAGCACGAATTGTTCGTCGAGATTCTTCAGAATGTCGGGAATACCGGCGGACAGGTCGTTGTTGAGCAAAATCGCGCAGGGATCAAAATCTTTCAGCCCCAGGCGGTTGCCGCTACGCACCAGCGGCTCCAGCAATAGCGACTGACCGTTGGGCAGCTCGACCGGCGTTGGCGCCTGGATGTCCGGAATCAGCGTACCGATGCGGATGTTCAGGCCAGTCATGCGGAAAATGTTGACGAGCTGCGCCACGTTTTGTAGATAGAACTGGTTGCGCGTGTGGTTTTCGGGAATCAGCAACAGACTTTTGGCGTTTGGGCAGATTTTTTCAATGGCGCTCATCGCCGCCTGCACGCACAGCGGCATGAAATCGGCCGACAGATTGTTGAAGCCGCCGGGAAAGAGGTTCATGTCGATGGGCGCCAGCTTGAAGCCGGCATTGCGCAGATCGACAGAGCCGTAAAAAGGCGGCGTATGTTCCTGCCACTGGCTGCGCAACCAGCGCTCGATGTCAGGCGCAGCGTCAAGAAAACGTTTTTCGAGTTCAAGCAGCGGGCCGTTCAATGCGGTGGTGAGGTGGGGTACCATGATTTCTCCTGTCTCTTTTCTAATCCACGGGAGGGGCGGACGAAATCGGAAAATGCGCTTGCGCTTGAATGTCTTTCATGACTTCGATTTTTCCGGTCCCGATGTTTCGCTGTCATTTGGCAGAAAGGTGCGGAAAGACGCAGGCAACGGCGCCTGTTCCAGGCTGCGTTGCGTAAAGAGAAAGCGACCGTCGCAGACGAAGCCCAGATCCGCCCAATCGACAGCG
This sequence comes from uncultured Propionivibrio sp., assembly GCA_937923255.1. GTDB lineage: Bacteria > Pseudomonadota > Gammaproteobacteria > Burkholderiales > Rhodocyclaceae > Propionivibrio > Propionivibrio hellwigii. The sequence continues at coordinate 23,321 of CALAIL010000064.1, read as the reverse complement.
TTAAGCGCTGACGCCAGCTGCCGGACGTCGGTTTCCGGCCGATGCGGGAAAATTGCCAATACCGCCCCATCATAATGCGGGCAATCATGCACGAAAAAGGGCTGCTGCCGGCGCGTCTTGTTATTGACGTAAACCCGCGGCAGGGCGGATTGATAATAGCCGCGCCCCCAGTGCCACCAGTTGCTTTCATCGAATTTTCGGATACGCCGCGCCAGCAGGCGCGCCTTGTGCGGCAGCAGGGCGGGCGGCGGTGCGTCCGGCGCGCACCAGATCATCCGGCGCGTTTTGCCGTCGGCAACGGTGGATGAACAGACGAAGTCGCGGTTGCCGTGCGTTTCGCTGGCGTAGAGCGCATCGGCCCCCGAGACGGCGCCCACTTTGACGAAGGCGATGTCGCGCAGCGACAGGGGATAATCGTTTCGGGTAAAAAGCAGTTGGCCGTTGTTTTCGGCAAAACGCCGTATTTCCCGCTGCAATTGTGCAAGGCAAGTGGCCGGCTGTCCGGCGCCAAGCGCGCTGTAGCGCGTGCGCCGGTCGTAATTGCCGAGTTCAAAGCGCCAGATGGCGCAGTTTGGCGTGACTTCATCGAACAGGTGCAGATCGCCCAGATCGATGAAGTCGGTGATTGTGCCGGCTTTATAAAGCAGGCGGTTAAGCGGGATGGCCGAGGTGGCTTTGAGCAGGTCGCGTGGCGTGATGAAGATCAGCTCGCCACGCGGTGCCAGATGGTGCAGGCATTTTTCGATGAAAAAGAGGTAAAGATTGGCGCGGCCGTCGAGTACGCTGTTGCGTGTCAGGTAGCGCGTGGACTGCGGGATGTCCTGGTAACGGACGTATGGCGGATTGCCGATGATCGTGGCGAAGCGTTCTTCTTCCGGGAGTTCAAAAAAATCCATGACCCGTGTCCCCGGTGGCGCGAAATCGGGATCGATCTCGATGCCGACGGCGCCGGGGATATGCGCGAGAAAAGCGCCATTGCCGCAGGCAGGTTCCAGTACGCGCCCGTGATTGCGTACCAGTTTCAGCATACAGTCGACGATGGTAGGCGGCGTGAAAAACTGGCCGAGTCCAAAACCTTCGGTATCGTTGGGCAAGCGTTTGACGAAAGTGCGGGACATGGCGGCGGCTTTTCGTTCACTGATGCACGTCGGCTGACTGGCGTCCGGATGCCCGGTCTAGGCGGAATGGAGAAGCGTGGGGAATGGTGGAAATGGCGGGAGTGACAGGAATGGCAAAGCGCAGGAACGCATTCGGCGCCGTGTCCGGCCTGGCCCGAAGCGCGGTCAACTGCCCATTCATTGTACGCGTGTTTCGCGTTCGGCCTGCCGCCGTTTGCGCTCAGCCTGGCGCTCGGCATCGCGTCTGGCGTGACGTGCCTGCCGCTCCTGCCGGCTACGCCCTTCTTCGGCGGCTTTTTGGCGATAGGCGGCTGCCTGGGCGGCCTTATCAGCCTGCCGCCGTTCGCGTTCGGCTGCGCGTTCCTGTTCCTTGCGGCGGTATTCTGCCGCTTGTCTTTGTTGTTCTGCTTCGCGCGCCTGATTATTGGTATTTCGCTCGGCCTCCCTGCGCTCGATTTCCATGCGCTGGACGTTGCGCAGGAAATCGCGCGCCGGAATGTCGATGTCGCGCGCCTGGAGAATGGTTTCGGTATAACGCGTCTTGGCGTCCCGCAAACAGTCGCTGACAAAGAACTTTTTGTAGCACTCCGCCTGCTCGGCCTCCAGGCGTTCTTCTGCCGCCTGCTGCATCGCCGCGGCGCGTTCGCGCTGGGCGTTGGCCTGTTCGGTCGTTTGCGGAATGGTCGCGGCTTCTTTTTGCTTAACCGCTGGTGAGCAGGCCGTAACCAGTAGCACCAGTATGCCCAGCAGTGCCGGCGGCAGGGCGGATAAATGACCAGATGCATTTCGTTGAGATCGATGCTGCTCAAACCTCATAAAGTATCTCCCCTTTATGGCACAGGGCGAATTGTCTCATGGAATGGCCGTAAATGGCGTCAGAAGGCCTGTTGCGCGGCGGCGCGTTTGTTAGAATGGCGCCTTGTCGTTCGTTTCGTTCATTTCTTTTTGATTCGGAGTGTGTTGTGAGAATCGTTTGTCTCGACCTGGAAGGCGTGCTGGTCCCAGAAATCTGGATTGAGTTTGCCGAACGTACCGGCATCCCTGAATTGCGGCGGACGACGCGCGATGAGCCGAACTACGACAAGCTCATGAAATACCGCCTCGATCTGCTGCGCCAGCACCGGCTGGGTTTGCCCGATATCCAGAATGTTATTGCCAGCATGGGGCCGATGCCGGGAGCGCGGGTGTTTCTCGATAAGTTGCGCGAGGACTATCAGGTCATCATTCTTTCCGACACTTTTTATGAATTCGCGCATCCGCTGATGCGCCAGCTAGCGTGGCCGACGCTCTTCTGTCACAGCCTGGAAGCGGGCGCCGACGGCATGCTGACCGGCTATCGTCTGCGTATGCCGCAACAAAAACGGGAAGCGGTGGTGCGCCTGCGTGAGATGAATTTCACCGTCGTCGCCGCAGGCGATTCCTATAACGACACGGCAATGCTCGGTGTGGCGCATGCGGGCATCCTGTTTCATCCGCCGGAAAATGTTGTGCGCGAATTTCCGCAATATCCGGTCACTGAAAACTATGATGCGCTGCGTGCCGAAATCGATAAAGCATTTGCGCGCATTTGAGGCTGGGATTGCCGTTGTGTTTCCCGCCTTGCCCTGAATTTTCGGACGCCTTGTCTGTATTTTTGCCGCGTATCGGTGCAGGCTGTGCGCCGCTTCCATGATCGTTCTCAAGAATCTTACGTTACGGCGTGGCGCCAGGCGGGTGCTTGATGAGGCTTCTGCCGTCATTAACCCCGGCGAGAAGATTGGCCTGGTCGGCCGCAATGGTGCGGGCAAGTCCTCCTTGTTCGCTTTGCTTGCTGGTACGCTGCACGAAGACGCCGGTGAATGCCTGGTGCCGTCTGTCTGGCGTCTGGCGCAAGTTGCCCAGGAGATGCCGGAAACAGCGCAGAGTGCGACGGATTTCGTCATTGCCGGGGATGCGTTCCTGATGGCGGCGCAGGCCGAGGCGCACGCTGCGGAGGCTTCCGGTAATGGCGAACGCATGGCGCATGCCTATACGGCGCTGACCGACGCAGGCGCACACGATGCGCATGCCCGGGCGCAGGCGTTGATTCTGGGGTTGGGCTTTCGCATGGACGAGCTGAACCGGCCGGTCAATAGTTTTTCCGGCGGCTGGCGTATGCGCCTGCAATTGGCGCGGGCGCTGATGTGTCCATCCGACCTGCTGCTACTCGATGAGCCGACCAACCACCTCGATCTCGATGCGCTGGTTTGGCTGGAAAGCTGGCTCAAGCGCTACGAAGGCACGCTGCTCGTCATTAGCCACGACCGCGAGTTCCTTGATGCCGTGACGCGCGTCACCTTGCATATCGAGCGCGGAAAGCTGACGCGCTATGGCGGCAACTACAGCGATTTCGAGGCCTTGCGCGCACAGCAGATGCTGTTGCAGCAAGCGGCCTATGAGAAACAGCAAGCACAGATTGCCCGCCTGACGAAATTTATCGACCGCTTCAAGGCCAAGGCGAGCAAGGCGCGCCAGGCACAAAGCCGGGTCAAGGCGCTCGAACGTATGGAGCGCCTCGCGCCGGTATTGGCCGAGGCTGAATTTTCCTTTGCATTCAATACTCCGACCGGACTGCCCAATCCGATGTTGGTGCTGCGCGATGTCGACTGCGGCTATCTACCACCAGCAGGCGCTTCGGCAGACACACCGCCGAGCCTTATCGTGCGCCAGGTGAGCTGCACGATCGCCGCCGGTCAGCGCATCGGTATCCTCGGCGCCAACGGGCAAGGTAAATCCACTTTGGTCAAAACACTGGTCGGCGCCTTGCCGCTGCTGTCGGGTGGGCGGGTCGAAGGCAAGGGGCTGTCGATTGGCTACTTCGCCCAGCAGGAGTTGGATGTGCTGCGGCCACAGGATTCGCCGATCGAACATCTGACACGGCTTGCTCACACCGTATTGCCTGATGGGGAATCGGGGCGTGAACAAGCGTTGCGCAATTATCTGGGTACGTTCAGTTTTACTGGCGATATGGCGTATCAGCCGGTCGGTACGATGAGCGGCGGTGAGAAAGCGCGTTTGGTGCTGGCGCTTATTGCCTGGCAGCGGCCGAATCTGCTGCTGCTTGACGAGCCGACCAACCATCTCGACCTGGCCACGCGCGAGGCGCTGTCCGTCGCACTGAACGAATTCGAAGGGGCGATGATTCTGGTCAGCCACGACCGTGCGCTATTGCGTGCGGTATGTGATGAGTTCTGGCTTGTGGCGCATGGGCGCGTTGCCCCGTTCGATGGCGATCTCGACGATTACCAGCAGTTTCTCCTTGATGACGCGCGCCGGCAGCGTGAGGCGGAAAAACGGGCGCGTATGCAAAACGGGCAGGCAGAGCAAACGTCAGCGGTGCGAAAACGGGAATATGCGGCGGCTCGCCAGACCGCGGCGCAGCTGCGGTCGCTCAAGCGCGCGCAGGAAAAACTCGACAGTCAGTTACATACCCTGCAAACGCGCAAACAGGCAATTGAAGCCCGTTTTGCTGAAGAAAACCTGCCGGTCGATGAAATTACCGTACTTGGCAATGAACTCAAGGCACTGAACGAAGCGCTCGATGCCCAGGAAGAGCACTGGCTAACACTCGCCGAAGAAATCGAGCGAATTGAGGCGGCGTCATCGTAGGAAAGCGTATGCAGCGCACTTACCGCCAAGACACACTGCGCTATTCCGCATGCAAGCCGATCATCGCTTGCGCGCCCTGTAGAAATAGTTGATTGCTTCGACTATAAAAATACCCGCCCCGTGCGGGTCTACGCGGGGCGGGCAGGTGCGCTATTGATGTTATTGGCTTTTTTGTTTTTGCTGATAGAAATTGGAAGGAATCATTTCTGTTTCAGAAACCAATTTTCAGCAATATCACACCCGAAATGATGGTTGCGATGAACGCCGATCCGTAGCAAAGCAGCTTGGCGCCCATGCCGGCATGGATGCCAAACTCGTGGAGCGAGTGGTAGGTGCGATGTACGGCAAACCACATGAACAGGGAAATGACGGCGAAGATGAAGCCCTTGCCAAAAAAGTTCTGGACGAAAGCCAGGACCTTTGGGTAGCTCATCGTATCCTGCGGTAACAGGATGCCCAATGGAACAGCAATACCGGTAATGAAAACCAGCGCCGGGCCGAATAGTGCCGAGAGCATGCCGCCGGCACCAAAGAGTCCCCAGAAAATGGGGGCGTTGGAACGCTTACGAATTTTTTTCATGCAGCAATCCTCCCAACCAGGGCGATTAGTCCGAGAGCGGCGACAACCGCGGCCGTCAGCCCGCCTGCGATAATGGTGCCGGGCGCGAGCTTTTTACCGCCGATCCGAACGGGCGGCATGGTGATCGGCATGATCTTGAACCATGTATAGGCATGGTAAGCAATCGCAACCAGCAAGATTAGGTGAAAAATGATCGATACCGGGCTTTTCAGCGCGGCCAGCCAATCATTCCAATAGGTTTCGCCTTGACTCAGGCGTACCAGCCCAACCAGCAGGACGATAGCGTAGGCAATGACGAACAGCGCTGTGCTTTCATGGATGACATATTCGACGTAGAAGGGATTCTTCTTCCACCACCCGTCCATCGGGCGGACATACGGTTTGCGTTTGCTCACTGGGCACCCCCTTTCGGCGACAGAAAGCGCAGGAAGTAGTCCTTTGCGGCTTCGATCTTGTTGAGATTCACGGCATTGCCCGGATCGACATGTTTGGGGCACACCTCTGAGCAGTAGGCGACGGCGCTACATACATAAACGCCTTCCTCGGATGCAAGCAACTCCATACGCTGCTTGCTACCGCCATCGCGTGAATCCATGTTGTAGCGGTGCAGCAGCGCAATCGCGCCAGGGCCGATAAAGTCGGGGTTGAGGCCGTACTGCGGGCAGGCGGCATAACACAGCGTACAGTTAATGCACGAAGTGAATTGCATATATTCCTGCACCTGCGCCGGTGTCTGGATATATTCCCCCTCCTCAAGCGTTCTGGGTTCTTTGGGGATGATGTAAGGATGGACGCTTTCCAGCTTGTCGATAAACCCTGAAAAATCGACGACCAGATCCTTGTCAATCGGGAAATGCGAGAGTGCCTCGACGGTAATCCGGTTGGTTTGGCCTTCCTGGTAATAGTCGCGGATGAAAGTCTCGCAGGACAGTTTGGGAATGCCGTTGATCATCATGCCGCAACTGCCGCAGATTGCCATGCGGCATGACCAGCGGAAAGTCAGCGTGCCATCGAAGTTGTCCTTGATGTACTGGATGCCTTGCAATACCGACATATCGTTGGTGAAAGGCACCTTGTAGACTTCGGAATGCGGCGCTTCGTCGCTTTCCGGCAGGTAGCGGAGCACCTCGATTTCAATAAATTTCTGTTCAGACATGGGCAGCCTTCCTTTCCGCATCGGCTTTTTCGCCTGCCGCGCCGTAGACGCGCGCAGCGGGAGGTGATTTGGTAATCTTCACGTCGGTGTATTCAAGACGCGGTGCGGCGCCGGGCACATAGTATGCGTCGGAATGTTTGAGGAAGTTAACGTCATCGCGCTGTCCATAACCATCCAATCGCTGGTGGGCGCCGCGCGACTCTTTGCGGTTGATGGCTGAATAAACGATGGATTGCGCCACATCGAGCTGGTAGTCGAGCTCGATCGCTGTCAGCCAGTCGGTATTCCAAACGCTGGTCTTATCGTCTAGTTCAATGTTCCGGAAACGCTCACGCAGTTCGGCCAGCTTGTCGCAGGTTTTCTGCATGGTGGCCTGTTCGCGGTAAATGCCGCAGCCTTCTTCCATTGCTTGCGCCATTTCCTTACGGATGTTGGCAACGCGCTCTTTAGCGCCGTAAGCGGTTTGTGTCTTGAACGCAAGCACGCGGTTACGGGCGGCTTCGGCCTGCTTGAGCAGCGTATCAGTATTCCCGAATTCAAATGATTTGGCGGTTTCCGCAGCCTCTACACCTGCCAGTTTGCCGAAGACGACGAGCTCCGTCAGCGAGTTGGAGCCGAGCCGGTTGGCGCCGTGCAGGCCGACGTTCGAGCATTCCCCGATAGCGTACAGGCCGCGCAGTTTTGTCTGGCATTTGTTGTCGGTGGCAATGCCGCCCATCGTGTAATGTACTGCCGGGCGTACCGGAATCGGCTGGATGGCCGGGTCGATGCCCAAGAAGGTTGCGGCCATTTCGCAGATCAGCGGCAAACGCTCATGCAGGCGCGCCTTGCCGAGATGGCGCAGGTCAAGATGTACGTGTTTGCCGAGTACCGGATCATCGAAAACGCGCCCCTTTTGCATCTCGAAATAGAAGGACTGGCTGAGTCGGTCGCGCGGGCCAAGTTCCATGTATTTATTCTTTGGTTTGTCCTGCATGGGACCCAGACCGTAATCCTGCAAATAGCGGTAACCATCCTTGTTGACCAGATAACCACCTTCGCCGCGGCAGGCTTCCGTGAACAGCAGGCCGGTGATTGGCATGCAGGTCGGGTGATACTGCACAAATTCCATATCGCGCAAGGGTACGCCGTGGCGGAAAACCGCACCCTGCACATCTCCGGTCACGATGCCGCCCAGCGTGCTTTCGCGGAAGATGCGTCCTGCGCCGCCGGTGGCGATAATGACCGATTTGCCCTGGATAAGGGTGAATTCGCCGGTTGCCATTTCAATGGCGACGATCCCCTGGCAGCGCCCCTCGTCTTCCAGAATATCAATACAAAAATATTCGTCGAAACGTTTGATTGAGGGAAACTGGATCGATGTCTGGAACAGGGTATGCAGGATGTGGAAGCCGGATTTATCGGCGGCAAACCACGTCCGCTCGATCTTCATGCCCCCGAAGGGGCGGACGTTGACTTTTCCTTCCGGCGTACGGCTCCATGGGCATCCCCAGTGCTCCAGCTGTGTCAGCTCAATGGGTGCTTGCTCGACGAAATATTCGACAACATCCTGCTCGCACAGCCAGTCGCCGCCGCCGACAGTGTCGTGGAAGTGGTGGTCCAGGTTATCTTCTTCCTTCTTGATGCCTGCCGCCCCGCCTTCGGCGGATACGGTATGGCTGCGCATCGGATAGACTTTGGATACCAGTGCGATTTTCAGCGCGGGATCGGCCTGGGCGACGGCGATTGCCGCACGTAATCCCGCACCTCCTCCGCCAACAACAACCACGTCTGCTTTATAGGTATTCACGCATGATCCTTTCGTGTGAAAAGGGGATTGTGTCGGAACTTGCGGCTACCCCGTTGTCGGGACGGTCTTGGGGAGACTCGGTAGCATTCGGAAAACCGCATGAATTATGGCGCTTTCTCATTTTCCCGACAACCATCTTGCGATGGTTTTTGCGAAAAAACGCCCGCTTTCCAAAATTACGCGGTAAAGCCAAAAACGGCGTTCGCATTCGCGCGGGTCACGGCGGCGATATGGGCGGCGGGTTCGTGACGCAGTTCAGCTAATACGCCGGCAATACGCGGTATCTGTTCGGGCGAGTTGCGCGGCTTGGCCGGCGTGTCGGATGAGTGGGCGTCCCTCAGCCAGACGGGCGGAATATCGGGCGCGTCGGTTTCCAGTACGATCGCTTCAAGCGGCAGGCTGGCGGCCAATGCGCGGATGCGAGTTGAACCCGGATAAGTCATGGCGCCGCCGAAACCGAGCTTGAAGCCAAGGGCGATGAACTGCTCGGCTTGCTGCCGGCTGCCATTAAAAGCGTGAGCGATGCCGCGCCGGATGCCTGAGCGCCGGATATATCCGAGTACGGTGTCGATCGAGCGGCGCACATGCAGGATAACGGGCAGGCCGAATTCCTCGGCGATATTCAGTTGTCTGGCAAAAAAATAGGTTTGCCGTTCGGCATCGTAGTCTGGCACAAAAAAATCCAGTCCGATTTCCCCGATGGCTCTTGCCGGGCAATCACCCTGAGATTCTGTACGCAGCCAGTCGCGCAACGCCGGTAGATCCGCTTCGTGCGCCTGATGAACGTATAAGGGATGAATGCCGTAGGCGGGCGAGCATCCGGGAAAACGGCGGCAACATGCCCGCACGGCAAGAAAATTATCCCGACTGACGGCGGGAATCAATAAACGGCTTACGCCGTTTGCCCTCGCCGCTGCGACGACGTCGGAACGGTCGGCGTCAAATTCAGGGGCGTCCAAATGGCAATGCGTGTCGAACCACATCGGTTTGTGCGAACAGGAGTCAGCTAGATCGTGCGTAAAGGGATGGCCGGCTCTTTGCCGTTAATGATGTCCGCGAGTACTTGTCCCGACCCGCAGGCCATCGTCCAGCCGAGTGTTCCATGCCCTGTGTTGAGGAACAGGTTGGAGATTTTCGTGCGCCCGATTAACGGTACGCTAGAGGGTGTTGCCGGGCGCAGACCGCACCAGAATTCCGGCTCTCCTGCCGGGTTGAGTTGGGGAAACAGGGCTTGCGTGCGCCGTATCAGCGCCTGGCAGCGCGCTTTGTTGAGTTCGATATTGTAGCCATTGAATTCGGCCGTGCCGGCAATGCGCAAACGCTGGCCCAGGCGCGCAAAAACGATTTTATGGCCGTCGTCGGTCATGGCAACCTGGGGCGCAACGCTGTCCGCCGACAAAGGGACGGTTGCCGAATAGCCTTTGGCCGGATAGACGGGGATACGGATGCCCAGCGGCGCGAGCAATGGCGGCGAGTAGCTGCCGCAGGCAACGACGTAAGCCTGCGCAGCAAGCGCTTCTGCATTGCCGTCCGCCGTCTGCAGGACGATATTGCGCAGATTGCCGTCGCGCCCGGTTTGCAGTGCGCTGATCCGCGCATCGAAAAGGAATTCGACGTCTGCGTCGACGCATCGCTGTGCCAGGCGCTGGGTAAACAGCAGGGTATTGCCAGATTCATCTTCTTTTGTATAGTCGCCGCCGACTAGCATGGGTCGCGCCGCATGCAGTGCCGGTTCGATGGCAACGCATTCGTCGACATCAACCGGACGCCGGTCACAACCGAACGCGCGCATAACGTTGGCGGCTTCGATCGCTGCCGCGTATTCACGGGCGTCGGTATAGACGTGCAGAATGCCGCACTCGCGCTGTTCGTATTCAATGCCTGTTTCACGGCGCAGTTCGCCGAGCTTTTGACGGCTGTAGATCGCCAACGCAAGGATGTCGCGCACATTGGCGCGCACCCGGGCAGACGTGCATTCGCGCAGAAAACGGCAGCTCCAGTCAAACAGCTTTCGATCGGGGCGAAGGCGGAAAAGCAACGGCGCATCTTCATGCCCCAGCCAGCCCAGCGCGCGCCGCAAGGTATGTGGGTTGGCCCAGGGTTCGGCGTGGGAAACCGAAATTTGGCCGCCATTGGCAAAGCTCGTTTCCAGCCCCGCTCCCGCTTGCCGGTCAATTACCGTGACGCGGTGTCCTGCACGGGCGAGGTACCAGGCGCTGCTGACGCCAACGACTCCCGCGCCGAGAACCAGAACTTTCATGCCGTCTCTTTACTCCTGTTGTTCGCGGGCAATGCGGATAACTTCGGGGATGCGGCGTAATTGGCGTATGAGTCGAGCCAGATGCTGGCGGTTTGCTACCTGAATAAGAAAATGCAGATCCGAAGTCAGGCCGTGATATTGGTTGTCCATATTGACCTGCTCGATGCTGGCGCCCGCTTGTGAGATGGCGGTGGCGATACGTCCCAGCATGCCGTTAAGGTGGCGGATCGTGACCTTGATGCGTGTGTCGAACAGGATTCCCGGTTCAGGCGCCCAGCTCATCTGAATCCAGTCGTTGGCTTCGTTGCCTTGTACTCCGCGGATTTCCGGGCACGTGTGGCTATGAACGATCAGTCCGCTGTGCTTGTGCGGCAGGCCGATGATCGGGTCGCCAGGAATCGGGCAGCAACATGGCGCCAGTTGAATGGCCGCGCCTTCATTGCCGCGAATGGCCAATGACGCCGGCGTTCTTTCCCCGTCCGCATATACCTGTTCGTGGTTGGCCAGGCGTTGTGCATAGACGGCGGCGGGCGTATTGCCTTGCCCGATGTCGGCATAAACATCATTTTTCGATTTTTTCCCTGCCTTATTGACCAGATCGTCCCAGGCGGCCGTCGGGATCTTGTCCTGAGAAATGCCGCGCGCGCGTAAAGCCTGACCCAGCAGGTTTTTACCCAGCAGGCTGGCGCTTTCCTGTTGCTGAGTTCTGAGAAATTGCCGGATTTTGCTCCGCGCGCGGCTGGTTTTGACATAGCCGAGCCAGGCCGGATTAGGAGTGGCATTTGGTGCCGTAATGATTTCGACCTGGTCGCCGTTGGAAAGCTCGGCCGACAGCGGGATCAACTCGTGGCCAACCATAGCGGCTACACAACGATGCCCGATATCGGTATGCACGGCATAGGCAAAATCGATGACCGTAGCCTGGCGCGGCAAGGACAGAATTTTCCCTTTCGGCGTGAAAACGTACACTTCATCCGGGAAGAGGTCTTCCTTGACGTGTTCCAGGAATTCGGAAGAGTCGCCCGATGAGGTTTGCAGTTCAAACAGAGATTGCAGCCACTTGTGCGTTTTGATTTGCAACTCCGCACCGCTTTCCTCGCTATCTTTGTAGAGCCAGTGCGAAGCAATGCCGTCCTCGGCGACATGATGCATGCTTTGCGTGCGGATCTGTATTTCGATCGGCGTACCGTAAGGGCCGATCAGTGTTGTGTGTAAGGACTGGTAGCCGTTTTCTTTGGGAATGGCAATGTAATCCTTAAATTTTCCAGGAACGGGTTTGTAGAGACCATGCAGCGCGCCTAACGCCAGATAGCAGGTTGGCGTATCGTTGACGATAATTCGGAATCCATAAATATCAAGAACTTGCGAAAAACTCAGGTGCTTCTCGACCATTTTGTGGTAGATCGAGTACAAACTTTTTTCCCGGCCAAAAACGCCCGCCTCGATTTTTGCCTCACGCAGTTTATTGCGAATGCCATTGAGGATTTTTGCCAGTAGTTCGCGCCGGTTACCGCGCACGGCCTTGAGCGCCTTGGTCAGTACCTGGAAGCGGCGAGGATAAATGTGCTGGAACGATAAATCCTGGAGTTGCCGTCCGACATGGTTCAGGCCGATCCGTATCGCGATGGGCGCGTAGATTTCCAATGTTTCCTTGGCAATGCGCCGCCGCTTGTCCGGACGCAAAAAAGCCATGGTTTGCATGTTGTGCAAACGATCGGCAAGTTTGATGAGCACGACACGCAGGTCGCGCATCATCGCCATCAGCATTTTGCGGAAATTTTCTGCTTGTGCCTGCTGATAGGTTTGCGATTCAATTTTTTCGAGTTTGGACAGCCCGTCGACTAGTTCGGCGACTGGCTTGCCAAATCGCGCCGCGATTTCATTTTTGGTGACAGCGGTATCTTCCATGACATCGTGCAACAATCCTGCAACGATGGCCTGGAGATCCATATGCCATTCCACCAGGGTTTTGGCGACAGCCAGGGGGTGCGTGATATACGGTTCGCCGGAAATCCGTTTTTGCCCCGCGTGCGCTTTTTCGCTGAAGCGATAGGCTTCGATGACCTGGGAAACTTCGTTCGGTTCGAGATAGGACAGAGACGCTATAAAACTGCGCACAGCCGGATCTGTAGGACGATATTCCGACGCACCTATCTGGATGGGCGGTGCAGAGGCCTTGATAGAGGCGTGCCCTCTGGCATCCTCAGACATGACCGCTCCCGGTTAATCTCGTGCTCCGAGATTCAGGTTTTGCTGCGGTTGAGCATTTCCAGTCCATATAAACCTTGGGAGAGTTCGCGCAAGGCAATGACGGTCGGCTTGTCCCGATCGGCCTCAACCATGGGAGTTGCGCCGGAGGTAATCTGACGAGCGCGGTAAGTCGCAGCCAGCGTCATTTGGAAGCGGTTTGGGATTGCATGGATGCAATCTTCTACGGTGACTCGTGCCATATGAAAATCCTATAACAATAATTCTTAAATCTCGTATCAGTATCATCATCCAAGCAATGCAGAAAATAGTGCGGCGTGGCACTTTTTCTGGTTCTTGTAGCGCAAACGCGAAGCGATGATGATCGATTTTAGGCTGTGATATGCCTGTTGCAAATCATCGTTGATAATAACATAGCCAAACTCGCTTACATGCCGCATTTCTTCACGCGCGGCGGCCAGTCGGCGCGTCACCGTTTCGGCTGAGTCCGTTCCGCGATGCGCCAGGCGTTCTTCCAGAGCAACTAGCGAAGGGGGCAGTATAAAAATACCGATTGCTTCGGGGAAAACTTTGCGCACCTGTTGCGCGCCTTGCCAGTCGATTTCCAGGAGAACGTCGTAGCCCGCCGCCATACGCGCTTCGATCAACCGTCGGGATGTGCCGTAATAATTGCCGTGGACTAGCGCCCATTCCAGGAATTCGCCATTTTCGACTTCAGCAAGGAAGGTGGCCACGTCAATAAAATGGTAGTCGCGCCCATTCTGTTCGCCATGTCTGGGCGAGCGCGTAGTTTTTGAAATCGATAGACAGATACGTGGGTCGCTGGCCAATAACATGCTGACCAGTGTCGTTTTACCCGCACCTGATGGGGCGGCGACGATGTAAAGATGACCGCTCATAACAACAATCGCAATGATTTTCCGTTTGAAGCCGTTTTGCCATTTTTGGCAGTATCTTGGCTTTTCCCTGAAATTTTTTAAATTTCTTTCCAGGTGTATGCGCCATAATGCCGCGCCCTAGGGCCGGATACATTTTCCCATGAAATACCTATCCAAAACACCCTAATTTGTGTCAAGCATGCAAGCTGTGAATCTATTGCCGGAAAAACTGCCCAGTCCTTTGCAAAGCATGAACCGAAAATAGTACTGCGCTGATGGCGTGATACGGTAAAGTAAAATTGAATCGTATCGCCGACGAGTAAGGTTCATGGGCGATCGCGGTGTTTTACATCGATTACGAGATTTTTGATGGAACAGAAACGATAAAGCGCGCAAACCTTGCCAGGTTTACGCGCTAATGTTGCTTGTTTCTCTATGCCTGCATATCGCACCTAATGTGCTGCATGCATGGGTACACCCAAATATAAATCAGCGTTTCCTGCGCGACGTTCTCTTTTTATGCACCGCAGGCGTTGCATCATCGTCACCTTGGACACCGAGTTGACCACCCGTACCTAGCCCCCCCTCGACATGCTGTGCTTTATAGTTGCGCACCGCCTTGACGATATTATTGTACGAGTCCATAAAGGCGGCAACGATCACTTTGCCTTCCGCTGTATTGGAGTATCCGCCTAATCCGCCACCGCCGCGGCCGCCAAATAGATCACCAACTACACCAAAATCCCAGTTCTTAGCGCTGCCCTCGGCGGCAGCCAGTTGAACGCCGGAACGGTTGTCGATCAATGTTAGTAGGGTGCTAGCTTCCTTGGCGTTCAGACTACCGCCGATTGCTGCGCCCAGGCTACCGCCCAGCAACCCACCTAATGCTCCGCCAATACCACCAGCGTCATTATTTGTGAAGGTAATAGACGGCGAAAGCGAATAATCTGCAGCAACCATCTGGCCTTTACCAAAACTGGAACGTCTGCGTAGTTCTCCGGATTGTTCCAGCTGACGTTCACCCATCATATTGTCCATAGCCCTGCCACGCTCGACGATAACAAAGCAGTTCGATTGCTGAATCAGCAGTCGAAGGACAGGAACCGTCGACCCTAGATGATATTGGCTGGTCAGGATGCCATACCAAGGCGCATTGGTATCTTCCACAACGGCTATGGTGCCCAGTGGAGCGCTACAATGTTCCAGCTGCTTATTGGCATTCTGGCTATTGGCGCCTCCTGCTGACCCGGTAGCTTCGGTTTTAGCTGATGTTGAACCCATCTGCATATTGGCGCAGCCGGACAGTCCAAGCGCTGCTGCCAGGACAGTAAAAAGCAAAGGCGAAGAAAAACGCATAGAAATCCTTTCGGCAAATTCAGTTTATTAAAATTGGCGTAAAAGCCAACAGACAGTAAAACAGTAAGTATGGGAGAACCCTTGGCAACAGCAGACGACATAGTTTGACTAATTCGGCACGCCTGCCATAACTAACTGTATTTCTTATTATACGGAATATAGATAGTCTACAGCTACACGAGATCGCTAACTATCAGGCATACCTGCCAATCTATGGTGGTGGACACAAAAAAGCCGCCCTGCTTTTGTGCAAGGGCGGCTTTATTTGATGAAGAAAATTTGCGTAAGAAGAGTGTATTGAACGCTAGTGCTAATTAGTAACAAAGATCGTCATGCCGACCGTACGAATACTGCCAAATTTCGCTTCGTTTTTTGCAACCCATCGATCGACTTCGTCCAGCGTCAAATTCTTTGCCAAGACTTGCCCCGTGTTTTTACATACGACTGAATACATGGCCTAATCCTTTCTACTAGTATGGCAAAACATCACTCATAGGATGGCGCGAAGGATAGCGACCAACCGCCCTAAGTGTCTATTGTTCGATTTAGACGTTCCGTTACAGAGTGTAAAGTATCCAGTTGCCTGCGGCGCTAACATGCCATATGACCAGCGGCCATAATCAAAAATATCAGATGCCGCCCTTGCTCTCCCAGCATAACAGGCGTCCCAGCGCTACTTACGTAAGCTCATACAAGCCCATCTGTACTTTTGTGCCTGCTACACGCGCCGCATTGAACTGGCGATGAGCGAATAGATGTAATTAATAATTAAGAAGTCTGGGGAGCGCCTAGAATCATCATCGATTTTAAGCGGATTTGTGACCAATCACGCGATAAACCGCCGTATTTCCTTTACCCTGCAGATAGACTGTCCGCGGTTCGTCGAAGTCAAAACGTTGCCGGAGCCGCCGGTAGGTGGCTTCATCGACTTGCACCATGCCCGGGCCTCCTTCATCAGTGATACGACTGGCAAGATTGACGGTGTCGCCCCAAAGATCGTAGATGAATTTCTTTTTTCCAACGACACCAGCGACGACCGGGCCGGTACTGATGCCGATGCGTACTTCCAGATGCATCTGGCGGGTCGGTGAGTCCTCGTACAACAGATTGCGCATTTCCAGCGCCAGATCGACCAGCGCGTCGGTGTAGTTGCCGCAGCGGTCATTGGTCATGCCGCCCGCTACCATGTAGGCGTCGCCAATCGTTTTAATTTTCTCCATGCCATGTTTTTCAGCCAATTCATCGAAACGGGAAAATATGTCGTTGAGCATAGAAAAAACCTGCTGCGGTGTCATGCCTTCGGCCATTTTGGTGAAATCAACGATATCCACAAACATCACCGAGACATCGGCAAATCCGTCGGCAATCGTTTGATTTTCATGCTTGAGTCGTTCGGCGATAGTGCTGGGAAGCACGTTGAGCAATAGGCGTTCGGAGCGCGCCTGTGCGCTTTGCAGGCGCTGGTGCGCTTCTTCAAGCAGGAGTCTGACCCGCTGCTTTTCCGCCGTCGCATAACGGATCATCAGATAGACAAGCGTCGACACAGCGATGAAATTGAGCGTGAAGAAAAACGCCATCGTCTGCATCGAGAGGCGATACGTCGGTGGCGCAGCGCCCTCGGCTAGAAAAAAGTCGAAAATGCCCGAGAGCACGACCAGCAGAACATAGGCGATGAACCAGGTCAGCGACGGGCGTGCGCCGATAATAAGCGCCGCGCCAATTGGCGCCAGCAGTCCCCAGAGGCTGATGCCACTGGCGTCGATGAAGCCGCCCATGCCCCATTGCGCCGCAAAAGGCATGCACAGGATCGTCAAAAGCTGGGTCAGCCGGAAACGATCGAACTTCTGGCTTTTCAGATAAATCAGCAGGTTGCCGATGAGCAGCAACTGAAAAATAACGGGAATCATCGCAGAGAATTGCGGGCCGAACTGCCAGTAAATGAACAGCCAGAGCGTCGAGGCCAGGCTGATTAGGCCGGTGGCAAATACCAGCAGGGATTTTTGCAGACGGATTTCGTCCGAATCGCCCGGTTCGATGCCGCTGTTGCGCAGGCGCGCGAGAATCCCCTCGTCTGAAGCTTGCATGGTTTTTATGATGGATGGAATCGTAGAGTCACGAGGATTTGACGCCAAAGCAAGTCCAGGGTCAAGTGCTTTGTGCGCATTCCCGTATGAAGAAGCAAGTCACGATCCGCGCCTTAAGCTGCCTGTGTTTTCGCACTTTGGGGCAAGTAGCCTCCGGGCGCAATACGTCTACGGAAAAAACAGAGATAAAGTATTACCGAACCTGCCCAGCAGTGCGCCATTCCCCGGTGTATGGGCATGGGCGGCAAATAGCACGCACGACCCGTTGGGCGAAGGTGCTACGATTGCGCGCAAATTACCGCCAGAGGTTCAGGCAATGCCTTCGCACTTCCTTTTTCAAATACGTGTACCAGGCTGGAAAGCACAAGGCATGCCTCGGAAGAAATGCGAAAAGTGGTCGTTGGTGGGCAGATAAGCATCAAGGAAAAGTCGGGAATACCCGGGATGGACTTGGCATAAGCAGACATCCGGTTTCAGCGTACGCTACGGACGCCTGGCGGCAATGCGCTGCGAATGGCTTCACGTACAGCATCGATGGCCTGGGGCCGGGGAAACGTGACGCGCCAAGCCAGCAACACACGCCGGAATGGCGCGGGATCGACAAAGTGGCGATATTCGATCAGCGTCTCATCCTGCGGCCAGGATTCGGCTGCCGAACAGGGGACGACAGAGATTCCCGCACCGCTGGCTACCATGTGCCGCACAGTTTCCAGCGAACTGCCCTCCAGCGCGCCGCTCATGCCGCCGGGTTCGGAAAGTTTCGGGCACGCCTGTACGACCTGATCGCGAAAACAGTTACCCTGTCCGAGCAGAAGCAGATTTTCGGCGGCAATGGCTTCCGGCGGGAGGCGCTTTTGTTTGGCCAGCGGGTGGCCGGAAGGCAGCACGACACAAAATGGCTCGTCGTAAAGCGGGCTGGCAACGATGCCCGGCTCGCTGAAGGGATCGGCGACGATGATGACGTCGAGTTCGCCGCGGCGCAATTTTTCGGCCAGCCGAACCGTAAAGTTCTCGTGCAGATAAAGCGGCATGTGTGGCGCACGGGCATGCAGCGCCGGAATCAGACGCGGCAGCAGATAGGGCGCGATTGTGAAAATGACACCAAGGCGCAGTGTTCCGGACAAGGGGTCTTTGCCCTGCCCGGCAATTTCGTCGAGACGCGCCGATTCTTCCAGCACGCGTTCTGCCTGCCAGGCAATCTGTTCGCCCAACGGAGTGGGGCGGACCTCGGTCGAAGAACGCTCAAAAAGTGTAATACCGAGGCGCTGCTCGACTTTTTTCAGGGCAACGGACAGGGTTGGCTGGCTGACATGGCACTTTTCGGCGGCACGGCCAAAATGCCGCTCTCTGGCAAGCGTGACGATGTAGCGAAGTTCGGTCAGTGTCATCGCTTGTTACCGGAAAGCCGAGAAAAGTGTTCCAAAGTAGAGTTAACGCGGAAAAACAGATGTAGTGGCATACACGTTTTGGACCGAAAACAGCAATGGCATCCGGAATATTAAATACAGAATAGCCATTGGCTATTGGCCCCATAAAAATAATAAATTGGATTAATTCTATGCGCTCCCGTAATATTTGCCTACCCAATTTCCCCCTTCATCAACCAAGGAGAATGATGATGAAATCGCTGATTAATACCGAAGTGCTTCCTTTTAAAGCCACCGCATTCCATGCCGGAAAGTTTATCGAAGTGTCCGATGACGACCTGCGCGGCAAGTGGTCCGTTGTGTTTTTCTACCCGGCCGACTTTACCTTCGTCTGCCCGACTGAACTGGGGGATCTTGCCGATAACTACGCAGAATTCAAGAAGCTGGGCGTTGAAATCTACAGTGTATCCACCGATACCCATTTCACGCACAAGGCCTGGCACGACAGCTCCGATACGATCCGCAAAATCGAATACATCATGGTTGGCGACCCAACGGGCGTTCTCTCGCGGAACTTTGGCGTGATGATTGAGGATGCCGGTTTGGCGGAGCGCGGAACTTTTGTCATCGATCCGCAAGGCAGGATTCAGATTATCGAGATCAACGCCGGCGGGATCGGTCGTGATGCCAGTGAATTGCTGCGCAAGGTCAAGGCTGCGCAGTACGTCGCTGCGCACCCCGGTGAGGTTTGCCCCGCCAAGTGGAAGGAAGGTGAGAAAACGCTGGCGCCATCGCTTGACTTGGTGGGTAAAATCTAGGCGCCAGATTCAACAGCCGGGCGGCCATATGTCGCCCTGTGCCGCCAATGAACTGCCATTCCGGTTTTACCGGGATGGCAGTTTCCGATTATTTGGATGTTCCGCTGCCAAGCTTTTCATGTCCCGATCCCGGCATATCCGGCACAAACTTCTGGAGACCGTGCGTAGCACGTAAATAGCGCGGCCTGATCGATACGTTTCAGGAAAAACGAACCATGCTTGACGACACCATCAAAACCCAGCTCAAGGCGTACCTTGAACGCCTCCAACACCCGATCGAACTCGTCGCCTCTCTCGATGACGGCGATCGATCTGTGGAAATGCGCACCATGCTCGACGAGATCGGCGCATTGTCCGAACGGGTGGCCGTACGCCATGACGGTGCGGATGCACGTCGACCGTCCTTCACCGTCGGGTGCCCGGGAGACACGGCCAGAATTCGTTTTGCTGGTCTGCCGATGGGGCATGAATTTACTTCGCTGGTGCTGGCGCTGTTGCAGACGGGTGGTCATCCGCCCAAGGTTGAAAAGTCTGTCATCGAGCAGATTCAGGCGCTGACGGGTGAATTTCACTTTGAAACTTTCATTTCGCTCTCCTGCCATAATTGCCCGGACGTTGTGCAGGCGCTGAATCTGATGGCTGTGCTGAATCCGGGTGTCCGCCATGACATGATCGACGGGGCGCTGTTTCGTGCGGAAGTTGATGAACGCAGAATCATGGCCGTGCCGACCGTTTTTCTGAACGAGCAGCCTTTTGGGCAGGGACGCATGAGCCTTGAGGAAATCATCGCTAAGCTCGACACCGGTGCAGCCGCTCGCGAAGCCGAAAAAATTTCGGCGAAAGAGACTTTCGACGTTCTTGTCGTAGGTGGCGGGCCTGCCGGCGCCTCGGCGGCCATTTATGCGGCGCGTAAGGGACTACGGACGGGCGTTGTGGCCGAACGTTTCGGCGGACAAGTGCTCGAAACGCAGGCTATCGAGAATTTTATTTCCGTCAAAGAAACCGATGGCCAAAAACTGGCCGCTGGCCTGGAACAGCACGTACGTGATTACGGTGTCGATATCATGAACCTGCAACAGGCCCAGTCCCTGACCGTACGCGACAACGGCCTGGTGGAAATCCACCTGGCAGGCGGCGGTGTGCTCAAGAGCCGCAGCGTAGTTATCTCGACGGGTGCGCGTTGGTGCGAAATGAACGTGCCGGGAGAGAAAGAATACCGCGGCCATGGCGTCGCCTATTGTCCGCACTGTGACGGCCCGCTGTTCAAGGGCAAGCGCGTTGCTGTCGTCGGCGGCGGTAATTCCGGCGTCGAAGCGGCGATTGATCTGGCGGGTGTTGTCGGGCATGTCACTTTGCTGGTGCGCAGCAAACTGCGCGCGGATGCCGTGTTGTGCGAACGCCTGGCCGATTTGCCGAACGTTGAGGTGATTACCGGGGTGCAGATCGAGGAAGTAACCGGCGATCACGGCAAGGTCAACGGGCTGGTCTACACCGATTATGCCGCCGGCGAAAAGCACCGCATCGATGTTGCCGGGGTCTTTGTGCAGATCGGCTTGCTGCCCAATACCGACTGGCTCAAGGGCACCCTTACCCTGTCGAAGAACGGGGAAATCGAGATCGACGCGAAAGGGCAGACTTCGCTCCCCGGTGTTTTTGCTGCGGGTGATTGCACAACGGTGCCGTTCAAGCAGATTGTGATCGCCATCGGCGAAGGCGCCAAGGCATCGCTGGCGGCGTTCGATCATCTGATCCGCTCCCCTGCGGCAACGGCTTGACCCGGTTTGGCGGTTCTTCCGAGCCGCACTTTACCGTGCAGAGTCAGGCTGCCCAAAAAGGCTGGAGAAACGCTCGATAGTCGGTGAAACTTTTTCCCCATAAGGCGGTACGGCGGCAAGCCGTATTGCCTGTACGATCGCTTGACTCAATGCGCTCGAGCGGGAGATTCATCGACTATTTTTGATTCCAGTCATATTTCTTTGGAGGTTGAACGGCTGTAAACTGGGCGTCCACAACCATTCCGGAGAAATTGATGTCTTTTGCCATCCGCATTCATCAGACCGGCGGCCCTGAGGTGCTGCGCTGGGAGGCCGTTTCCGTTGGCGATCCGGCGCCTGGCGAAGTCAGAATTCGCCACGAAGCGGTCGGCCTGAATTTCATCGACACCTATCAGCGCTCCGGGCTGTATCCTTTGCCCTTGCCGGCTGTGCTGGGGCAAGAAGGCGCGGGTGTCGTAGAAGCCGTCGGTGAAGGTGTCAGCGAGTTTAAGGCGGGGGATCGTGTCGCGTATGCAGGCGGGCCGGTCGGCGCTTACTGCCAGGCGCGTTGTTTGCCGGCCTGGGTGTTGCTGAAACTGCCGGATCGCATCGATTTCCACACCGGCGCGGCAATGATGCTGCAAGGACTGACCAGTGCCTATTTGTTGCGCCATACTTACCGCGTCCAGCCGGGTGATACCGTATTGATTCATGCGGCGGCCGGCGGTGTTGGGCTGATTGCCTGCCAGTGGGCGAAAGCGCTGGGTGCAACGGTGATCGGTACGGTATCGACCGAATCCAAGGCCGATCTGGCACACCAGCACGGTTGCGACCATGTCATCATCCACGGCCGTGAGGATATCGTGGCGCGGGTGCGTGCGCTCACCGATGGCGTAGGCGTTTCCGTAGTCTATGACGGCGTGGGCAAGGCCACTTTCATGGCTTCGCTCGATTGCCTGCGCCGGCGCGGCATGCTGGTAACCTTTGGCAATGCGTCTGGCGCCGTGCCGCCATTTGATCCGCTGCTACTGACGCAAAAAGGTTCCCTGTTTCTGACGCGCCCCAAGCTGGCGGACTATATGACGCAGCGTAGCGAGTTACTGGCGCTGGCCGATGAACTGTTCGGCTTCATGGCCACCGGCAAGCTCCATATCCGAATCAACCAGACCTACGCGCTGGCCGATGCGGCACAGGCACACCGCGATCTTGAAGCACGCAGGACGACCGGATCGACCGTCCTGCTTCCCTAATGTTTAACCGGGACGAAAACCATGAAGTCTTTTCTGATTGTTAACCCGAAAGGGGGGTCGGGAAAATCGACGCTGGCGACCAATTTGGCAGGTTATTTCGCGCATCGCGGCTACTGCGCCATGCTCGGCGATATCGACAACCAGCATTCGACACGCGACTGGCTGACGATCCGTCCGCCGACGCTGCCGCCCATCCTTGACTGGCACCCGGGCAAAGCATCCACGGGGAAGAAGGGATACCCGGCGCCTGCGTCAGAAAGTACAACGCGCGCCGTCCTCGATACGCCGGCGGGCTTGCATGGCCGTGCGCTGGAAAATGCGCTCAGTCAGGTCGGGCACGTCATCGTGCCGATTCAACCCTCGCTGTTCGACATCCTGGCGACGCGGCAATTTCTCGAAACCCTGCTGAGTATGGAACGGGTGCGCAGGGGACGCCTCCGTGTCGCCATCGTTGGTATGCGTGTGGATGCGCGCACGCGGGCAGCGGGCGAACTGACGCGCTTTCTTTCCGTGTATGGCCTGCCGCCGCTGACCTATCTGCGTGATACGCAACTGTATATTCAGGCTGCCGCCAACGGCATGACACTGTTTGATCTACCGCCCGCCCGCATCGCCAAAGATCTGGAGCAATGGCAGCCGCTTGTCAGCTGGGTGGAAAGCTAAGCCGCCGAGCGGCTTCCTTTGCCAAAATACTGAACTGGCTCGCCTTGCCGCACGGGTGTGTACTGCCTGCGGCTTACCGCCTTGTCTTTTGGCAAAATCGAGCCGCTATAAATTGTCTGGTTTTTAAAAAGGGCTGCCCGCAACCCCGTATGAATAGGGCGTTTCCCGGCACCCCCTCTGAAGCCCGCGTGGATAGGGCATTTGCGGGCAGGTGCCTCTGGAACCCTTATCAATAAAGGGCTTCAGGGCAGGTGCCCCGGAGATGCCCTAAATACACGGGCTAGCGAGCAGGTACCCAGAGATACTTTAAATATAGGAATCGCCACAGCCTGCGCGCTGACCATCCCCCACAAAACATCTCTTGATGCCGTTGCGCTGAGCGGCAGCGCGCCCCGCTGACTTTCTTTGCCTCG
>CALAIL010000063.1 GCA_937923255.1 uncultured Propionivibrio sp. | reverse complement strand
TTTCTTTGGCGAGATAAAGAAAGAAGGTAGGAAAGTCAGCGGGGCGCGCTGCCGCACAGCGCAACGGCATCAAGAGAAGTCTCGTGGGTGAAAGTCAGCGCGCACGCTGTGGCGATTCTTGTTTTTAGCTTCAGGCACCTGCTCGCTAGCCCGCGTATTTAGGGCTTCTCTGAAACCCTTATAAATAGGGCGTTTCAGAGGTGCTTGCCCGGAACGCCTTTATCTGCGCGGGGTTCAGAGCACCCGAAAATCCCCTTGCCCTTTAGGAGAGGAATTTGGGAAGAGGGTAAAAAAGTAAAAAAGTAAAAAGAGTGCAGGCGCATCTCCAAAAAGAGCTGGCCTGAAGCCCACGTATTTAGGGCTTCTCCGGCACCCCTGCCCGCCAGCCCTTTATTTATAAGGGCTTCAGAGGCACCTGCCTGGAAACGCCCTATTCATAAGGGGTTGCGCCCCTTCTTTCGGCCGTGACCATCAGTTCGCCATCTTGCGTACCCTGGCCTTCTTTTCCGGCAGACGCGGCGGCGGCCGGCGGGCGGCAAGCAGGTGACGAATCGCCATCAGCGGATGGTAGCGCAGCATGCGCGGCCCCGCCCAGCGCATGATGATGCGTATCTGTTCGCGGTGATGGGCGCTGTAGCAATGCGCCAGACACTTGTTGCACGCTGGCTTGGCATCGCCGAAGGGGCAGGCTTCCAGCCGTCGCCGGGCGTAGTCGAGCAGGGTGCTGCATTCGCCGCACAGGCCTTGAAGGGTGCGGTGGTGCGCGCGGCAATAGAGATGCACCATGGCGCCGACGGTTTTCAGCTCGCGCGCTCGGCGGATAAAGCGCTTGTCGGTGCGGAATTCGACGCTCTTCACGCGAAGGTGTCCCAGGCGAACTTGACGATCAGCACGCAGACCACGCCGAGGAACAGGCGGCGGACGAAGCCGCTGCCGTGCCTAAGCGCCATGCGCGTGCCAATGAATGAACCGGTGAGGTTGGCGACGGCCATCATGACGGCGACCAGCGGTAGATAATAGCCATGCGGGATGAAGAATCCGATCGAGGCCAGATTGGTGGCGACGTTGACAACTTTTGATGCCGCCGAAGCATGCAGGAAATCGAAGCCGAACACGCGGATGAAGAGAAAGATCAGGAAGCTGCCCGCACCCGGTCCGAAGAATCCATCGTAAAAACCAATCGCCGCGCCCAGCAGCAGGGCGCGAAAGAATTCGCGGCGCCCGCAATGCCGCGGCTCATGAACCGTACCAAATCCCTTGCGCCAGAACGTATAGACGGCCGCGCCAATGAGCAACGCCAGAATCATTGGGCGCAGAAGGCGGATCGGCAGCCAGGCGACCGACATCGAGCCGAGGTAGGCGAAAATAAAGGCGGCCGCAGCCGCTGGCAAGGCGGCTCGCCACGGCATTCTGACGCTGCGGACGTAGCGGATGGCGGAGTTGCTCGTGCCGACAAGACTGGAAATCTTATTGGTGCCGAACAGACTCGCCGGCGCAGTATCCGGGTACAACGAAAACAAGGCTGGCACCTGAATCAGGCCGCCACCGCCGACCACTGCGTCGATAAAACCGGCAAACAGCGCCGCAACGCCCAGCATAAAAAAAGAGAAAAGTTCGTAATTCATAAAAAGGTCGTTGAACGACGGCGGATACCCTCACCCGCCGCGCTCTGAAAAACACCCGCCCGGCGAGGCCAGCTGGCGCGGATAGACGGCCAAAACACCGACAGATACCGCACTGAAGTGAAGCCGGATTATGAGGCAAACCGGCGGGTACCGTCGAACCCTGTACCATTACTCCCCATTGCGCCATTTCATCAACTTTGCATGGACTTTGCGGATGGCAAATAGTCCGGAAGCGGATTCCCCTCACTATAATTCTGCGCACCGGACGGTGCCGACCGGCATTCCAGCCACTTTTGCATTGACGGTCGAAGAAGCCGGCAATGCATGGCGTAAGGTCACCGCCCATCGAGTCCGGGCGGCGATCGGAAAACGGGCGATTCCGGCGATTTGGGCAATTCGGACGATTCCGGAAGATCCCGAGTTCATATGAAAACGCCGCATCGGCTATCTCATGGCAACAAGGAAAAGCATCCTGAGAAAGCCCGCGTTTACAATCTTTTCATCTGCCCGAAATCTACCCGAAGTATGCGGGGCATCGCGACGTGAACAACAGGATTACAGGAGGTATGAAAATGAATGAACCGACCAGAATTGCCGTGATGGGCGCAGGCGCCGTGGGTTGCTACTATGGCGGCCTGTTGGCGCGCGCCGGCCATGATGTCGTCTTGATCGGCCGCGAAAGCCATGTCGATGCCATCCGCCGCGACGGCTTGTGGCTGGAAACCACAACGTTCTCCGAGCGAATTGCCGTAGCCGCCAGCACTCAATCCGAAGCGGCGCAGGCTGCGCACATCGTACTATTTTGCGTTAAATCGACCGATACGCCGGCCGCAGCGGCACAACTCGCCCCGCATCTGGCTCCCTCGGCCATCGTGCTCAGTCTGCAAAATGGCATCGACAATGCAGAACGACTACGCCAGCACTTGTCGCAGGAAGTCATTGCGACGGCAGTCTATGTCGCCGCCGAAATGGCCGGCCCCGGCCATATGCGCCATCACGGTCGCGGCGAGCTGGTCATCGGTGAAACACGCCATCGCCAGATGTTGCTCGCCTTATTCGGCGAGGCCGGCATTCCGGCACGCATTTCACCAAAAATTAGCGAGGATCTGTGGGCCAAACTTATCGTCAATTGCGTCTATAACGCCTTGTCCGGAATCACCCGCCTGCCCTATGGTCAGCTCGTGCAAACCCCCGGCGCGCCGGAAACGATGAGCGCCATTCTGGCGGAATGCTTGCAGGTCGCCGCAGCAGACGGCATCAGTATGCCTGCGGATATTCAGCATACGGTCAGCAGCATCGCGCAAACGATGCCTCACCAGTATTCTTCGACCGCGCAGGATTTGCGGCGCGGCCGCCGTACGGAAATCGACTGTCTAAACGGCTATGTTGTTGCCCGCGCGCAGGTGCATGACATCAACGTGCCGGTTAATCGTCTGCTGCATATGCTGGTCAAACTTCAGGAAAATTCGGCGAAATAGCCAGCAAATACGACCGATATGGATAAAAAAATCCCGCGCCGGTGTGGCACGGGATGTAAATCCCATCGTTGCGATGGGTCAGGGAGGGTCAAAACGTTGCTCGCGGCAGAGACCGAAGCAACGGCTGCAGTTTACGTCCGCCCCCTAAAACCGTCTGTGGCAGAAGTTCCATTCTTTCGTAACCGATTGTGAGCGCACACAAATTTAATCGCTTACAAATCAATTGGATAGAAAGTATTAGGGAATTTGGCGCTAGCAGGCGGAAAGAATTTTGATCGCCGTTTGGGAATCTTTGGAAAACGCCTGGAAATCAGGTTATTTTTCGATCGCGAGAAATTCCACCCAATTTCGTTCAATCCGTCGAACCTGTGTCGCCCGCATAATCTCGCGTACATTTTTCATAGAATCACACACTCACACACACCCATGATTCTGTCGCCCTCGTCGCAAATCCACGTCGTTCCGCTGTTGCCCGAATACGCCGCACAGGCGGCCTTCTGGGCAACACGCCTGCATCTGCCGCTGCTGCCGCAGCCATCACCACACCCGGCAGAGCACAGATGCGCGGCTCCGTCCTCCTCCCGCCTCGTTGACCCGGTTGAGGCAGCCGGCATGCAATTGCAGGTCGGCGCCGAGGGATTGCAGCTGTACCTGCCCCCGTCCGGAACGGACGGCACCCATACGTCGGGAATCGTCCGTGTCGACTTTCTCTCCGGCGCCGTCGCTCACCGACGGCATTTCGGCGGCGGTAGCGGCCAGATGATCGCCAAGGCGGTCGGCATTCAACCCGGCCTTCGCCCTACGGTGCTGGACGCCACCGCCGGGCTGGGCCGCGACGCCTTTGTCCTGGCGCAACTCGGATGCCCGCTCAGGCTGATCGAGCGACAGCCGCTGATTGCCGCCTTGCTTGAAGACGGGCTGCGGCGCGCATCGGAAAACGCCGAACTGGCGGCCATCGTTGCCCGCATGTCCCTGATCGTCGGCAACGCCATCACGCTCATGCGCGATTGGCGCCACGGTCATGGGGACAGCCATAGTGACAGCGCTCCGCCTGATATTCCCCAGGTCATTTATCTCGATCCGATGTTTCCGCCCCGCCGGAAAAGCGCACTGGTCAAAAAAGAAATGCGTCTGCTGCGCCCGTTGGCAGGCGACGACAGGGATGCTTCGGCCCTGCTCGCGGCCGCGCTCGATCTGGCCTCCCACCGCGTCGTCGTCAAACGGCCGCGCCAAGCGCCGCCACTCGACGGCCAGCCGCCTGGATACACGTTGCACGGCCAGTCGAGCCGTTTCGACATCTATCCGAAAAAATCACTCAAATCCGCATAACGGCATAAGACGCTGCATGCGCGTGCCGTCAGGCATCATGTTCCGGCGCCGCGCACCCCTTATGCCCGACCTCGATGGACTAACGGTTGCTCCCCGCCACCATGACGAACCGGAACAGGCGACACTCGATAGCGCCGTTGTAGAGCGGCGTTTTCCGGCTTGGCGCAAGGCGCATCAACTTGGGCAGACGGAGATCCGAAGTCAGGATATGGCAATCCCAGCCCGAAAAATTACGCTTGAGCGCACTCCCCAGCTGCGGGTAGAACGCCGCCAGTTCGTCCTGCTCCGACAGGCGCTCGCCATAGGGCGGATTGGCGACAAGAATACCGGACGGCGCAGGGGCGGCAATTTCCCGAATATCCCCGGCGCTCAGCGTGACCGCCGGCAGCAGGCCGGCGCGATCGAGATTGGCCAGCGCGGCGCGCACAGCCACCGGCGAGATATCGCTGCCCCAAATCTGGGCGAACCGCGCCGGTTTCTCGGCTTCCTGCGCGGTGTCGAGCAGATTCTTCCAGGTTTCCAGCCGGAAATTTTTTAGGCGCTGGAAGCCAAAGCTGCGCCCACCCGCGCCGGGTGCAATATTGAGCGCAATTTGCGCGGCCTCGGTAAGAAACGTACCGCTGCCGCACATCGGGTCGAGCAACGGTACGCCGGGCTGCCAGCCGGACAGCCGCAAAATGCCGGCCGCCAGATTTTCCTTGAGCGGCGCATCGACGGTTTTCTGGCGCAGGCCGCGCTGATACAGGGGCGCGCCCGAAGTGTCTAGATAAAGCGTGCAGCCATCGGCGGTCAGGAAGCCATGCACGCGCACCTCCGGCGCACGCGTATCAATGTCAGGGCGGCGTCCGGCGTCGGCGCGAAAGCGGTCGCATACGGCATCCTTGATGCGCAGGGTAACGAATTCAAGGCTTTTCAGCGGGCTTCTGATTGCCGTCACATCGACCCGAATCGTTCGCTCGGGGGCAAACCAGCGCGGCCATGGCGTTTCATACGCCAGCCGATAGATATCCTCCTCCTTTGCGTAGCGCCCCTGCGCTACGCGCCACAAAATGCGCGTGGCGATGCGCGAATGCAGATTGGCGGCGTAGCAGGCATCCCAGTCGGCGCTGAAATGGGCGCCGCCCGGTACAGCCTGAACACCCTGCGCGCCAATTGCCGCAAGGTCCTCGGCAAGCAGCGTTTCCAGCCCGCGCGGGCAAGTGGCAAAAAAATTTTCCAAACGTGTTTCCTTATGCCTGATGTCCTGAATCCAGGGTATTCCACTTTCTATTGCGGCATACCCTCTGCCATGTTCTGCCGGCACGCTTCCGCCCGCGCCGCCGCGATGCCCGCCGCCACCTGCGGGTACAGCAAACGCACGCCCAACTCACGGCGCAGACGCCGGTTATCCAGCCGCCGCGACTCGCTCATGAAAGAAAGCTGGGTGGCGGAAAGCGTGCCTTCCGCCGTTGCACGGGCAATGCGCGGCGGACGCGGCAATGAAAAAGTATCCGCCACCTGATCGAAGTAGTCGCCCATTCTAAGCTCGGAGTTATCACAGGCGTTATAGCAACGGTTCGGGCGGCCGCGCCGCAGCGCGGCACACACTAGCCGCGCCAGGTCATCGGCGTGAATGTGATTGGTAAATACGTCGTCTTCCGAACGCAATGCCGGCACGCCGCGTTGCAGACGTTCGAGCGGTAGACGCCCGGCGGCATAAATGCCCGGCGCGCGCAGGATGCTGACTGCCGTGCCCAGCGTCCGGCCAAAACGCCGCAACTGGCGCTCGGCATCGATACGGCGCCGTGCGCGCGGTGTCGCCGGATGCACGGGGCGCGTTTCATCCACCCGCGCCCCGGCGCAATCTCCATAGACGCCGCTGGTACTGACATACACAATGCGTCCGGGCGGTCGCGCCGCGCGCGCCAGCGCAGCCAGGAGGCGGCGCATCCGCGCGTCTCCCGCCCCATGCCGGGGCGGCGGCGCAAAGTGCAGGACGATATCGGCCAGGCCGGACAAACGCTTCAGACTGCGCCGCTCATCCAGATCGGCGGGCAAGGGGTACGCCCCATGCGCGCGCCAAAAGGCCATTTGCGCCGCATCACGCACGACGACGAACAGTCGATAGCGACCGCACAAAACAGGCAATGTCCGGCGCGCAATATCGCCGCCACCGACAATCAGAATGGAGCGCACATGGCGCGGTGCTCGAATTTTTTTCACGGCGCGATTCTATCGGGAAATTGTCGGAACGCGTGCCGGCAATCCGCCAGAGGAGACATTACACGGTAACTCGCGCGCCCCGTCCGGACGCACGGATTCTCCGGCAAAACACACCTCGTTCACTGCCTCGCCATCGTACCCCGTCGCCGGCAACGCCCATTTCTTTCAACTTCCTTCACAACGCAATGAAAAGCGGACAGGCAGCAAACGCCTGACATAGGTGACATGAGAAACAAAACACACAAGGCTATGCGACCGCCCGGACAGAGCGGCTTCATACAAAACCCGCCTAGCCGGTCTGCCGCCATTGAATCGCGCATGCGGAATGCTGCATAATCGGCAAGGTCGTTGGTTTTTGTCTGGTCATATCGAATTTTCTATAAGGAGAAGGATTTTGGCCTCAGAACTTCCTCGCATTGCCCTCGTGATGGGTGACCCGGCAGGCATTAGCCCGGAACTGACGGCAAAGCTGCTGGCGCTGGATGAAATCCGCGCCGCCGCAAGAATCGTCGTCCTCGGCGACCGCCGTATTTTTGAGCAGGGCGCCCAGGTTGCCGGCGTGGATCCGGCACTGGTCTATCTCCGCCAGGGGCAGCCGCTAACTTCGGCCCCCGCCCCGCATTTCGTCGATCTGGAAAACCTCTCGCCGGATAAGGTCGAGCGCTGCAAGCCGACGAAGGTCGGCGGCGCCTTCGCCATCGATAACTTCAGTCGCGCCCTGCATATGGCACACGCCGGAGCGGTCGACGCCGTCTGCTTTACGCCGTTCAACAAGCAGGCGATGCGCTACGTATATCCCGGTTACGAGGACGAAATCGGTTTTGTCTCCGACACCATCGGTTTTACGGGCATAGCGCGTGAATTCAATGTGTTGGAAGGTCTTTGGAACGCCCGGGTAACTTCGCACATCCCGCTGGCGAAAGTCGCCTCGTCGATCACGACCGAAAATATTCTGGCCGAGCTGGAACTGGCTGATCGCTGCCTGCGCGCCGCCGGCATTGCCCGTCCGCGCATTGCGGTGGCCGCCATCAACCCGCACGCCGGCGATGGCGGCAATTGCGGCCGCGAGGAAATCGAGATCATCGAACCGGCCGTCAAGGCTGCCGTGGCGCGTGGTTTCGATGCTTCCGGCCCCTATCCGGCGGATACCGTTTTCGTCCGCGCCCGCGATGGCGCCTTCGACGCGGTATTGACCATGTATCACGACCAGGGGCAGATCGCCATGAAGCTGATGGGCTTCGACCGGGGCGTCACGTTGCTGGGCGGCTTCCCCTTCCCGATCTGTACGCCTGCGCACGGCACGGCTTACGACATCGCCTGGAAAGGCGTTGCCAACGTCGGCGCCGCCCGCGCCGCTTTCCTGATGGCGGCAAAAATGGCCGCAGAAAAGCGTATTGCCGGCAATGCCTGAGGCGATCAGGCACGACGCTGTGGCCTTCGATTCACGCACGCAGCACTTTTAACCATGCGGTTCCACTGCAATTTTCAAGGAGCGCCTTCATGTTCAAACCCCAAACGCTGACCGTTGCGCTGGCAACGGCACTTCCTTTGTTCTGCGCGACGGCGCAAGCCGCCTGGACGCCGGAAAAACCCGTCGAATTCGTCGTCACCAGCGGCGCGGGCGGCGGCACGGATACCTTTGCCCGCACCATCCAGTCGATCATTATCAAGAACAAGCTGATGAACGTGCCGATCGTGGTCGTCAATAAAGGCGGCGGCGCGGGCAGCGAAGGCTTTGTCTATGGCTCCAGCGAGCAAACCAATCCGCACCGCGTGACCTTTGGCACCAACAACGAATATCTGCTGCCGCTGGTCGCCAAAATGGGCTATTCCGCCGACAAATTCGTGCCCGTCGCCGCCATGGCGCTTGATGAATTCCTGATCTGGGTCAACGCCAAGTCGCCGATCCAGGATGCCAAGAGCTTCATCGACGCGGCAAAGCAGGGCGATGGACTGCGCATGGGCGGTTCGCAATCCAAGGATACCGACCAGACGCTGGTCAGCATCATCAGCGAAACCACGGGCGGCAAATTTACCTATATCCCGTTCAAAAGCGGCGGTGAAGCGGCGGTTCAGCTGGCCGGCGGGCACATTGATTCGAACGTCAATAACCCGAACGAGAATATCGGCCAATGGAAGGCCAACATGGTGCGCCCGCTCTGCGTATTCAGCAGCAAGCGCATGGCCGCCGGCCCGAAGGTCACCAAGACCATGAGCTGGGCGGATATCCCGACCTGCCGCGAAGCTGGCGTGCCGATTGACGCCTATCAGATGCCGCGCACAATCTGGCTGGCCGCTGGCGTGCCGCAGGAAGTTGTGAGCTTTTACTCCGAGGTGATGGACAAGGTACGCCATACGCCGGAATGGAAGGCCTACATCGAGCGGACTTCGCAGACAGCCGCCTTCATGAGCGGCGATGAACTGCGCAAGTATATTGAGCAGGACACGGCGCGGGCGCGCGGGGTTTTCGAGCGCGAGAAGTGGCTGGCGCGCTGATCCGTTGTCTTGCTGATGTGGCTGCCCGGAGATCCGCGTGGATAGGGCATCTCCGAGGAGGCGCTCTGAAGTCCGCGTGGATAGGGCATCTCCGATGGGGTGCCCGGAACCCCTTGTAAACAGGGCGTCTCCGGGGACCCCTCCGGAAACCCGCATGGATAAAGGATCTCCGAGCAGGCGCCCGGAGAAGCCCAAAGGACGCGGGCTCCGGCCAATGTCGGATGCGCGGCAACAGCCCGACGACTGCTTCAACCCGAATCTTTAACCTGAACAAACCCGACTGGGGGCTGCATGCAAAACCCATCCGCAAGCTTACTGTCCCGCTTCGTCATGGAGGCGGCGATCGCCCTGCTGACCGGCCTGATCGGCGGCATCGTCTGCTACGGCTCGCTCGAATTCGGCATCGGCTGGGGCGACGCCGGCCCTGAGCCGGGCTATTTTCCGTTCTACGTCGGCACGCTCATCATTGCTGCCAGCGCCGTCAATCTGGTCATGGCCTTCGTGCATCACCGGCACGACACGGCCGAGACATTTCTGACACGCGAACAGGGCCGGCGCATCCTCGCTTTTTTCGGCCCGATGCTTCTGTTCGTGCTGATCTCTTCCTGCCTGGGTATCTATGTCGGCATGATTTTGTACCTGTTTGGCGTCATGGTGTTTCAGGGCGGCTACGGCGTGATGAAGGCGGCCGTCATCAGCCTGGCCACCGCCGCAGTAAGTTTCTGCCTGTTTGAAATCTGGTTTCAGGTGCCCTTGCTCAAGGGGCCGCTCGAAGCGTTGCTGGGAATCCATTGACGCCCGTCGGGCAAGCACGCACGCATTCTGCACAGGAGTTCTGACTTGGAAAACTTCAGTAACCTGATGGATGGATTCGACATCGCTTTTTCCATGTTCCATCTCGCGCTCATGGCCGGCGGCGTCCTGCTCGGCATCCTGGTCGGCGTCCTGCCCGGTCTGGGTGCGCCCAACGGGGTATCCCTGCTGTTGCCGCTGACCTTCGTTATGGATCCGGTATCCGCCATCATTCTGCTGACCAGCATGTACTGGGGGGCACTTTTCGGCGGCTCGACAACATCCATTCTGTTCAACATTCCAGGCGAGCCTTCCTCAGTGGCGACGACGTTCGACGGCTATCCGATGGCACAGCAGGGGCAGGCCGCACACGCCCTGACGCTGGCCTTCATGTCCGCCGGAACGGGCGCGCTGTTCGGCGTAGTGGTGATCACGCTGCTCTCCGGTTGGGTCACCGAGTTTGCCCTGCAATTTAGCTCGCCGGAATACTTCGCCGTATTTCTGCTGACCTTCGCCAGCTTCATCGGCATGGGGGGCGGCTCCCCTTTCAAGGCCATCGTGTCGATGATGCTAGGTTTTGCCTTCGCCACCGTCGGCATGGATAGCATTTCGGGCAATATGCGGCTGACCTTTGGATTCCCCGAACTGGTCAAAGGGATCAGCTTCCTGGTTGCCGTCATCGGCCTGTTCGGCATTGGCGAACTGCTGCAAACGATGGAGGAAGGTCTGCGCTTTGACGGCATTCATGCGCGCGTCCGCGTCCGTGACGTACTCAAGGCCGTTGCCTCAATGCCCGGTCACTGGCTGACGCTCTTGCGCAGCGCCTTCATCGGCTGCTGGATGGGTATCACGCCCGGCGGGCCGACAGCCGCTTCCTTCATGAGCTATGGTCTGGCCAAACGCTTTTCGCGCAACAAAGAGCGCTTTGGCAAAGGCGAACCGGCCGGCGTTGTCGCGCCGGAAACCGCCGACCACTCGGCGGGCACCTGCGCCATTTTGCCCATGCTGGCGCTTGGTGTGCCCGGTTCGGCCACATCCGCAGTCATGATGGGCGGCCTGATGATCTGGGGTCTGACGCCGGGCCCCATGCTATTCATCGAACGCCCCGATTTCGTCTGGGGCACCATCGCCAGCATGTATCTCGGCAATGTCATAGCAGTCATTCTGGTGCTGGCGACCGTACCGATATTCGCCGCCATCCTGCGCATTCCTTTTTCGATCATCGGACCGATGATCGTCGTCGTCTGTTTCATCGGCGCTTACACCATCAGCGGCGCGCGCCTCGACCTCTGGCTGGTGCTGCCTTTTGGCCTGCTCGGCTACGCTTTCAAGAAACTGGGCTACCCGATCGCTCCCATGGTGCTGGCGATGGTGCTCGGCGATAAAGCCGAAGATGCTTTCCGTCAGTCGATGATCATGTCCAAGGGGTCGCTGTCGATTTTCTGGACGAATTCCACGCTGGTCGCAGTCATCATGACGCTGGCCTTCATTTTGCTGATGTGGCCGGCAGTCAGTGCGCTTCTCCGGCGAATGAAACGCTCCCCCCAGAATGCCGCCGCGTAATCATGGTTTGCCAATCGGTAACGCTCCGCTTTCGCCGAATTCCCCGATAGGAAGCCAAAGCCATGCCGCTATGGTTCTGTTCTCGACTGCCTGTCGGACGAATATCGGCGAACTTGCAGCGGCGCGCGGCCCGGGTCATTTTGCCCGCGCAGAGGAGTGGAGATATTGTGATGCAAATGTAAAAACAATACACTGCCACTGGATTGGTGTTTGACGAGTCTCGCAAATGTCGCCCGCGCCGTTTTATCGTCCCGATCAGGAAAGGATTTACCAATGAGAATCGCAGTTGCCGGTGATAGTGCCGGTGTTGTGCTATCGGAAGTTCTGGCCAAGCATCTAGCGAGCTGCAAAGGGGTCGACGTCACCGATCTGAGCCGCTCGCCCAGCGGGGGCAGTGAGTATTACGCCAATATTGCCGAACGGGTGGCCAGGGCCATTCTGGCTGGCGAATACGATCGCGGCATTCTTTGCTGCGGCACGGGTATCGGCGTAGCGATCTCGGCCAACAAGGTGCCCGGCATCCGCGCGGCGCAAACGCACGATACCTATTCCGCCGAACGCGCCGCCAAGAGCAATAACGCGCATATCATTACGCTCGGCGCCCGGGTCGTCGGTGCGGAATTGGCAAAAACGATCGTCAATGCCTGGCTGGCATCCGAATTTGATCCGCAAGGCGCATCGGCCGACAATGTCAAAGCCATTGACGCACTCGATGAAAAGTACCGCAAGTAACCGTATCGCCCGGAAAGGATCACCATGCGCCGCCTGATTGCCGGAACCGGCTGGAAGCTGAACAACACCGTTGCCGAAACCCGGCGTTACGCCGCAGCGATTTCATCTTGGGCGACAGGCAAGGCGTTGT
This sequence comes from uncultured Propionivibrio sp., assembly GCA_937923255.1. Taxonomy (GTDB): domain Bacteria; phylum Pseudomonadota; class Gammaproteobacteria; order Burkholderiales; family Rhodocyclaceae; genus Propionivibrio; species Propionivibrio hellwigii. Next base: position 3,001 of record CALAIL010000063.1, on the reverse strand, counting down.
CGGACATCGATATTTTCGTCCTACCACCCTTCACTTCGCTGCACGCTGCGCGCACGGCCTTTGCCGACACGCCGATCGCCATTGGCGGACAGAACATGCATTGGCAGGACGCGGGCGCCTGGACAGGCGAAATTTCTGCGCCGATGCTGCGCGAAGCCGGATGTCGTTATGTCGAACTAGCGCATTCGGAACGTTTGCAGTTTTTCGGCGAAACCTACGCCTGCGTTCGGCTGAAAGTCGACAAAGCGCTGGCCGCCGGCTTAACGCCGATCATCTGCCTGGGGGAGACCCAGAAGGAAAAAGCCGCAGGCCGCGCTGACACGGTATTGCAGGAACAACTGCTGACTTCATTGACCGGACAAGCGAGTGCGCGCATCCCCGATGTCGTGCTCGCTTACGAACCGCGCTGGGCCATCGGCAGCGCCGAGGCGGCCTCGCCCGAGTACATTGCAGCGCGGCATGGCGCTCTGCGTGAAATTCTGCGCAAATATTACGGCGCGGAAGTCGCGGAAGAAACGCGCATCATTTACGGTGGCTCGGTGACGCCGAAAAACGGCAAAGTCATCCTGGAAATCATCGATGTCGACGGTCTGTTCGTCGGCCGCGCCGCCTGGAAAGCCGAAGGTTTCATCCGCATCATCGATCTGGTTCGGCAAGCCGCGCATCATCGGGAAGCGCTGGCTGATCGCCTGGCGCGTGAAAAAGAAGCTGCGGAAGCTTTACAAAACCCCATCACATTGCTCGCCCCCACTACCCAACGTACCCAACGGAGAAATCCCATGACCTGCATTCATGACGACCCCGAAGTTTTTGCAACGACCGCGCTGGCCGGTTTCGCTTCTGCCAATTCCAGGCAAGTCCGCCTGATCACGGGCGGCGTCGTGCGGGCAACAGCAACGCCGCAAGGCAAGGTAGCGCTGGTCGTCGGCGGCGGTTCCGGCCATTATCCGGCGTTTGCCGGTTTTGTCGGGCCGGGGATGGCCGACGCCGCCGTGGCAGGCGATATTTTTGCCTCTCCGTCGGCGCATAGCGTAGCGCACGTGAGCCGTATGGCGAACCGCGGCGGCGGCATCCTGCTCGGCTTTGGCAAGTACGCGGGCGATATGATGAACTTTGGCCTGGCGGCCGAACGCCTCCAGTCCGAAGGCATCGACGTGCGCATCATGGCCGTTACCGATGACGTCGCCAGCGGCCCGGCGGACAAACCGGAGCTGCGGCGCGGTGTGGCCGGTGATCTGGTCGTTTTCAAAATCGCCGGCGCAGCCGCCGAAGCGGGGCTCAATCTCGACGAAGTCGAACGCCTTGCACGCAAAGCCAACGCCAGCACCGTGACCTTCGGCGTCGCCTTCACCGGCTGTACGCTGCCCGGCGCCGAGCAGCCCTTGTTCACCGTACCGCCCAAGCGAATGGGCGTCGGCCTGGGCATCCACGGCGAGCCGGGGATCAGCGAAGAAGACATCTTGCCGGCCAAGGCGCTGGCAGAAAAACTGGTCAGCCGTCTGGTGGCAGAAAAACCCGCCACAGCGAGCGGCCGCGTCGCCGTTATCCTGAATGGCCTGGGCTGCACCAAATATGAAGAACTGTTCGTCCTCTGGGTCAGCGTCGAGGCGGCCCTCAAGAACGCCGGGCTGACCCCCGTCATGCCGGAGGTGGGCGAGTTCGTCACCAGCCTGGACATGGCTGGATGCTCGCTGACGCTGGCCTGGCTTGATGAGGAACTGGAAGAATACTGGTGCGCGCCATCGGACACCCCGGTTCTGCGGCGTGGCAACATTATCCCGACACAGCCGGCAGAACCGCTCTCCGAAACCCCACCGGAAACCACCCACTTTCCGGAAGCCGCCGCGCCTTCGCATGAAAGCGCCCAATGTGTCACCAAACTGATCGATGAAATCGCCAATGCCATGCATGAGGCAGAAAACACGCTGGGTAAGATCGACGCACAAGCCGGTGACGGCGACCACGGCATGGGAATGGCGCGTGGTTCGGCCGCGGCCGCCGAAGCAGCCGCAAAGGCTGTCGCCGCCGGCGCGGGGCTGGCCAGTACGCTGGCCACCGCCGGCGATGCCTGGGCCGATCGGGCGGGCGGCACATCGGGCGCGTTATGGGGGCTGATGCTGCGAACCTGGAGCACTGCCTTCAGCGACCAGCAGGCGCTGGATGCAGCGGCCGTGGTCAAGGGGGCGCAGATGGCACTGGATGCGGTCAAGCGCCTCGGTCGCGCTCAGGTTGGCGACAAGACGCTGGTGGATGCCTTCGAGCCATTTGTCACTTCGTTGGCGGCTGAGATCGGCAAAGGCACGACGCTCAAGACGGCCTGGCAAAATGCCGCACAGACAGCAACAGTAGCGGCTGAGGCAACTGCTCAGCTCGCGCCGAAGCTCGGCCGGGCGCGTTCGCACACGCAGAGAAGCCTGGGCCACCCCGACGCAGGGGCCGTCTCACTGGCAATCTGCGCCTGCATCGTTGGCAAGAATCTCACCTGAACACATTTTTTCCGCAGTTCAAGGCTTGCCCAAAGGCAAGCCTTTTTTATGCGGCAGAACAAATCTGGATACTGGCTAAATTTCATGCTTTCCCCGAGACGTTTGCCGCCAATCGCCAAAACGCCTGCGCAAAGTCACATCCCCATCCAAAAAATAATGTGAATGCGCTGCTGCGCCTTGCCGCACGAGCCGTACTATCTTCAGCGCACCGCCTTCCCACCTTAATGTCCAGACTTAATCTTATGTTGTTGCGTTGCCTTATCTACGTGTTCCGGCGGTAATGCGCAGTTGGCTGGAATTGGCTAGATCGGCCGGCCTGGGCCCCGCGTCTTTTGGGCGTTTCAGCCCGGTCACTTCCAAAACCCCTGTCAGTCGGGCGTTTGCCGGCAGGCAGGCTGGAAGTGCCCGTAAACAGTGGGCTTGCGGATAGGTAGGCCGGAAATCCGCGTAAATAGGGGGCTAGCCCGCATTTCTCACAGATAGAAGGTGCATCGCGGCCGGAGATATGAGAAAGT
>CALAIL010000062.1 GCA_937923255.1 uncultured Propionivibrio sp. | reverse complement strand
TGGGCTTATATAGGGACTGTGGAAAGATGTAGCAGATGCAGTGCTCTTAAATTTTGGGGCATGGCTTTATAGAAAAAGGCAACGGGACGCAGTCGTCTGGCTGAAAAAAGCTCTACTTGTTTTTTTCTACTGTGGCTTGTCGACTTGCTGCTTGCTTGTTCTGGATGTGACGCCCGGCTATCTAAATCGACTGGCCGCAAGCCCGCGTCAATAGGGCGTTTGCGAGCAGGCTACCCGGAAACCCGCGTAAATAGTGGGCTAGCGGGCAGGCCCTTCGGAAACGCCCGTTTTACGCGGGGTTTAGGGCAGGTGTGGCGGCGGATATTGTGGTGGGTCTGTAGCCGGCAGCGGTGTTGCCGGCATTGCCGGCTTGTGGCTTGTAGCTTGCGGCGACAGCTATGGCGACGAGGCGCGATACTCATTTGCTACTTTGGCTCGCCGATTTGCTGTCTGCGTCTTTCAGATGTGCTCGGTTATCTAAATCGGCTGGCTGCAAGCCCACGTCAATAGGGCGTTTGCGAGCAAGTGGTCTGGAAACCCGCGTAAATACTGGGCTAGCGGGTAGGTAGGCTGGAAACGCCCGTAAACACTGGGCTGGCGGGCAGCCCCTCCGGAGATGCCCGTTTTACGCGGGGTTTGGGGCAGGTGTGATGGCGGTGTTGTGGCAGGTCTGCGGCCATCGCCGGCGGCGATTCAACCGGCGATGCTTCCTTCACGCGCGATTGGAACTGCAAGGGAAGGTACTGTCGAAGCGCCGACAGCCGAAGTGATGCTTCGTCCAGCTCGGCCGGCGGTGCGCCCAAAAGATCAAAACTTAGGCCGTTGAGCTTACTTAGCCGCATGGTGCCTGCGAGCTAACGATGCATGTTTTTCATTCCGCGCAAAAGAAAGCGCGACACCTGCGTGTCGCGCTTTTCGTCGGCAGTTGGGCCAATCCACCGCCCGAGCAGAAATTACCGATAGATCAAAAACGGGGAGTGGAAGGGTCGTGTGGCGGCTGTAGGCTTAGTTTTCCCCCGTTTCACCCATTTGACTGTGTTCGGACGGGCGGGCGTTGGTTTCCACCATGACCAGTGGTTCGTCGGAGATTTCGACCTTGGGCCGACGACGGCGCGGCCGCGGTTTTGCCGGCGCGGCCGTAACTTCGGGTTGCCATGCCTGGTGTTTCTCATGTTGGGTTTCCACCATCACCAGCCCGGCCTCGGACAGTGATCGTGACAGGTCGGTTACGGCGCTTGCCGGCAGCGGGTCGGCAACAATCGGTTCGGCCGTTGCCGACGCCAGTTGCGGGGTTTCGCCCGATGGCGCAGTGGCCGGCGCCGAGGGCGGCGGGGCGTCGTCGGGTTTGGTGTCGGGCGCCGAAACGATGGGAGCGGACGCGCTGTCAACGGCGGCCGTGGCGTCCGCGTCAAGCGAAGCTGTCGGCAAGGTTTCCGACGGCGGAGTTTGCAGGGTTTCCGGCGTGATGATCGCGGCCTCGGTGGCAAAGAACACGGAAGTTTCTTCATCGTCTGGCTCGGCCGGAGATTCGCTGTCCCCCGGTTTTGTTGCCTGCGCTGCGCTCGCTGCCTCGGTGTCCAGCGTGCTGATCGTGGCGGCTGATACGGCGACAATCGCTGTCGTCGCCGTCGTTGCGCTGATGTTGGCTGCCGTCGTTTCTGACGCCATTTCCGGCACTGCGAGCGCAGGTGCTGGCGCGGCTGCGGAGACGTTTTCCGATGCGTTTTCCGGCGAATTTTCCGGTGCTTCCGGTGCATTTCCCGCTGTATTTTCATGGCGGTCACGACGCCCGCCACGGCGCCCGCGGCGGCGTGTCGTAGTGCTGTTTTCTTCGGCGGTGTATTCGCCGGCACGTTCGCTGTTTTCGGCCTGGGCAGGCGGCGCTACGACGGTATCCGGCACATTGTTGCCGGCTTCCGGTACGGCCTGGCGCGCCTCGCGTTCTGCGCGCGATGAACTGCTGCGCTGACGGCGCGGCTCTTTCGGTGTTTCCCTCTGTGTATCCTTTTCTCGGCTTGCCCGCGTCTTCTCGCTGCCGTTGTTGGCATTGTGGCCGTTTTCGCCATTTTCGTTGCGTGCTTTACCCTCGCGTGCTTCGCGGCTGGGCCGGGTGTCGCGTTCCTCGTCCCGCCGGGTGTTGCGTCCGCCGCGGCGATTTTCCCGATTCTCGCGGCTTTCACGCGATGTCTCGCGGCGGCTGCCTGCGCGCGGTTTCGGTTCGTGTTTTTCGGGCACTTCGGCTGGCGTGCCGCGGAGCCAGGAAATAATTTTGGCGAACAGACCGACGCCGGCGGCTGGGGGTTCGCTGGATTTTTTCGGCACGATGGGCGCAGGCTGCGCCGGAGTGATGCCTTTGATGGCCGCTTCCTGGCGGCGCGGCGCGCGCGTTTCTTTGCTCGCGGGCATTTGCTTGCCGTGTTCTTCCGCCGGCTCTTCCACCATTTTGTACGACGGCTGGCTGGTTTCTTCCTGGTTGAGATCGTCGTGACGCATGCGTGTGATCATGTGCTGCGGCGTCTCAAGGTGGATGTTGGGAATCAGCATGAGGCTGACTTTGTGCCGCATTTCGATGGAGTAGATGTCGTGGCGCTTTTCGTTGAGTAGGAAAGTTGCAACATCGACCGGCACCTGCGTATATACGGCGGCGGTGTTGTCTTTCATCGCCTCTTCTTCAAGAATGCGCAGGATGTGCAGCGCTGCCGATTCCGTGCTCCGGGTGTGGCCGGTGCCGGAACAGCGCGGGCAGGGGATGTAGCTGGTTTCCGCCAGGGCCGGGCGCAGGCGCTGGCGTGACAGTTCCATGAGGCCGAAGCGGCTGATCTTGCCGATCTGTACGCGCGCCCGGTCGAAGTGCAGGGCGTCACGCAGGCGGTTTTCAACCTCGCGCTGGTTGCGCGAGCTTTCCATGTCGATGAAATCGACGACGATCAGGCCGCCTAAGTCGCGCAGGCGCAACTGGCGGGCAACTTCCTCGGCCGCTTCCAGGTTGGTTTTGAAGGCGGTTTCTTCGATATCGGCGCCGCGTGTCGAGCGCCCGGAGTTGACGTCGACCGAGACTAGCGCCTCGGTGTGGTCGATGACGATGGCGCCGCCGGAAGGCAGATTGACCTGCCGCGAGTAGGCCGATTCGATCTGGTGCTCAATCTGAAAGCGCGAAAAGAGCGGTACATCGTCGCTGTAGCGCTTGATCCGGTCGATATTGGCCGGCATCACGGTGGACATGAAGTGCTGCGCCTGCTCGAAGATGTCGTCCGTGTCGATGAGGATTTCGCCGATGTCGGGCTGGAAATAGTCGCGGAGGGCGCGGATTACGAGGTTGCCCTCAGGGTAGATGAGAAAGGCGCCGCTGTTGGCGTCGGCCGCGTTCTCGATGGCTTTCCAGAGTTGCAGCAGGTAATTGAGATCCCACTGCAATTCTTCCAGGCCGCGGCCAATTGCCGCCGTGCGGGCGATTAGGCTCATGCCCTGCGGTACTTCCAGCTGATCCATGATTTCGCGCAGCTCGGCACGCTCGTCACCCTCGACGCGGCGCGAAACGCCGCCGCCGCGCGGGTTGTTGGGCATCAGCACGAGATAGCGGCCGGCCAGGCTGATGAACGTCGTCATCGCCGCGCCCTTGTTGCCGCGTTCGTCCTTGTCGACCTGGACGATCAGTTCCTGCCCCTCGCGTAAGGCTTCTTTAATCGACGCCCGGCCGGCTTCGGCGCCCGGCTGGAAATAACTACGCGAGATTTCCTTAAAGGGGAGGAAACCGTGCCGTTCGCTGTCGTAATCGACGAAGGCAGCTTCCAGGCTCGGTTCGATGCGGGTGATGACCGCTTTGTAAATATTGCTTTTTTTCTGTTCCCGGGTGGACGATTCAATGTCGAGGTCGATCAGTTTTTGACCATCGACAATGGCGACACGGAGTTCCTCGGCCTGTGTCGCATTGAACAGCATGCGTTTCATTCTTGTGCTCCCGTGCGCGATGCATGCACGAAGGGAGCGCCTGTTGCAGGCGGTAACGAATCAGTGGAATGGCGGATGCTTCATATATGTTGATGCCGGTGCCGGGTGAGTGAATCGCTGAATCGAGTTTCCGTCGTTTTTCATTATTTCCCGGAATCTCCGGGATCTGTGAAATCTGCCTGAGGCGTTCCGAACGTGTCAAACGCGCATAAATCAAGTAGTATCGCTACTTTTGGTGAGCGTACTTAACCAGGTGACCTGCTTTGCACCGATCTTGCGCAAATTGGCGCAAGTGAAGCTGCCGATGCCTGCCGGGAAGTGCGCCGCAACAGTCATTGCAGGAAATGCAAAAAACCAGCGTCGCGCAACGGTCTTACGGGTCGGCGCCTCTTTCGGTACGAGACGCAAATCGCGGGAGGCAGTATATTCAAAATGGTCGGAATTGGCAAAGAAAACGTCTCTCGCCCCGTTCCTTTGAACTCCTTGCCGGTTGCGCCGGTTTCCCCGCTTTCTCCGGACTTTTTTCAGGTTTCCCAGACGCTGGTTGGTGAAGATGCGCATGGCCAGCGCCTCGATAATTTTTTGTTCAGGATCGCCCACGGCGTTCCTAAAAGCCATATTTACCGGATCGTGCGGAGTGGCCAGGTGCGCGTCAATGGGCGGCGTGTCGATAATGCCTACCGCCTGCAAACCGGCGATGTACTGAGAATTCCGCCTTTGCGCATTGCACGGCGCGAGGAAGCGTGTGCGGATGAAATCATGGCCGGCGCGCAGCTCAAGGCAGCGCTACCCATCCTTTACGAAGATGCCGCCTTGCTGGTGATCAACAAACCGGCGGGACTGGCCGTGCACGGCGGCAGTGGCGTTAGCTTCGGGGTGATCGAGGCGCTGCGCCGGCAGCGGCCGCAGGCAAAGTTTCTGGAACTTGCGCATCGGCTCGACCGCGAGACTTCGGGCATTCTGCTGGTCGGTAAAAAACGCTCGGTGCTGACCGTGTTGCACGATATGTTCCGGGAAGGCTCTTCCGGACATGGTGAACGTCGTGTCGACAAGCGTTATTTCGTGCTCGTTGCGGGGCGTTGGCAGGAGCCGCTGCGCCATGTTCGCCTGCCGTTATTCAAATTCTTGCTCGAATCGGGCGAACGACGCGTGCGTGTCGATGCTTTGGGCAAGCCGGCGCACACGGTATTTCGCCTGCTGGCGCGCTGGGAAAATTTCAGCCTGCTGGAAGCGGAGTTGCGCTCGGGGCGAACGCATCAGATTCGTGTGCATTGCGCCGCGATGGGATACCCGATTGCCGGTGATGAAAAATATGGTGATTTTGCGCTGAATCGTGCGCTTGTCCAGAAGGGGCTGAAACGTATGTTCCTGCATGCCTGGAAGATGCGTTTGCTCCATCCGGTCAGCGGTGAGGCGCTGTCCTTGGAAGCGCCGCTTCCTGTAGCACTCACTGGCTTTTTAAGGGAAATTTCCTGTAGGGAGAAGCAGGATTATGGGCAAGCGCTTTGATTTGCTGGTGTTTGACTGGGATGGCACGCTGCACGATTCGATCGGCGCCATCATCTTTGCTATGCGCGCCGCCTGCCGCGACCTCGGTTTGCCTGAGCCTGCGGATGCGCAGGCCCGGCAGGTCATCGGACTGGGGCTTGCCGATGCCTTGCGCTATGCCGCGCCTACCCTCGACCCGCGGCGCTATCCGGAAATGGCCGATTGCTACCGCCGGCATTATCTTGCCGGCGATGGCGAGCTTTGTCTGTTCGACGGTGTGATGCCATTGCTCAGGGACTTATGCACGCGGGGCTTTACGCTCGCCGTAGCGACGGGGAAAAGCCGGCGCGGTCTGGATCGCGCCTTGGCCGCCAGCGGGGCGGAACGCTTTTTTGCCGCTTCGCGCTGCGCCGACGAATGCTTTTCCAAACCCCATCCGCAAATGCTGTATGAGCTGATGGAGGCGTTCGATGTCCCGCCCGAACGTACTTTGATGATCGGCGATACCACACACGATCTGCACATGGCAGCCAATGCCGGTGTTGAGAGCCTGGCCGTGAGCTATGGTGCGCATTCCAGCGCACAACTGCGAGAAATACGGTCGCTGACGCAGGTATCCAGCGTTGCGGAATTGTCAGACTGGTTGCTGGCGAACGCCTGATGCTTCAGGTTTTGCTTTATGGATGAAGCATGCGGGAGATATACTCCTTAACAACATAAAAACGGAAACAGTCATCGACAGCGGCGGCCGTGCAGTATTGCCTTATTCTGCGGTGTAACGTTGAGTTTGTCGGTCGTTCGCCGATCCCTGCCATGCTTGCCAGTACCCGCTCGACGCATTCTCGTCGAATGCACTGATTTTTATTGACCCTTTCTTAAATCCAATCTGAGTTTTACCGTGGATACACCGAACACCAATCAGCCACAATGGGAGCGAAAGCTGCTCGAACGGCTTGCCGTGGCCTCTCTCAAAGAGCAGCGGGCCAAGCGGCGCTGGGGCATTTTCTTCAAATTTGCCATGCTGGCTTATTTTGTTATTGCCATGATCGTTTGGATTGACTGGGGACGCAGCGATACATCGAGCGATGGCAAGCATACGGCGCTCATCAATCTGAACGGCGTCATTGAATCGACGGGCGACAACAGCGCAGATAAGGTCAATAATGCCTTGCAGGCAGCCTTTAAAGACAAAAATACTTCGGGCGTTATCCTGCGTATCAACAGCCCTGGCGGCAGTCCGGTACAGTCCGGCATCATTTACGATGAAATTCGTCGCCTGCGCACCAAATATCCGAAAATCCCGCTGTATGCGGTTGTCGAGGATGTCTGCGCTTCGGGCGGCTATTATGCCGCGTCGGCGGCCGATAAGATTTTCGTCGACAAGGCCAGCATCATCGGCTCGATTGGCGTGCGCATGGATGGTTTCGGATTTACCGGCGTGATGGAAAAGGTCGGTGTCGAACGTCGTCTGATGACCGCAGGCAACAACAAGGGTTTTCTCGACCCGTTTTCGCCGCAGGATGAAAAACAGAAGGCGCATGCCGAAGCTTTGCTAAGCGAAGTCCACAAGCAGTTCATCGACGCCGTGCGCCAGGGGCGCGGTCAGCGCCTGAAAGAAACGCCAGAAATCTTTAGCGGACTGATCTGGACGGGAGCACAAGGTATCCAGATGGGGTTAGCCGACGACTTCGGCACCGTGGATTCGGTCGCACGCGACATTATCAAGGCGGAAAACGTACTCGATTACTCGCTCAAAGAAAACATTGCCGAACGTTTTGCCAAGCGGTTGGGCGCAGAGGCCGGAAATGGCTTCGCCGCGCGGCTGTTTGGCGGTGACGCCGCAGCGTTGCACTGAGAGGGTTTTGCCTCACAGCGGATAAACAAAACAAAAATAGCGGTGCGGTGCGTCATTGGGGCATCGCCCTGCGGATTCTTGCCGTTACCCCATGCCCTCACATTTTTAGGTGTAATGGACAAAACGGATGTTTTTAAGGACGTCTTCTTGGCAAAAAAAGAATTGAAAAATGCAAGTCCGGAGATGCCCAAATCCACGCGGGTTAGCGGGTAGCGGTTCAGCAACGCCAAAATTAGAAAAGCGTCCATAGGAAAACAAGCATGGCATGTGCCGTTTCAGACAGGGCGGCTCTGAAACCCGCGTCAATTGGGCGTTTGCGGGCAGGCGCCCTGGAAACCCTTATTCCGTGCGGGCTCTGGACCTGCCCCCCGTCGCGGCAGTCATTTGCCTGCATTGCGCATTAAGCGCGTTGGCGTCTGCGCGCGGCGGGTTGAACGGCACACACTTTTAACTCTGGGTAAGAGATACCAGCGTGGCGTCCGAACGTCCGCAGTAGCTGTTCGTCCGCAACGGCTGCCCGGAAGCCCGCGTCTTTTGGGCGTTTCAGACAGGGCAGCGCTGGAACCCGCGCCAATCGGGTGTTTGCGGGCAGGCACCCCGGAAACCCTTATTCTGCGCAGGTTTCGAGCTTAGGCTTTTTCATTTATTCAACTATAGCGCTGCAAAAGGGTGTTGATGCTGGGATTTGGCTTTTGCCCGCCGCTGAGACACTGACCGCAACGGTTGTAGTTGTAGCGCTGAGCGCCGTTACGGCGTCCGTTTTTCTTGGCCGTTTGGGGTCGCAAAAAAGCATTTTTTGTGTGCAAAGGTTTTGATCTCTTGTAAAGCCTTGCCGCGTAAAGGCTATAGCGATTTTTAACACCTATTTTTGTCCATTACGCCGAAATTGAAGCGCTTTATATTTGAGTGCATCAATGACACGCTAAACTGTTCCTGGCTGCTAAAACCAGCATGATATTTCTGGTGAGGTGTTGCCGACCAGACCGGCCTTTATAGCAATGTTGTTGAAGAGCATTGGGCTGTCGAGAGCGCCTGTTATGTTGGAATCGTTGCCTGAATTCTTGATTCTCGGTTGTTTTGTACAGTGCGCGTAATTGTAATGGGCGGTCAGGGTGACTGACACTACATTCATGAAAAATCTGGAAGCTGTGCTGTTGTTACTAGTAAAGCCCACACAATCTGCGCCATGCTTAAAAAGCTTTTTATATCAAAGCCTATAGGGGCGTATAAAAACTAAAACGTCCTTGCTACAAAGCAGTTAGCATTTTCCGGGTTATGGTTTGACATAAAAAGCGTATAAAAAAGCCGATGGCAGGTGCCATCGGCTTTTGCTTTCCAAGAAATTGTGACGTCTGTTTCTTTATGGTCTAGATTAGAAGCCCAGCAGGCCGAAGAAGACGTAGCAGACGATGGCGCCGACGATAGACATCGACAGCCCCCACATCAGCAGTCTCTTGAACAGTACACCTTTGTCCTCGTGGTCTCCTGCGCAGGCGATGCAGAGGGCGCCCAGCGTGGAGAGCGGCGAGGTATCGACCAAGTGCGAACCAACGTTGATTGACGAGATCAGCGCGATCGGGTCGCCACCGCCGATTTCCTTGATCAGGCCCGGAACCATCGGCAGGAACATCGGCATAACAACGCCAGACGAGCTGGAGTAGGCCGAAATAACGCCGGTGATGAGCGCCAGCGTACCGTTGGCCGAAGTCGGGTTGGAGATGGTGCCGATGATCTTCACCAGTGCGTTGAGGCCACCGGATTTGTCCATGACTTCGATCAGCACGGTCATGCCGCAGACCATCATGATCACGCCCCAAGGCACGACCTTAACGGCGGCCTTGCTGTCACCCGCACCGGTCAGCATCAGGACGCAGGAGAGAATGAAAGCGATGGTACCGACGTTGGCGACCATGTTCTTCAGCCACAGATTGCTGGCGAAGAAGGGTTTCATGAACGGCAGGCCGGGCAGAATGACCAGCACGATCAGCACACCGACCATCGACAAGGTTTGGATCTGGGCACTATTGAACGGCTCGGGTTTCGGCGCCAGTTCGTTAATGTCGAGCTTGCCGCCTTTTTGCTTCGAAATCCAGGCCCAGCCGCCCAGAAGGAAGAAGCCGCCGATGTTGGCAAAGGCTTGCGCGAGCGTGGAGTTGAAGTGCACCTTCCAGGCCAGGCTGTTCAGTGCGTCAGCGGAGATGCCCAGTTCCGGCGCCATCTTGGCGATAAGGCCGTTGGAGATGATCCCGGTCGGGGCGAACGGCGAGAAAGCCGCGCCGTTGGCCGCGCCGACGACGATCAGCGTCATCAGGAAAGCAGACAGGCCGATACGCGTGGCGATCGCCATGGCGACGGGCGCCATCAACGCCGTCCCGGCGATGTTGCCCGGGCCGATGGTGGTGATGATCGTCGTCAGAATATAGACGATCAGCGGCATCAGCGCGACGTTGCCGCCGCTGGCGCGTACGGCGTAGGCAGTGAGCTTTTCCATCGTCCCGTTAGTCTGCGCCATGCCGAACATGAAGGTCACGCCGACAAGGATCATGAACAGGCTGGTCGGGAAGTAGGTCAAGACTTTTGAACCGGCAGTATTGCCCCAGACACCGGCGACGATGATGGCGAAGCCAATGGCCAGGAAGCCGACGTTCAGGTCCTCGTTAACGCAGCTGATCGCAACAACGACGACCAGCGCGACGATGGACATGATGGCAACTAACGAAATATCCACATGCACCTCCTCATATCAATATAAAAATTGAAAACCGCGCAGGGCGCACCGCCGGATATTCAGTCTGGCGCTCTGGATGGCGGAGCCAGACAGGGCGTCGGTCAGTCCGTTCTGCTTAGCGCATTACGCGACGTTAAATGCAAGGCGGAATATACGCCCTTTCAAGGGCCAGGCAATTTCGGTATTCCACATACCCGCTCGCCGTTTCCGGTGGTAAAAACAAGGCCACAACACTGCGTGTATCGCATGGGGCGTGGCAGATGCGCGCTGCGTCTGCACTGCGTTGAGTGCGTCTCTCCATGTTGCACCGGAATGCCTGGGGCGGGTAGACTGAATACTGCTGTTTGCAACGACGACTGTTTTCCATAGAGCATGCTCGAAAACGTAGGGGGGTATATGAAAAAGTTCCTGATTCCCGTCGATGGTTCGGAATGTGCGTTGAGAGCCGTGTCGCTGGCAGCGCAGACCCGCCTGGATTATGCCGATCCGGACAGCGCGGAGATTCATCTGCTCAACGTTCAGCCGCCGATCAGTCATAGTGTGAAACGTTTTTTCAACCATGACGAGATTGCTAACTTTCTGCGCGAGGAAAGTGAACACGCCCTGGCGCCTGCGCGTGCATTGCTCGATGCTGCCGGCGCGCGCTATACCTGTCATGCCGAATTCGGCAATGTGGCCGAAACGATTATCCATTTTGCCGAAACGTTGGGCTGCGACCAGATCATCATGGGTACGAACGGGCGCGGTGCGTTGGGGCGACTGATCGGTTCAGCGACGATGAAGGTGCTGCATCTGTCCCCGGTGCCCATCCTGCTCGTTAAATAATGGCAATGTGATGGCAATGGACGAAAGGAAGGGCATGAAGGGCAGGGCAGGTGCATGCGGAAAAAGAATAAAGCGCAGAATCGCCGGCAGGCGCCTTGAGGAGGGATGCGCGCCATAAGCCGCGTTGCAGACAACACCGCCGTAAGAGTGAAAAAAATCAAGAGACAAGGAGCCTTCATGCACACCATGTTCGACAAGGAATCACACGGCAAGACAATCGACGCGCTGACGGCCGAATTTGAGACGGACAGCGAGCGCGGCCTCAGTGCGGCGGAAGCGCGGCGACGGCTGGACAGCGGTGGCTACAACGAGTTGAAAGATCGCCCGCGCCCGGGTTTTATGGCATTGCTCTGGGATCAGTTCAACAATTTTCTCATCATCATCCTGATCGTGGCGGCGCTGATTTCGCTGGCGCTGGGCGAATATGTCGATTCGGCCGCGATCGTCCTGATCGTCATCCTCAATGCTGTGATCGGCGTGGTGCAGGAGTCCAAGGCGGAGCAGGCGCTTGAGGCGCTACAGAAAATGTCCGCGCCCAATGCCTCCGTGATTCGTGACGGCGTGCTGGTATCCATCCCCGGCCGGGAAGTTGCGCCGGGCGACATCGTCATGCTGGAAGCCGGCAATTTCGTGCCTGCCGATCTGCGCCTGATCGAAAGCGTCAACCTGAAAATTGAGGAAGCTTCGCTGACCGGCGAATCGGTGCCGGTAGAGAAGGACGCTTCGGCACTGCTGGATCCGGCCGCACCGCTGGGCGACCGGACCAATTCGGCCTTTATGGGCACCATGATCAGTTACGGCCGGGGCAAGGGGCTGGCCATCGGCACCGGCATGAATACCCAGATGGGCATGATTGCCGAGATGCTGCAATCGTTTGAAAACGAGCAGACGCCCTTGCAAAAAAAGCTGGAACACCTGGGCAAGGTACTCGGTTCCGTCTGCCTGATTATCTGCGCCTTGGTGTTCATTTATGGTTTGTTCCGCGACACGCATCTGGCCCAAGCCATCGGCGGCGATTTCATGGCCTATCTGCGCGCCGAGGAAAAGGACATCATCAATTTGTTCATGACCGCCGTCAGCTTGGCGATTGCGGCCGTGCCGGAAGGTCTGCCGGCGATCGTCACCGTTTGCCTGGCGCTCGGCATGCAGCAGATGATCAGAAACAACGCGCTGATCCGTAAGCTGCCCGCCGTAGAGACGCTGGGCTGCGCTACCGTCATCTGCTCGGACAAGACTGGTACCTTGACGCAGAATGAGATGACTGTCCTGCAAGGTGTTGCTGGAGACTGTCAATTTAAGGTCAGCGGTGAAGGCTACGTACCGCAGGGCGAGTTTTTTGCAGGCGCGTCGGCCAACGATTTTGCCGACGCACAACGTTTCCAGCCGCAGGAATATCCCGACGTTTCCCTGCTGTTGCGGGGCGCGTTGTTGTGTAACGATGCGACGTTGAAAGAAGAGCCTCAGGACGGTGGCGCTTCCGTCTGGCGCATTACCGGCGACCCGACCGAGGCCGCGCTGGTCGTGGCCGCCGCCAAGGCGGGGCTCTGGCGCGATGCGCTCAATGAACAACTGCCGCGTGTACAGGAAATCCCCTTCGATTCCGACCGCAAACGGATGACGACCATTCACCGCGTTGATGGCGCGCCGGACATCGTTGCGGCAGTCGGCAGCGCTGTCACCGCTTTTGTCAAAGGCGCGCCCGATGTCATTCTCGACCTGTGCACGCAGCGCCTCGAAGGCGGTAAAACTGTTCCGCTGACGGCGGAAGCGCGGGCGACAATTCTGGCGCAGAACCATGGTATGGCGACTTCGGCCCTGCGCGTGCTGGCGGTTGCCTGCCGGCCGCTGGATAGTGTGCCGGATGCGCCGGTGCCGGAAGCGGTGGAACGAGACCTGGTCTTCATCGGACTGCTCGGCATGATCGACCCGCCGCGCCAGGAGGTCGTCGAGGCGCTGAAAGTGGCGCATGGCGCCGGCCTCAAGTGCGTGATGGTGACGGGTGACTACAAGGACACAGCGGAAGCGATCGCGCGCGATATCGGTATGTTCAAGCCGGGCGGGCTGGTGCTCACCGGCAGCGAAATTGAAAATCTCAGCGATGCCGAACTGGCGGAATGCGCCGAACGCCTGCAAGTGTGCTGCCGCGTGTCGCCGCAGCACAAGACGCGTATTGTCGATGCGATGAAGGCCAACGATCATGTCGTGGCGATGACTGGCGACGGCGTCAATGACGCGCCGGCGCTCAAACGTGCCAATATCGGCGTCGCTATGGGCATCACCGGCACGGACGTTGCCAAGCAGACGGCCGACATGGTGCTGACCGACGATAATTTCGCCAGCATTGTCGCTGCGATCCACCAGGGGCGGATCATCTACGCCAACATACGCAAGTTTGTCTACTTCTTGCTGGCCTGCAATGTCGGCGAAATTCTCATCATTTTCTCGGCGATGCTGTTTGGCCTGCCGATTCCGCTGCGCCCCGTGCAGCTGCTCTGGCTCAACCTGGTCAGCGATGGCGCGCCGGCGCTGGCGCTGGGCATGGAAAAGGGCGAGCCGGATATCATGACGCGGCCGCCGCGTTCGCCGGGCGAACCCGTCATCGACAAGATGATGGCGATCAGTATCGGCGTCATCGGCATTGTGGACGCCGTTGCCGTCCTGAGCGTATTTTTGCTGGCGCAGGCGCGTTATCCCGACCATCTGGCCGCTGCGCAGACCATGGCCTTCATTACGCTATG
Organism: uncultured Propionivibrio sp.; assembly: GCA_937923255.1. GTDB lineage: Bacteria > Pseudomonadota > Gammaproteobacteria > Burkholderiales > Rhodocyclaceae > Propionivibrio > Propionivibrio hellwigii. The sequence goes on along the minus strand of CALAIL010000062.1, from coordinate 76,477 downwards.
CACGTCTGAGTTGTTGCGCGCCTTTACCGCGCGCTCTGAAACGCACAGCGTTTTCTCGCTCGGGCTGATGAACAACCGCTGGATCGTATGGGCGGTCATCGTATCGTTCCTGCTGGTTTTGATGGTGGTCTATGTGCCGTTCCTGCAACCTGTCTTCGATACCGTACCGCTTGGCCTGAATGACTGGCTGCTGATGCTGCCGTTTTTCTTCATTTCTCCGCTGACGATGGAAGTTCTCAAGGTGTTCGCCCGCCGTAGTCGTTAGTGCGACAGTGTTGGCCGGCGCCCGGCGGGCAAGGCCGGACATTTCCGGGCGGGCGCTCTGAACCCCGCGTGGATAGGGTGTTTCCGGGTACCCCCTTCGGAAACCCGCGTGGATAAAGGATCTCCGGGCGTCTGCCTGGAGATGCCCTGTTTATAAGGGTTTCAGAGCCCCCACATGCTGTAGGCGCGCGGCGCAAAATCCGCCATCGCCGCCCTGCCGACCGTATCCATTTTGCCCATGACGCGCCAAAACGCCTGTTTTGTCCGTTACGCCGAATCCGGATGTGTGGTAGAAGGTATCTGCGTGCATCGACCGGGGACAAGCCGGCCGGCACGGGCCCGCGTGAAGCGGCATCAGCGGGCGGGGCGGCGGGCTTGAAACTGTAAAAACCGGCCGCATCTTCTTCTCCTGCCGGGCGGCTTCTCGTTCGGCGCCATCGGGCAGAAAGGAGTCACCATGGATATTGTCTATAACAGCGAAAACTATGCCATCGTCGCTTATCCGACGCGGCAGGCTTTCGAGCTGGTCGACAAACAGTCCAGCCGCAGCCTGTTCGTGCAAGGTTCGGTGGCCATGGGGCTGCGTTCGGCCATCGACAATATTCCCGACGCCGAGCGTAGCCAGGAGTCGATTGATGCACTGCTCGATGATTTCTGCGCCGGCGCGGCGCGGCCGATTGTGATTCACTGAACGGCGGGGCGTCGCGGCTGGGCGTTGCCAGCGGGCGCCTCCTCTGGAGCCCGCGTAAACAGGGCGTTTGCCGGCAGGCGCCTCTGAAACCCGCGTAGATAAAGGGCTAGCGGGTAGGGCGCCCGGAGATGCCCTGTTTATAAGGGCTTCAGGGCGTTCCCCCGGAAACCCGCGTGGATCAAGGAGCTCCGGACGACTTCTAAAATCGCTGGCGTTTCTCCGCCGCTTGCGCGCATTGCGACAGCGTTTCGGCGCGGGTCGCAGCCCAGGCCAGCGCACATTCGCCGACCATCATTGCCGTGAGAACGCCCATGGGTATCCGCCACGAGCCGAACCCGTCATAGAGTATGCCCATGCCCAGCGGGCCGAAGATAGCGATTGTGTACCCCACTGACTGCGCCATGCCGGATAAGGCGGCCGCTTCCTGCGGCGAGTCGGTACGGAGGGCGAACAGCATCAATGAAACGGAAAATAGCGCCGACCCGCTGATGCCTACGCACGTCACCCACAGCCACATCGTTCCCAGGCCGCCCAGCCAGATGCCGCCGATGCCCGCAACCAGCATCAGCGCCATGCCCAGCCCCAGTGCCTGCTTGCGGCGGCTGCGTGCAAAGAGCGCCGAAGCGCCCAGTACGCCGAGCAGCGATACGGCCTGGAACAGCGAGCCGTATACGCCGGCTTCCAGCGCACTCATGCCTTTTTCCGCCAGTACGGAGGGTAGGAAATTCGCCATCGCGTAAAACATGAGTGACTGCACGCCCATCATGGCGCTGATGCACCAGGCCGCAGGCGAAGTCCAGACGTTCAGGCCGCCCGATGCGTGGGGTGTCTGCGTGGGGTTTTGCCCATAGGCAGGCGATTCGGGGGGCGCCGGCGGCGTCTGCCGCTGCAGATACAGCCATACCGGCAGGGCGAGCAGGGCGGTCGCGATCCAGACGCCCAGCGACCAGCGCCAGTTTAGCCAGTGCGCCAATGGTACGGCGACGGCCGCGGCAACGGCCGCCGACAGCGACATGGTGAACGTCATGGCGCCGATAATCAGCCCGACGCGGTGAGGCAGGCTGCGCTTGGCCAGCGCCGGCAATAGCACATTACCCATGGCAATCGCCGCCGAGAGAATGACTGTCCCGGCCACGAGCAGTGCGGCGGAAGGAAAGGCCGAACGCACGGCGATGCCGATCGCCAGCAGTATCGATGAGCCGATCAATACGTTTTCGATGCCCCAAAGGCGGGCGAGCCGTGCCGCCAGCGGAGAAAACAGGGCGAACGCCAGCATCGGCAAAGCGGTGACGAGGCCGACAAACGATCCTGAAACGCCCAAATCTTCCCGAATCATGCCGACGACCGGCCCCACCGCCACCAGCGGAGTACGCAGATTCAGGGCCAGAATCACCACCGCGCCGATCAGAAGCGGCAACGAAATCGCCACCGCAGACGGAACAGGCGCCGAGGCTGTTTGTGCGGCATTTGGCGCGGGGGGAGCAACCGGCTCAGAAGCAGGGTCGGGGGGAGAAGGAGCGGTCATCGTAAGGGGCGGTCAGCATGCTTCCGTCGAAAAATATCGGGCAATGTCTTGCCCGCGGGTTTTGCGGTTGCAGTTTGGAATTAGCAGGTGTGGCGGTCTGGGAATGATACGCACAGGCCGGGCTGGCCGGCACGCTGTTTTATGGCGGCTTTGATACTACCAGACTGCCCGTGCGATCTGCGCTGAACGGGCATCCATTCCGCATCGGTGCCAGATGGCAGCCCTAAACCAGGGGGCCGCCCTAAACCAATGAAGCCGCCCTAACCGTCCGATGCAAAACAGCGATGACCCGCGCCAGCATGGGTTCTCGCGATCGGACTTTTCATGATTTCACACCCGAAATTGGATTTCCCATCCCGTTTTGGCGCCACCGAATGGTCGGGAAATGGTTTGCACCCGATTCCGGGCCGCATCTGCCGCGTAATTGCATCCAGCGGTAATTGATGCAATTAATTTGCGATTAATACCCATATTTGGTGTGGCATAAAACAGGATGTAATTTATCGCGTTGGCTTACCGTCGCTGCTTGACGGTGTGATGTTTCATGAATACAGTGCGAGTGAATCCTTATGTGTTTCTGTTTCAAGGAGACCATTTATGGCGAAGACGCTGGCACAGGGTATTGCAGAATTGAAACAGTATATCCAGACCTTGGAGCAAATGCTTGAACGGGCTTACGTCGGTATAGAAAGCTACCGTGATTTTACGCGGGAAATTTTTGTCACGCCGGAAGAGCGCGCGCAGGTAAATTACCGGCGCAGTCGGCACGAAGACCGGCACATTGAGGAACGCCTGCGTGACGGCCGCCTCAGTCATGACCCGCGCAAAGACCCGGAGTGGGCTAAGTATTACGTCCCGCCACGGCCAGAGGATATGCCCGGACACGGGAAGTAGCGTCATGGCGCGGCGTGATACCGGCTTGCGCTCCTGAAATTATGGCGATCTTACGGTCACGGAAAGTTTGCCCCATGAGGATAGGTGGGCGCATCCGGCATGTTCCGCGAAGCCACGTAAGTTAAGCCGTAGGCGTAGGCGAAACGAAGCGCGCCCCAAAGCGCACCCCAAGACAACTTTTCTGATCACTCTGCCGGCACAGTGGTATTTCCTGAAATGATCGGCATCGAAGCAGTTTGTGGGCTTCTCCCAGCCGCGTGAAATGCAGGGGGATCAAGTGGACAAATTATCCTGCGACTGAAAAATAGATTCTTATCGCTGCGTAAAATGCAGTAGCACCGCACCTGCCAGAAACGCAATGACTTGACTAGGTGCTTCCCACCACTGCGCAGGGCGCAGCAGATTCCAAACGAGATCAATAAAAAAGGGGGCGATAAATGCAGGAAGGGTCGGATCAGCTGGGAAGAAAGGGGAAGCGATTGGGAAAAAATTTACAACCGAGGTAATCAATTTTAGCTAATTGATTTTGCCAAGAGTCGCCTCCGCGTCTCAACGATCTCTACCTCGACAGCGGCCTGCAGTTGCCCATCAAAAAACGCCATGTAGGGGCGCGCCGGAAACTGAATTGTGAATGCGCCGGTGCTAAAGCTATGCTCAACCGCTTATTTGTGCTGTTTGCCGGCAAAGACAGGCAGGTTTTGGATATGCCTTGTTGCGCATTAGGTCACCACGGACGTTGTGGGTCCGCAGGCGCGCCATGCCAGCACACGCCGCACGCGCGATCCGTGATCCCGCCACCCAACGAGACAGTCCTGCAAGTAGCTTAATGCATTAAATGCCGTCATTTTTTCGGCTTTGTACCGATGCATTCGTCTGCCGGTTCGTGGCCCGGTATTTTTCTCTTCGACGTCAGCCAAGGGCGGGGCCGTTTGTCTGGCATGCCCAGTGGTTGACCGGGCCGTGCCCTGAACCGATGTTGAGCGGCTGCGAGATGGCGGCGGTAATAAACGCTTTGGCCGACCGGATGGCCGCTTCCATGCCGTGTCCTTTGGCCAGTTCCGCCGTGATGCAGGCGGAAAAGGTGCAGCCCGTGCCATGTGTGTGCGGCGTGTCAAAGCGCGGGCATTCGAGCACAAAAGTGCGGTCAGGCAGGAATACCCGGTCGCGGCAGACGGCATCCTGCGAATTGCCGCTGTGTCCGCCTTTGATGACGATGCTTTTGGCGCCGAGTGCTTGCAGACGTGCGGCAGCCTCGGCGGCGCTGGCATCGTCGGTAATCGGAATGCCGGTGAGCGCTTCGGCCTCGGGCAGGTTCGGCGTGATGATGTCGGCTTGCGGCAGCAGGCAGGCAATCAAGGCAGCGATGGCGTTTTGCTGCAAGAGCGGTGCGCCGCCTTTGGCGATCATCACCGGATCGAGTACCAGCGGGCCGAGGCGGTGTGTTTGCAGGCAGGCGGCCACGCATTCGATGATGTCCGCCGTGCTGAGCATGCCGATTTTCAATGCGGTGGGCGGGAGGTCTTCCGCAATCGCCTGAATCTGGGCGCGCACGGTAGATTGCGGAACGGTGTGGATATCGAAAACGCCGCGCGTATTTTGCGCTGTGATGGCTGTGATCACACTCATGCCATAAACGCCACGCATCTGGAAGGTTTTCAGATCAGCCTGTATGCCTGCGCCACCGCCGCTGTCCGAGCCGGCAATGGTGAGCGCCATGGGAATGCGTGTCATCTCGGAACTCCTCTGTTAAAGCGGGATACCCGCGTGCGGAAAACCACCAGAATGGCTGGTAAAGGCGCCGTCAATCTTGCGCGCCCGATGTTTCCCATTCGACCAAGCCGGCGCCGTTTAGCGACCGAAACCACCTGCCTTGGATTGGTCGCCATGCTATCAGCTTCTCCGGGAAATGGCGCGCCGTCCGGCGTGTATTTGGCGGGGCTTTAAGCGCGCCATCGGTTCATGTTATCGGCGCGTCCATCAGGGCCATCGCTGAACAGCCTTTCCGCTAAAATGGCGGCCATGTCCTCTCCGTCACGTTTTCGGCCGGGTGGCCGGTCTGATTCACGTTCCGATGTTCAGGCCGATGCCCGGCCGCGCCATTTTGCCCTCGTGCCCGCGGCCGGAAACGGCGTCCGTCTCGGCTCACAAACTCCCAAGCAGTATCTGCCGCTGGCTGGGCGGCCGATGATTTGGCACGCGTTGTCGGTACTGTGCCGCCAGACGCGAATCGCGCAGGTCTATGTCGTACTTTCCGCAGGGGATGCCTGGTGGGCTGGCTATGACTGGTCGTCGCTGGGCGATACCTTGCGGCCGGTGTTTTGCGGCGGTGCGACGCGCGCGGAAAGCGTTGTTAACGGCCTGGCTGCAATGGCCGGCGAACTGGCGGAGGACGATTGGGTGCTCGTCCATGATGCGGCGCGTCCCTGTTTATCGCCGATTTTGCTGGATGCGCTGCTGAATGCGCTGGCGGATGATCCGGTCGGCGGTTTGCTCGCCCTGCCGGTGGCCGATACGCTCAAGCGCGCCCACGCGGAGGCGGGGAGTTTGGCTGGGGTGGCTGATTTGGGCGGACAGCCGAATCAGGCCGCGCCGCGACGATGCAACATGCCGCATGGCGCGCAAGCCCCGCGTGTCGCTGCTACGGTCACGCGCGACGGACTGTGGCAGGCGCAGACGCCGCAAATGTTCCGCTACGGTCTGCTGCGCACCGCGCTGGCGGCCGCACCGAGGGGAGTGACGGACGAGGCGAGCGCGCTGGAAATGGCCGGCTATCAGCCCCGACTGGTGCCTTCCGAGTTGCGCAATTTCAAGGTGACGTACCCCGCCGACCTGGCATTGGCGGAGTTGATTCTGGCAGGGAGCCGGTAATATGAACACGATGATTCGTGTGGGATTGGGCAGCGATATTCATGCGCTGGTCGAAGGGCGGCGGTTGATCATTGGCGGTGTCGAGATTCCTTTTGCAAAAGGGCTGCTCGGCCATTCCGATGCCGACGTTCTGCTGCATGCGGTGACTGATGCCTTGCTTGGTGCTGCGGCGCTGGGCGACATCGGCCGCCATTTTCCGGATACCGACGCGCATTACCAGGATGCCGACAGCCGCGTGCTTCTGCGCGCCGTCCGTGATTTGCTGGCAGAGGCCGGCTGGCGCATCGTCAATATCGATGCCACGATTCATGCCGAGCGCCCGAAAATGGCGCCGTATATTCCGCAGATTGTTGCCTGTCTGGCCGAGGATCTGCGGTTGTCTCCCGGATGTGTCAACGTCAAAGCCAAAACGGCGGAAAAACTCGGCTTTATCGGCCGTGGCGAAGGTATCGCCTGCGATGCCGTAGCGTTGATCGAACGGGATGCCGATCTTCATGACGCCTGATGGCGAGCGTATTTTTCAGTCTTTCCGCGCCGCGCCACTGTGGTGAAAAGCCGGTCATCTAACTTGGGCGGGTCATGTCATTGGGCGGTTTTTTACCGTTCAAGCCATGTCTGCGCCATAATGCACAATTCACCCGTCGGCATCCATTGGCCCGCCCGTGTCGTGTCAGCCATGTTTTTTCGATGAGCGCGTGGATGATGGTCTGAGGCTGCCACGATGGGAATATACTGTTTTGATATATGAAAATAAACAATAATTCTTTTGTTGGAATAAGTGCTGCTTATACAATCGCAATTCGTATTCAGTCTGCTGATTTGAACCGGCCATTATTTCAACCGAATTGCAATCAACATGGATTTGACCCAAGCCTTGATTCCGGCGCCCGGTGTGCGCCGCCATTTGCCCGAGTACATCGCGCGCTTGCGCACGATGCGCACGCGATTACCCAGGGAGGCGGCCGTGCCATCCGCGCATAATCTGGAACAAACGCAGCAGCGCGGCGCGGCGCGGCCGGAGACGGCGTTGTTCGACGCGCCAGCGGGGGCCGGTACGGCGCTGTTTTCCCTGCGTAACGCGAGTAAGACCTTCCCGGGGGGCGTGCATGCATTGCATGGCGTCGACCTCGACATTTACGAAGGCGAGATATTCGGCATCATTGGGCGCAGCGGTGCGGGCAAGAGTACGCTGTTGCGCTTGCTGAACCGGCTGGAGCGCCCGAGTGCCGGGCAGGTGATCTTTGATGGCCGGGATCTGATGACGCTCGATAATGCGGCGCTGCGCCAGATGCGCCGCCGCATCGGCATGATCTTCCAGCATTTCAACCTGTTGTCGTCGCGCACGGTCGCCGGCAATATTGCCCTGCCGCTTGAACTGGCCGGAACGCCGAAAGAAAAGATTACCCGGCGCATCAATGAACTTCTTGAACTGGTCGGCCTGACGGATCAGCGTGACCGCTATCCGAGCCAGATCAGCGGCGGTCAGAAGCAGCGCGTCGGCATTGCCCGCGCGCTGGCGACGGAACCGCGCGTACTGCTGTGTGATGAGGCCACTTCGGCGCTTGATCCGGAGACGACGCAGTCGATCCTTGCCCTGCTGGCGGACATTAATACGCGGCTTGGGCTGACTATTGTGCTGATCACGCATCAGATGCAGGTTATCAAGGCAATCGCCCACCGTGTGGCGGTGCTCGACGGCGGGTATCTTGCCGAACAGGGGACGGTGACCGATATTTTTACCGTGCCGAAACAGGCCATTACGCGCACGCTGCTCAGTGAGGTGATCGGCAATGAAATTCCGCCGGGCGTGCGTGAGCGGGCATCTGCCCTGGTGGCGAGCGGGGCGGGGCGCATTTGGCGCCTGGCGTTCAAGGACGATGGCTTTGACCGCTTGTCGCTGACCGAAATATCCAACCGCTTCAATGTCGAAATCAAGTTGCTGCATGGCTATATCGATGAGATCCAGGGCGTGAGCTTCGGTTCGCTGGTTGCTGCGGCCAGCGGCGAGGCATCCGCGCTTGAAGCGGCGGCGGCTTCGATCAAGGCGCACGACATTATTCTTGAGGAGGTTGTGTTATGAGTCCCGAGCTGCTGCGCCTTTTTCAGACGTCCCTGCTGGAGACCTTGTGGATGGTTGGCGTTTCCGGCTTTATCGGTACGGCGCTCGGCCTGCCGCTGGGCGTGCTGCTGGTGATTACCGATCAGCACGGCCTGTTGCAGAACCGCCCCTTGAACCGCATCCTCGGTGTGCTTGTCAATGCAGTGCGCTCGACGCCGTTCATCATTTTGCTGGTGGCGGTGATCCCGCTTACGCGCTGGATCGTCGGGACTTCGATTGGGACGAAGGCGGCGATCGTGCCGTTGACCATCGCTGCCATTCCTTTTGTCGCCCGGCTGATCGAAAGCGCGCTGCGCGAGGTCGATCGCGGGTTGATCGAAGCTTTGCAGTCAATGGGCGCGACACCGTGGCAAATCATCCGCACGGTGCTGATTCCCGAAGCCATGCCCGGCATCATCGCCGGCCTGACGATTACCCTGGTCAGCCTGATCGGCCATTCGGCCATGGCGGGCGCGGTGGGCGGCGGCGGGCTGGGGGACCTCGGCATTCGCTACGGCTACCAGCGTTTCCTGCCGGAGGTCATGGCCTTGGTCGTCCTCGTGCTGATTGTGCTGGTGCAGTTCATCCAGTCTGCGGGCGATCGCCTGGCGCACCGCATCAGCCACCGCTGATTTTTTATTCTTTGATGACTTTTGAAGGAAGACACATGCTGATACCCAAGATCATTCGTAGTCTGGCGGCCGTATTTGCCCTGGCCGCGTTTTCTGCCCATGCGGCGCTGAGTGAGGATAAACCGCTGCGCGTCGGCGTGACTGCCGGGCCGCATGCCCAGGTTTTCGAGGCCGTGAAGAAAATCGCTGCGCGCGATGGCCTCAAGATCAACATCATCGAATTTTCCGATTACGTTCAGCCCAATGCCGCGCTTGCCGCAGGCGATCTGGATCTGAACAGCTACCAGCACCAGCCGTACCTGGACAGCGCCGTCAAGGATCGCGGCTATAAGCTGGTATCCGTCGCCCGTACGATTCTTTTCCCTATCGGCCTGTATTCGCGCAAGATCAAGTCGCTCGACCAGATTCCTGAAGGCGCGCGCCTGGCGATGCCCAATGACCCGACGAATGGCGGCCGTGTATTGCTGCTGCTGGAGGCGAAGGGACTCATCAAACTCAAACCCAATGTCGGCCTGAAGGCGACGCCGATCGATGTGGTCGAAAATCCGAAAAAACTCAAGTTCATTGAGCTGGATGCCGCCCAGTTGCCGCGTGCGCTGGACGATGCCGACGTGGCGGCGATCAATACCAATTTTGCCATTCAGGCTGGGCTGATGCCGGCGCGTGACGCAATCGCGATGGAAAGCCTCCAGTCGCCTTACGCCAACATTATCGTGGTACGCGCTGAAGACAAGGATAGCCCGGTCATCAAGAAGCTGATCAAGGCATTCCAGAACGATGAAATCAAGGCCTTCATCAAGAAAGAATTTAAGGACTCCATTTTCCCCGTCTGGTAATTCTTGTTCTTCATATGATCTAACCCGCCCGGCAAATCCGCGCATCGACAATATGGTGTGCGTCTGCCGGGCGCCGATATTTCGATCGATATCCCGATGAAACCAGGGACTCGCCAGGCAAGCGCGAGCCTGCAGGCCGCGCAATGCCGGTTTCAGCGGCGCAATAAATACGGAAGCGAGCGGACATGAGCACATTTGACGGAATCCGGGTGCAAGCTGGTGCAGCCAACTATTTTTCCGGTGTCGGCGCGCTGGCGCATTTCGATGCATTTTTTCCAGACGCCACCTTGCGGCAGGCGCTATGGATCGGCGGGCCGCGTGCCCTGGCGGCCGCCCGGCCGTATCTGCCGCCGGTATTCGATGACGATGCACGCTCGATTCGCTGCGTATTTTCTGGCCATTGCAGCGAAAGCCTGGTTGCCGGCTACGCCCGGGATGGGCGGAATGCCGATCTGGTGATCGGTATTGGCGGCGGTTCCGCGCTCGATACCGCCAAGGCGGTCGCCGCCCGACTGGACAAGCCCTTTGTCGCCATTCCCACCGTGGCCGCCACGTGCGCGGCATGGACGCCGCTTTCGGTTTGGTACGACGATGAAGGCCGTGCGCTCGGTTTTGAGCTGTTTTCACTGGCTAGCCGGCTTGTTCTCGTCGATCCGCGCATCATACTGGCAGCGCCGCCGGAATATCTGCGCGCCGGCATCGGCGATACGCTGGCCAAATGGTACGAAGCGCGGGTGTTGTGCGATGCTGCGCCAGCTCTGCCGCTGACGGCGCAGCTCGGCCTGTCGGTTGCCCGGCAGATTCATGACGTATTGCTGGCGCAGGGCGCTGCAGCGTTGACGGCCATTGGGGCTGGTGCGGTGAATGAAGCGTTGGTCCAGGTCATTGATGCCATTATTGCCGGCGGTGGCCTGGTCGGCGGCCTGGGTGAGCGCTATACACGTGTTGCCGCTGCGCATGCCGTCCATAATGGGCTGACCGTCATCCCGGCAACGGCGGGCATTCTGCATGGCGCCAAGGTGGCTTATGGCATTCTCGTGCAGTTGGCGCTGGAAGGGCGGCGAGAGGAATTGCTGCACCTGGAGACGGCGCTGCGTGCGCTTGGTCTGCCGCGGCGGCTGGCTGATCTGGGCGTCGATCCGACGCAGGAAAGCGATATAGCTGCCTTTGTCGCGCGTATCCTGCGTCCGGAAGAAAGCATTCATTTTTTGCCGGGCCTCGTCGATGCCGAGCGGCTGCGCAAGGCGCTGGCCGAAGTTGAAGCGCTGCCAGCGATAACCTGAATGCGCAGTTGATTATCTGCACTGAGTACTGTACTGGATGAAATTAAGTTAAGGTTGGCCGTCTAGGCTCGGACGCTATAGCAAGGGTTTCGCGAACATTCGTCAATACTGTTGGCGATCTATTTTTCAAGTGGCTTATTTCGAATGAGATTTTGCTGGTTGTATCTGTATTCAGTCAGATCAATATACCTGAGACAGTCCTGATTGGAGTTGCTGTAATTTATAACAGATGTAAGCCATAGAAACTGGTACCAAAAATACCTGAGACTATTTTATAAAGAGCTATATAATTAACTAAGATGTGGAGCATAAATAATGCTCAATTTTTAATATAATTATAAGTATTTTTTACTCATCATAAGATCCCGTAATCTTTTGAGATAAAACTATTCCTAGAATACTACCAATGATACTTAATATTATATTATAGGTAAAAAGAATTATGAATGTTGCTCCTGTGTCGCCAATACGGTCTACATGTCCACCAAAATATTCATAAATACATGCCATTAGTTCTCCAATCATGGTTCCGTATATGGCCATAGACATTCCTATAAATATCTTCCAATGTGGCGCTAAATAAGCAGATATTAATGCAGCAAAACTAGGTGTGCAAAGTAATATCAGCCGTAGTGGTTCATGGTTGCTAAATGCGACATATAACGCTTGCCCAAGCACGAATACACTAATTCCAGCTAATGAAGCTCGTGGTGTGGTCCAATGAGTCATGGTTTATATCCAGATTCTCTTAGCTGTGGCCCTGGATTAATGGGCCAATTAGGCCACTGCCTAGAAGTAATATACTGCCCACAAGCTTTTAAAGCTTGTTCTATACAATAACAACAGTTATTTCTGAAAAAATTATAGTTTTGACATTTTTGTATTTCCTGTTTTACGCAACCATCCCCTTCTCGACCTTCTGCTTTTCTACAAGTTGCTCCTTGATGCACAGGGTCTGGATGGATTCCATCGGGGTCAAAACTCAATGTGTCACTATCATTGCCATTAAATCGAATAAAGCAATGTTGGCCAGGGATCAACCGAAATTTAATTGTACGGTAACACATCTCTGCTTCGAGGCCTAATAGGTCAATCCAACTTAACGGATTACCTTCGACATAGGCATAAGTATTGATTCCGCCGTATAGACCGATGGGATCGGATTGCAGATAACGCCCAGAGAGAAGATCGTAATTACGGAAGAGATTGTAATGGGTAGAAGACTCCGTGTCGAAATACTGGCCGGGGAAGCGCAGATTGAGGATGAATGGCCGCCCGCGTAAGGGTAGGCCGTGGTATGGGAGAGTGTGCCGAACGTGCGGGTTTCCTGCCGGAGACGTCCTTGGGCATCGTAGGCGTATTGGCGGTTGCCGGTGATGCTGCCGTTCTCCACTTCATCAATCCGGGAGAGCCGTCCGACGCCGTAGGCTCGCGCATCCTAGGTATGGCGGGTCTGTCGGCCATCGGCATAGGTGATGTGTATCGCACGGTTCAGCGCGTCATAGGCGGTACGGGTGATCTGGTCCTTGGTGTCGGTATGGGTGATCTCATTGCCAGCAGCGTCATAAATGCTGACGGTGACGCCGGTGTCCGGACTTCGGGTCTGAAGGTGGTTATCCAGGCCGTCAAGGGTATAAGCCGTCACGAGGTTTCTCGGGTCGATTATGCCAATACCGAACCAAGCGTGGCACAAACACAAACCATTGCAGATACCCGGCCATGGTTAGTGGCCCCCACGTCATCACCATCCAAGTCAAAAATGCCGTACCCGTATTAAGCTGATCAATCGGCGTAATCAAAGTCAACCCAGTGTAGATCAACTGAACCGCTAAACTTGCCGGGAATGCCAACGCATATAGCACAATCGATGAAATGAATAATGCTTCATTCTTATATTGAGGTAAAGCGTCTGACCATGATGACCACGCATACCACGCTAACCCAATATGGAAAAGAATAAATAGAGCCCGTACCAATCGACCGCACATTATTGTCTGCCCCTATGTATATTGCAAAGAATCTTGCAACCATAGTAGAGATCGTCTGCGTACTCTTGGCAGTCTGTCAGTGGTCCGATGCCATAGCGTGGTTTGCTCGGCTTGGCAAAGTTGCGAAGGACACATTGCTCGAAACATTGCTCCTTGTCGTCATCAACTTCCTTGCAAGATCTCCGGTCGTAATAGTCCTCATCTGGGCGCGTCAGGTGCGGCTCTCCAGACAATGGATTGCCATCGGTGGTAAGTCCTCCACAGGAAACGGAACCATCAGCACGAGTTACGCAGAGGTATTGATGATTGAATAGTAGTGGCCCTTGAGTGCCGGGGGGCCAAGTGGGCGCTGGCAGTACCAACCTTTCAACCCCTCCGGATCGACCATTATGGTTGGGCGATTTTCGACATAGCTATAAGTATTGATTCCACCGCTCAGTCCGATAGGATCGGACTGCAGATAACGCCCGGAGAGAGGATCATAATCACGGAAGAAATTGTAAGCCCCGGTAGTTACTCTCGTTTTGCAACAACGATGATGTCCCTGTCGAGTTCCGGAGGATTCCCCAAGAAATCTCCAAAATGTGCATGTTCCCAATTTTTTTCCATCTGAATTTCAAAAGCACATTTTGCAAAAAATGCAGCCAAGGCAAGCAACTCTTCCCTGCTCGCCAAAATAGATACCTCACGCAGAGATTGAAGAGCCTCGCTGTCCGTCAAAGAATAACCATAGATATTCATTTAATCAGCCTCAAATTTCAGAACTATCCTGAATTGTATCACCCATGCCTTGGAAAACTTGACATGCAGTTAGATCACTTGCTACACATTGATAAGCAGCCATGCTCATAACTAAATCATTTAGGAATGGCGTGCACCACATGATCTTGAATCCCTTCCCGCGTAAGAAGTTTTTTACACGGTTCTTGAGTTTCGATGGGTCAGAGCCGTGACTACCGGTGCCATCTTTGTTGACCACAATTTCTTTGCGCCCCTTCTCATAAGCGTGAGCATGGGATTGCTGTCCCGACACATGCGGAGGGTCGACTCTAACCGTAGTCGAATTACCCCCCGGAATTCGAGTGGGTTGGCCAGAACTGGCTAACCCCCCGTCCGGATCCTCCTCTGGGGGCATCAAACCGAAGGGCCCGGAAAGCGGTGGATTTTGCCACAACACTGTGTTGTGCTCATCAGTGACCCAGCGCGGCGTATTCAAATGATCCAAATGCACGTAATAAACCTGCATCTGCGCCAGGACGGGAAAGGTACCCATGAAGCCTAAAAACGACCAAGAATACTCCAATCAACAAGCGGGGCAAACAGACAATGAACACTGGGCGAGACAACTTCAAGCTATTTGTACGGATATACAAACGCTCAGAGAAGAAATCACTTATGCACGCCCACGCCCCTCATTCAAAATAGATGTATCAAGCGACGCGCTTTTCTTTATCAGCTATCAGCTGAAGATAGAGAAGTAAGTTTTTGCTATTTACTTTCTTCTTCATCGCCAAACATTAAATATCCATCAAAAGAAAGCGATGCACGTATTTCGGCTAAAAATGATATTTGCGTACTGGATAGATAAAAGTAAGGTCGTTCCTCAGGACCCATCGAGTTAATATTGATTACGAAACTGTTAACCACCGAAGGTGTGTTGACCAACTTAGAAAGTACCGCTTGATTATTATGCAATTCTTCAAAAAGAAAGTTTGTGTACTGCTCGAACAATTCAATATCATATCTAAATAGGGAATAGCCTATCAGCACGGTTGAGAAAGGTTTTTGATAGATACATCCTTTACTTTGTTGGAATTTGACAAACAGTTCTTCAGAAATAAGCTGCCTAAGCTGTCCTGCTGCCGTCGCCATCTCGATACTAGCGTAGGAATCACTTGGGCACTGCGGAGCCAGATACATTCGAATTAACGGGATCATTGCTATTTCCATCGCTTATAAACGTATTCACCACCAAGCGTTTTGCAATTTGAACTGCGTTTCAAAACGATACGTCCATCCTTGCAACCACAAAGATTATAAGCCCCCCAACCTCTGCTTCCAAGCAAATCATGCTTAATCTTATGGGGATTTATACCTAGGCGTCGTAGTAGTTTCTCGTCCAATTTCTTGTCGCAAGAATTTTCTGGGGGTAGAGGTGGGCAAGTTTGGCGAAGAATTCCATTATTATTTGATGAAGAACCTGAACTACTTCCTTTGCCGCCTCTAAGTGCTTCATCAATATACGAATTCCCGGTGCTGCTACCTAGTGGCAGAGGTACGCTCTGACATATATAGACGTTGCCAATCAACCGGCAATTGATGGCTAGCCCTTGGGGGCCTATATAACTTAACGGATTACCTTCGACATAGGCATAAGTATTAATTCCGCCGTCTAGTCCGATGGGATTGGACTGCAGATAACGCCCGGAGAGGGGATCATAATCACGGATAAGATTGTAAGAGCCATAAGTGGCTCCCTTTCTCTTTAGCAGCTATCAGCCGAAGACAGGGGATGAGGTTTACACTTTTTACTATAAGCTTCATCAGCAGGTTATGTTATGAATAAGAAACGTATTTCGTGCTCAGCAATCAACGCATGCGCTCCAACTAGATCAGGCCTTGCATCCATTCTTGCAATGTAAACCTGCACCAAGGACATGTTTATTTGCTCGTATGGATTCCAATCAAAGAACTGGACGAATTCAAGCTTGGTACTCCCTTCGACTTTAAACCGAACAGGAGAATCCCATACTTTATAACTACTACCCAATAATCCTATTTGAAACTCCAAGTCGGGTATTTCGGGACGAGGCACAACTTGTATAAATGGCAGGGGTGCTTCCCGGTATCTACAGGGTGAGACATAAGCACACTTACACAATACTATTCCCTGAAATAGTCCTTGTTCCACAAGAGTAAAGGCCTCTTGAATTTCCGGGCCCATCGGCTCATCAGCATCTTGGAAGTATGTATTCCAGTTGTGCCTAACTGATTCGCGAAATTGAAGCATGACAGAGGTGATGTCGTTAAGCTTGTCCATTATTAACCTCCTACTAAACCTTGGTTTGGGCTTTCTTATTTATCTTCCTGTTGTCTGTTGCTATAGTTATTGAGCTGCTTGCGCAGAACTGACCAACTATCATTCAAAAACCTTTTAGCACCGATATTTGTAATGGATGCATCCTTAAGAATTTCATCAACAAGTTCTAATCGATGCTTGAATGTACCCCCAGAGAATCTATCAATAAGGCTCATTGCTACAGCAAAATCATCAATTTCACTTTTGGAGCCATAACTACACCTGTCCCAACCTTTAAATACCTGTTTGTGCCAAAGCTTGAGAATTCCTAGGGGTCTTAGGAATCAAACGTTCCCCAAAAGGTTGTCTCTGGGCATTTTAAGCACTGTCTTGTAGAGATCAAGGTGTCGGTGATTGAAGCGAAACTCGGTCTGCTTGAGGTACAGATCGAACTTATCCCTTCGCACACCATGAAACTGCACCAGCCGATGCTTGGAATCGCTTAAGAAAGACTCGATGCCGTTGACATACCTGGAGCCTTTGACTTGCCTCGGTTGCCGTGATTGACCCGAAAGTGCTTCTCCAAACCCAAATCAACCCGGCCATCGTAGCCACGCCAGCCATCGGTGTGGATAATGCTGTTGGGGTCCATTTTGCCGCGGATGATGGCTTGTAGCGTGGCTTTGGAAGCATTTAGGCGCGATTTCGGTATAGACACAATCGCCTCGCTTGAGCAGACCAAAAACGATGGTTTTACCGCCTGCGCCACGCCCGCGTTTGCCTCGGATACGCTTGGGGGCGAAATAGAACTCATCGGCTTTAAGCTCGCCCGAGAACGGAGACTGCACAGCGCATTCTTGGGCCAGGCGGACAAGAATGCGTTGGTACACCGCATTGACCGAGCGCACGGAAAGGCCACACAACTGCGCGACATCCGTGGCGGTCAATTCCATGGCAAACAGGCGCAAAAGATGTCGAAACTTGGCCTCACTGATCTTTGAAGGGCGGTAGTACTTGTTTTTGCCTGGCATCTCAAGAATCAAACATATATTGAACACATGTTTGATTCCTAAGACCCTAATGTATTACGCTATTCAGCTATTATGTAGATCAACAGGTTAACGCTGGACTCGTTTGATTCTGTTCGTGATGCTAGGAGCTGCCTGATAAAAAGGAGCAAAAATGGTGACGGAAAAATTTAAAAATATGGCTCTTTCATTTGCAGGGTGTGATGGCGGTAACCTGCAGTCTGAAGTTTGGTTTTGCGGGATGGAGTGGGGCGGTACGCAAAATAATGATGAAAAAATAGCGTCAGACTTTGACGCGCAACCTGAGCCCACTTGTTGGCAAGACAAGAATTTTGAAGGCAGCTGGAATGCACAATATAACCAAAAAATCTGCTGGTTTTTGCACTATTTCTACGATTTTTATTGGGAAAAGATGAGCTATCAGCAGTTTGTCGAAACCTACAAGATCATGTATCGCAAGCCTGATGGCTGTGGGTTCAAGATGAACATGTTCCCTATTCGTTTTAAAGGGCGCAAAGACGTGAAATGGAATGAGTTGTTGGACAAGGCTACAGGGTTTGATTCATTTCATGCGTACCGTGAGTGGTGCGTGACGCATCGCGGCGCGTTTTTTCGAGAGCAAATGCGCAAAAATCAACCTAAACTTGTGATGTGCACTGGTATAGAAGAAAAAGAAAACTTTTTCCGATTCTTTGCCGGGGAGGCTAATTACCAAACGCTTGACTGCAGTCGCTTCACTCTCTTTTACGCAATGCACGGCAATACGCTAGTTTGTGTATCACCATTTTGGGGCGGGAAAAACGGCATCAACTCTTACGAAAAAATGGAAGTGCTTGTCCGCAAAGTGCAGGATTTGCTCCGAAAGAGTTGAGAACGGACGCTTAAGTCTCATTTCCACGTCACGGTCGCGGCGCGATGGCGCGGAATAGCCGATGGGAGTCGGGCGCGCACAGCGCACAAGTCGTCATGTAGTCATGAAGATGCGGCTACGGCGCGGCAGGCGGATTGGACGCACTGCACTCGTGTCCCGTCATTCTTGGCTTTTCAACGGTTGCTGTGGGCTTGAGCCAGTCCATCGCCCACCTCGAATTTAGTCGACGGCCTGGCGGAGGGCGCGGCGCACTTTTTCGTAGGCTTCAAGCAGGCGGCGATGTGCGGTGCAGCCGTTGAAATCCCGACCCGGTGCGGTATTGAGGCCGAAAAAGCGTTCTTTACCGGCTAGCAGCGCTTCCGCCTGCTGTAAGGTCGCGGGCGTATATAGGCTGGCGAGCGCTTGCCGGCAGGTTTTCTCCAGTCCTGCTTCGCGCAGATTGAGCAGGGTTTCGATGCAGCGATAGACCCTGCGCCGCGCGGTGTCGATTTGGCCGAACTGGTGAATCCAGTCGCAGCCTTCGCGGATGGCCGTTGCCTCGCCCGCGGCGAGCGCGAGCAGTGTTTTCAGTTCGCCTAGGCGCAGCGTCTCCCAAAATGAGCCGGCATCGGGCGCCAGGCCGATCAGCGCGGCAACCAGGTGCTCGTCGGCCAGGCCGGATTCGTTGAGTGCGGCGAGCAGGTCGCGACAGGCTGCGCTGTCTAGCCGGAGCAGGTTGAGAATAGCATCCCGGAAAGCGTCGGCGGCGGCGTTATTTTCGTATTCCAGATCGTCGACCGGGTAGATTTCCGACATGCCGGGCACGAGCAGGCGGCAGGCATAGACGCCCAGATGGGTGTAATCGGCCGCGTAGATATCGAACCCTTGCGCCTCGATCAGGTGAACCAACCAGGCGTATTCCTCATCCGTCGTTGCGGAAAAATTCCAATCATGGAAAGCGAAGTCCGGCACATTGCCAAGGAAAGGCCAGCCGACGATGCCGCTTGAATCGACAAAGTGGATTTCCAGATTCGGTGCGCCGGCGATTTCGTCGAGATCAAAGCCGGGTTCCGGAAAACCATCGAGCGCATTGAGCGCGCGCCCTTGCAACAGCTCGGTCAGCGCGCGTTCAAGGGCGATCTCAAAGCGCGGATGCGCGCCGAAGCTGCAATAGCAACCCTGATCATGAGGGTTGAGTAAAGTGATGCAGAGCACCGGGTATTGGCCACCGAGCGAGGCGTCGCGTACCAGAATGCCGAAGCCGGCGTTGCGTAGTGCGGCGATGCCGGCGGCAAGGCGGGGAAAGCGGGCAAGCATGGGTTCCGGTACGTCCGGCAGGCATTGTCCCTCGCTAAAGATGCGGAATTTGACGTAGCGCTCGATGATTTCTGACAGCGCCTGTACCCGCGCTTCGGACGGCGTGTTGCCCGCGGCCATGCCGTTGCTGACGTAGAGGTTGCCGAGAATATTGACCGGGAACCAAACCTGCGCGTTATCGCGCAAGCGGGTAAAAGGCAGGGCGCAGATGCCCCGCTCCGCATTACCGGAATTGTGGTCAACCAGGAACCGGGGATCGAGGCTGCCCTCCGGGTCGTAAAAACCGCGTAATGCCTGCGTGAGTAGCCCGTCCGGCCAGCGGCCTTCTGTGGAGAGGGGAAACCAGCGCTCCTGGGGGTGATGGATGAAGTCGGCATTAGCGTAGCGTTTGCCGAGATCGTAATGCGCCCAGAAGTAATGGCATGACAGCCGCTCACAAAATTCGCCCAGTGCGCTGGCGAGCGCGGCCGGCCGGGAGCTGCCCTTGCCGTTGGCAAACAGCAGCGGACAATCACGCTCGCGTAGGTGTACCGACCAGATGTCGCCCAGCGGGTTGAGCCAGGAACGCTCTTCCACATGGAAGCCCAGCGCCGCCAAGCGCGCCTGCATATGCAGGATGCTCGCTTCGAGAGGCGCGTCCTTGCCGGGCAGGAAATGTTCACGACGTTCGGCCTGTTCGGTACCTTCAATGCGGCCGGCGGCCGGGGACGCGTCATCAGTCGCTGTCATCGCCTCCTTGGATAGCGTGTTGTCTGGCGTCATTTGAGGCGTGCCTTATTGCGCCAGCGCGGCCGCAAAGTCGGCGATGAGGTCATCCCCATCTTCAATTCCGACGGAAACGCGGATGAGCGATTCGGCAATGCCATATTCTGCGCGGCGTTGAGGGCCAAGCTCAAAATAGATTGTCTGGGCGACGGGCAGTGCCAGCGTGCGGTTATCGCCCAGATTGGTTGAGGGAATAACGATGCGGAACTTGCGAAAGATGTCGAGGCAATCGCAACCCTCGCGCAGCTCGAAGGCAAGAATGCCGCTGCTGCCGCTAAATAGCCTCCTAGCGCGTTCATATTGCGGGTGGGTGTCCAGACCGGGGTAGTGGATACGCGCGACTTGCGGATGCGCGGCGAGAAACTCGGCCAGGCGTTGTGCATTGGCGCAGATGCGCTCCATGCGCAATGCCAGCGTTTCCGAGCCGACCGCCAGATGGTGCGCCGATTCCGGGCCAAGTGTCGCGCCGATGTCGCGCAGCCCTTTCTTGCGGATTTGCGTAAGCCCCCAAAGTGCGGGATTGCCTTTTTTATAGAAATCGTAGAGATGCGGATAAGCGGCCCAGTCGAAGCAGCCCGTTTCGGTGACGGCCCCGCCCAGGGCGTTGCCGTGTCCACCGATATACTTGGTCAGCGAATTGATGACGAGCGAAGCGCCGACGTTTTTGGGACGGAAGAGATACGGCGAAGTGACCGTGTTGTCGACAACATAAATCAGAGCCCGCTCGCGGCATAGCTGCCCGATGCCTTGCAGATCGGCGACCTGCGTGCAGGGATTGGCGATCGTTTCAAGAAACACCATCCGCGTTTCTGGCCGCAGTGCAGCGGCCACATGGGCGGCATCCGTCGTATCGACAAAGGAGACGGCGATGCCGATCTGCGCCAGCGTTTCAAACAGACTGGTGGTGTTGCCGAACAAAAAACGGCTGGCGATCAGGTGGTCGCCAGCACGCAGCAAGGCCAGCAGCGTCGCCGAAATGGCGCCCATGCCGCTGCCGAACGTCGCCGTGGCGAGCCCCTGTTCCATGCGTGTGATCCTGTCTTCCAGCGCCATCGTCGTCGGCGTACCCTGGCGGCCATAAACAAAGCCGGCCTGCTCGCCCTGGAATACCCTAACCAGATCGTTGACGTCGGTAAAGCCGAAGGCGGCAGAATTGTGGATGGGTTTATGCACCGCCCCATGTTCAGTGGATTTGGCGCGATCACAGTGCAGATTGCCGGTCGTAAAGCCGAGTTCTTTCATGAGCCTCTCACAGAAAAAAATAGAACGTGTCGGAGCAGACACAACAGGGCATAGATTATCCTCGATTTAGCGATGGCGCAGAGGCCGCTTGCCTGACCCAGCGTTTCGATGGACAGCGGTGCCGTGGTGCTCCGGGACGGGCTGTTAGCCTCGCCATATGCTTGGCTGGTTTCTAACGCGCCTCCGCGGAGGGGGGCGATTTTACCGGCTGTCACGCTACGGGGGCGCCATTGTGGAAGCGCGTCACGCAGCCGACCGGCAGCGGATGCCAGGTTTCGTTATCGGTCAGCGGCTTGGTCACGATGACGGCGACGCGGTCGTTGGGCGTGGTGACTTCGCTGAAATCGACAGTCATGTCTTCGTCCATCAGATGGGCAACCGGGAAAGGCGCCTGGCGGATGATGTAGTGCAGTTCCGTCGTGCGGTGGGCGAACAGGCTATCGCCGTTGGAGAGCAGAAAGTTGAAGGAACCGAAGCGCCGCGTTTGTGCCGCGAATTCGTCAATGGCCGCATGCAATGCCTCTTCTGGCGGCATGCCGGCGGGAAAACGCTGGCGCAGGTCTTGCAGCAGCCGACAAAAAGCCAGTTCACTGTCAGTTTGACCGACCGGCAGAAAGCTACCATCGAGTGTGGGCTCGTAATTCGTCAGATTGCCGTTGTGCGCAAAAATCCAGTAACGCCCCCAGAGTTCGCGGCTGAAAGGGTGTGTATTTTCCAGACTAATGCGGCCCTGCGTCGCCTTTCGGATATGCGCGATGACGTTGAGTGATCGGATCGGGTAATGTCGCACCAGCGCCGCAAGCGGCGATTCGCAGGAGGGATTGTGGTCGAGGAAAAGGCGCGCGCCTTTTCCTTCAAAGAAAGCGATCCCCCAGCCGTCGCGATGCGTATCCGTTGTGCCGCCACGGGCCTGAAAGCCGGTAAAGGAAAAGCAGATGTCGGTGGGGACATTGCAATTCATTCCAAGAAGCTGGCAGATGGCAGTTTCTCCTTATTGAAGCGTATTTCAGAAGTTTGGGGACCAGCCGCCGCCGTCCCGTTAATGACCAATAGACCGGGCGGCGGGCAGCACGCGCAGTTTAGGCGTAACTCCTGGCGTTGCCAAAGAAGCATTTTTTATTTGCTTATAGCCGGGCGGCAACGCCGGCGCGCGCATGGCACCGCGTCGGCGCGGGATACCCCTTCGGAACCCCGCGTGGATAGGGCATTTCCGGGGCGCCCCCTCTGAAACCCGTGTGGATAAAGGCGCTCCGGGCAGGCGCCTCTGGAACCCTTATGAATAAAGGGGTTTAGGATAGGGTGCCCGCAAATGCCCTGTTTATAAGGGGTTCAGGGCATGTGCTCTGAGATGCCCGTGCATAAGGGACTTCAGAGCATCTGCCCTAAGCCACCCCAAATAGATCGCCCGGGCTTCGCCACAAGACAAGGCGAGGCCAACGCCCAGCGCCATATTTGGGCAAAGAAGCCGCTATACCAGGAAACCGGCCTAATGCTTGGGTAAATTCTGGAAGAGGCCGCGCAACGCATTTTGCAAATCGGCCGGCAGAACGACGAATTTTGCATTCGGCGAGTCGGCCATTTTGCTCAGGCTGTTGATGTACTTTTCGCCGAGCAGATAGAACATCGGCAGTTCGTTGGCGCCAAAGACTTCCGTCACCTTGGTGATGGCCTGTGAGGATGCATCGGCCAGCGTAATCTGTGCTTCGGCGTCCCGCTTGGCTGACTCCAGCCGCGCTTCGGCGGACAGGATCATTGACTGTTTTTCACCTTCCGCCTTGGTCACCATCGCCTTGCGCTCGCGTTCGGCGGATGCCTGCATTTCCATGGCTTTTTGCATCGAAGGTGAAGGCTTGATGTCCTGGATTTCGACCGACTTGACGGTCAGGCCCCAGTCAAGCGCTTCATCGGCAACGCCGGCTTTCAGGCGAGCCTTGATCATGTCGCGCGAGGAAAGTGCATGGTCGAGATCCATTTCGCCGACGATCGAACGCAAAGTCGTCATGATCATGTTGCGGATGGCCTCGACATAATCTTCCACCCCATAGACGGCTTTGACCGGATCGGTGACCTTGATGAAGGCGATCGCATTGACGACGATGACGGCATTGTCGCGGGTAATGACTTCCTGCTCTTGGACATCAAGGATGATGTCCTTGGTTGTGACCCGGTAGGCTACCGAGTCGAGATAGGGGATGATGAAGCGCAGGCCGGGCAACAGCGTAATATGGTATTTGCCCAAGCGTTGAACGATCCATTCCTCGCCTTGCGGCACAATGCGCACGCCCTGGGCGACCGTCAAGGCGATAAAGGCCATAAAAATCAGTGCTGTCAGGGTGGCGCCGCTTACCATGATGATTACTCCTCTACTTTGATGAAATTACCTTCCACGGCGACGATGCGTACGCGCGTGCCGGATGAAATGGGCGCGTCCGCATAGCATTCCCAGCAGTCCGCCCCCAATATAGGCTTCTGGAAACGTACGCTGCCGCGCGCATGAGGCGTTAGATTGCTGACAAGAACGCCGGTTTCGCCGATGACATCGGATGCCGAGGTGCCGATGGCGGTCATGGTTTTTGGCCGGAGAAAACGGAACCAAAGGATGACCTGCGCGCTCGACAGTATCGCCCACAGCAGGATCTGTGCCGCTATGCCTAGGCTGGGTATCGCCAGCAAAACGAGGCCGACAGTGATGGCGCCGATGCCAAACCAGAGCGTAAAAAAGGCGGGAATCAGAAGTTCTGCCATGATCAGACAGAAACCCAGTATCAGCCAGTACCACCATTCGATCATGTGTATTCTCCGCGGATGATGCAAAACACCTATGCGCTATGAGGCGCGGGAGGCTTGCGCCAGTTTAGCGCAGACGGACGCGGAATAGGGTAAATAGGGTAATAGGGCGCAGCGAAGGGTCGGCAGCGCGCTGGTACGAAACGCCTAGGCGGCCTGGCGGCGGTAAATCCAGATCTTGGCGGGCGGCAGATTACGGAATACGGTGTTGTGGTGGAAACAGGTGATATTGTCATCCTCAGCCAGTTCTGGAATAGGGTTGCGTAGGCCATAACTGAACTGCACCAGAATCGAATCCTGATGGCGGCACAGTTCCCCGTGGAAGCAGCGGATAATTTCACGGACATCATTGGCGGGCAGGCTGCGGAAGGGTAATGAGGAAACAATGGTTTTATTGTTGGCCGAAGTCCATTCCGGCAGATGTTGAATCTTGTTGCGGCGCAGTTCGATGGTGGGCATTTTGTGCGCCAGCGCGTCGGCTAACTGTGCGTTGTTTTCGCAGGCAAGGAAGCGGGCATTATCCGGCAATGCTTTAACCAGGGTTTCGGTAATTGCACCGCTGCCTGCGCCGGCCTCGATGACCAGCGCGTCGGGAGCGCCGTAGTGTAGCGCGGCGTTAGCCATCTCTGTGGCCAACGTTTGAGATGAGGGCGCGATGGCGCCGATGCTTTGCGGATGGGTGAAAAACTGACGGATGATGCGGGTTTTCTGACTGGCGCCGGTCGCGATTGCTGTCCAGCGTGCCGAAGGTGTTTTAAAAGTTGATAGGCTTGTGTTGGAATCCATTTGAATTATTTGTACCAATCAGTCAATACCGAAAAACCAGAACGCGCGGATGGCAAAAAGCCCAACAAAAACGGCGGATGACCCGCATCCGCCGCAAGTGTTCCGCGAGGCGGACAACGCAGCACGATACAACACCAAGCACCGCAGAATACTGCCGGTGGCCGGCAAATTCACGGCCACCGCTGGGTGTCTGGATACATTTTCCGGAGAGGGCGACTGCCGCGATCACGGCTTTACCGCCTGGCGTGGCGACACATAATAACCATTA
This sequence comes from uncultured Propionivibrio sp., assembly GCA_937923255.1. GTDB lineage: Bacteria > Pseudomonadota > Gammaproteobacteria > Burkholderiales > Rhodocyclaceae > Propionivibrio > Propionivibrio hellwigii. Next base: position 51,336 of record CALAIL010000062.1, on the reverse strand, counting down.
CTTTAACCTATGTTTTATGGTTTTTGTGAAAACGGGCATTGCCGCCGCAGACGGTGTGTTCGCCTATCTGCCGGAATGCGCGCGATGTCAGTATCAATGCACATGGCGTATTTCGCACATGGTGTATTTCAGAAAAGGCGCTGGCGGCGCTCCGTTTTTTTGTTTTCTGGATTCATCGCTACATCCGCTATACCATGCGTGTCTGGTATTGAAGAGTTCAAAGGAAAACCGCCATGCTTGCCAAGGAAGTGACCCCCAGCCTGATCGTCAGATATCTCGACCAGTACGTGATTGGCCAGGAGGCGGCGAAGAAGGTTCTAGCCGTCGCGGTGTATTCGCATTACCGCAAGATTTCGCTCGTGCAGCAGGCGGGTAATGTCGCCAAGAGCAATGTGCTGCTGATCGGCAACTCCGGCACGGGCAAGACGCTGATGTGCGAAACGCTCTCGCGCATGCTGGGTGTGCCTTTCGTCACGGCCAATGCAACTTCGCTGGCGCAGACGCAATATGTCAATCAGGAAATCGAAGCGGCGCTGCTGCGCCTGATCGACCGTGCCGGGGGGGATATCGCCAGGGCGCAGCTCGGTATCGTTTTCATCGACGAGATCGACAAGCTCAAGGCGGGCAAGAGCGAGGCGCGTGTAACCTCGGGCGAGAGCGTTCAGCACGCCCTGCTCAAAATCATGGAAGGTGCGCCGGTCAAGTTTGAGGATGGTCGCTACATTGATACGACGAACATCCTGTTCATTTGCGGCGGCGCTTTTGTCGGGCTGGAAAAAATTATGTCGAAGACGCACGGCTTCGGCTTTATTGCCACGTCCGACAGCGATGACCAGAATATCCTCGAACGCCTGAACAAGCGCGTCAAGCCGACCGACCTTTTTGAGTTTGGCCTGATTCCGGAATTTACCGGGCGCTTGCCCATTGTGGCCCGCTTCGATGATTTGTCGCGCGAGATGCTGGCGCGCATCATGAGCGTGCCCAAAAATGCCATTTACCGGCAGTTTGTGGATATTTTCCGCGCCGAAGGCGTCGACCTTGTCGTCGCGCCGCGCGTGTTCGAGCAGATTGCAGAAATTGCCATGGAGTACAAAACCGGCGCCCGTAGCCTGCGCGGCATTTTCGAAGAGTTGATAACGCCGGTTCTCTACCTTGTGCCGGATAACCCGGATATCGTTCGCGTCGAGATCAACTCGCTGTTCGAAGAGCCGCAGCTTGTCCGGCAGGCTTCATAACCGGCGAGGCGCCGGTTCCGTCCTGATTCAACGATAGACCAGTACTGGAATCTTGCTATGCGTTAGCACTTTGCTGGTTTCGCTACCGAGCAGAAGGGCGCCGATACCGCTGCGTCCGTGCGAGGCCATGAAGATTAGGTCGCAGCCCTGCTGGTTAGCCGCTTCGATGATGGCTTCGTAAGGAATGTCGTTGTGGATCGACAGCTTTGCGCAGGGAACGCCTGCTTCCTGACAGAGGGTTTCGATGAAGTTGAGGATTTTTTGCGCTTCTTCCTCGGCGAGCCGGGCGAATTTTTCCGGCGAACCGGGATCGACCAGCGCACCTTCGCCGAAGAAGCATTCCGGAAAATCCGGTGTAGCGTAGAGCGCGGTAATGCGCGCTCCACTTTCTTTGGCAAAGGAGACTGCGCGTCTGGCGGTTGCCTGTGAGAGTTCAGAACCGTCCGTCGGGACGAGAATATGCTTGAACATGATGTCTCCTTGCTGATCCGACGCTTCCAATATAGCCGCAATTTTCTAAAAAGGAAAAGTAGCGCAGGATTTCTGGCAAGGTGCCTTGATGCAAACGTATCACTGCATGCTTTATCAGTATGCTATGGCTGGCGAGCTGATAAGGCGGGTTGTTCCTGATGGTCCTCCTTGTCCGCCATTTGCCATGTGCCGCTACCACGTATGCCGTAGCGATCGGATGTCCGGCTGGGACGGCCGTGTTTTATGGCCGCCATGCACGAGCTGTAGAGGTGGTTTTGAGGGGGCCTGAAGCCATGCCGCTGATGATGGCTTCAGGCTGCGGTTATTTACACCGACCGATCAGCGAACGGGAGAACAGCCTTTATAAAGAAGGACATCGTTGGGTGCGGTAATAGTGATATTTTGTGAGCGATAGTTCTCTGCATCCATATAGTCGGTTGTCAGTGAATAACCGCGCCCTTTGAAGAAGGTGTCTACGTTATCTGAGCGGTTCTGGTCGTAATGCAGCGTGATTTTCCGACCCTGTAAGCGGGCGGCTGCACGCGTGGGAAGGCCGGCGGAATTGAATTGGTAGGATACGTTGACGCGCTGGTCATTCTGGCAAACATAAGCGACCTGGGCGTTTTTGACGTGGCTTGTTGGTTTTTCAGCCATACGCTCCGCATTGTTGGCCTCGGGGCTGCAACCCTTGTACAGGATCTGATCATCAGGACCAGTGACGATAATTTGCTGGGTACGATAATTGTTGCTGTCCATATAGGATGAGTCCAGCCGATAACCATTCCGGTCGTTGAAGAAAGTATCCACATTATCGGAGCGATCAAGATTGTAGGCCATTTTCCGGTCTTGACCATTGAGCATGGCACGCGCCTGCGTGGGGATGCCTTGTGCGTTGAAGCTATAACGGACGCTTAGGTTTTTGCCTTGCTGACAACGGTAAGAAACGGTCCCGCCAGTATCGGCGGATGCGTAAATAGGTACGCCAAAGATCAGTGCTGCAGCGATGGATTGCCATGTTTTCATTTTTTAACTCCAGGTGAATGCAAGATTGTAAGATTTCCGCTGAAGCCCATGCTTTCCAAGGACGGTGTGTCTTCTCCGGATGTCAGAGGCCGTGATTTTGTTGCGGAAGCTTTATCGAACCACTTTTGCGATAGAACGGCTGAATATTCTCATATCACTACGGCTAAAGCTTGGATTTTGTGTGAAATTTTGTATCGTTACCGGATTTGACGAATTCCCGTTGAAGAAAGTAAAAGACAGCGTTTTGCCTTTTTGCGTGCATTCTGACCATGTAGAGGCGCCCGTTGGACTCAGATTAAACTATGTCCATGCTTACTGTTGCCGATAGTGTTGTTTTCGACGCGCAAACCGTGCGGCGCTTTGACATCAACGGCCCGCGCTATACCTCGTATCCGACGGCTGACCGCTTTGTTCCGTTGGCTCCGGATCGCGGTCAATATTGGCTTTCCCGGCGCGCAGCGGGGAAAAAAGAAGCTTTGTCGCTGTATTTCCACCTGCCGTTCTGCCCGACGATCTGCTACTACTGCGCCTGCAACAAAATCATCACCAAGGACCACGGGCGTTCGGCCAAGTACCTGCGTTACATTGCCCGGGAAATCGCCTTGCAGCGTCGTTTTCTTGCCGGTGATGACAATCTCGTCGAGCAGTTGCACTGGGGCGGCGGCACGCCCACTTTTCTTTCACACGATGAAATGCGCCAGTTGATGGCGGCGACGCGCCGGCATTTTCGCCTGCGCGAGGGCGGTGAATATTCGATCGAAGTCGATCCGCGTAAAGTTGATGCCGATACGGTCAAACTGCTTGGCGAGCTGGGTTTTAACCGTATGAGTGTCGGCGTGCAGGACTTTGATACCGCCGTGCAGCAGGTGATCAATCGCCGGCAGAGCGAAGAGGAAACGTTTTCCGTCATTGCCGCGGCGCGCGCCAACGGTTTTAGATCGGTGAGCATCGACCTGATTTATGGTTTGCCACGCCAGTCGGTCGAAAGTTTTGCGCGGACGCTGGAACGTACGCTGGCCGCCGCGCCGGACCGGCTGTCCATCTACAATTATGCGCATCTGCCGGGTCTGTTCAAACCGCAGCGGCGTATTCCGGAAGCGGATCTGCCGACGGCCGAAGCGCGTTTGCAGATTCTGGCGCTGGCGATTCGCACGCTGACGGATGCGGGCTACGTTTTCATCGGAATGGATCATTTCGCCAAACCGGAAGACGATTTGGCCGTTGCCCTGCGGGAAGGCCGATTGCACCGGAATTTCCAGGGCTATTCGACGTTTCCGGAGTGCGACATGCTCGCTTTCGGTATCTCGGCGATCAGCCAGGTCGGCTCGGCCTACTATCAGAACTTCAAAACGCTCGATGCGTATTACAGCGCGCTCGACCGCGGTGAGTTGCCCATATTCCGGGGGATTGAGCTGGATGCGGATGACCGGCTGCGCCGTGCGGTCATTCAGGGGTTGATGTGCCATTTCGCCCTGGATTTCGCCGCGGTTGAAACCGTCGCGCAGCGTGAGTTCGGGCATTCCGCACCTTCCCGCCAAGGGGTGGACGGACAAGGTTTTGATGGCTTTGAAACGTACTTCGCCGCCGAGCTGCGCGCTTTGGCGGACATGGTCGAGGCCGGCCTGCTCACGATCGAAAACCGCCGTCTCCGCGTGCTTCCCAAAGGCCGCATGCTGATTCGCGGCATCGCGATGGTCTTTGACCGCCGCTTGCGCGCCGACCGCGAACACCGGCGTTATTCCAGAGTGATCTGAACGACGGTGCCGGACTGTCGCGCCCTATCTGGCTGCCTCTGGGCGCCTCGGCCGCTTCCGGCCGTCTGCGGCGCAGTCGGCTGCGTTGCCCATATCAGCCGATGTTGCGCAGCAATACGTACACGCCCGTCCCCACCAGAATACTGAGCAGCGCGTTGCGGCTGCGCCATTGCAGCGCGGCGGTGAGGAGGATGGCAACAATTTCGAACCAGGGGCCGCCGACGTGCTCGCGGCTGGCGCCTGTCGCCGAATGCACGAGCAACAGCATCATGATTGCCGGCGGCAGAAAAACGCCCAGCCGCCGGACGAGCGGCGAATGTTCAAGCCAGAAGGCGGCGATGAAAGGCAAGGCGCGCAGCGCAAACGTCACCAGTCCCATGACAAGAATTGCGGCGATGGTGTAGGGCGTATCGATCATCGCGCTTTCCCTTTTCCGGCGGCGAGCAGGGCCTTGTCCGGCCAGCAGAGGCTGGCGATGATGCACAGGACGATGGCGGCGGCCAGCGCATGCTGCGGCAGCAGCCAGACCGCAATGGCATAAGCGGCGAGCGCCGTGAGCAACGGCAACGGATTTCTTCGGCTGCGCCACTGTTCGACGGCGAGCACGGCGAACAACGTGGGCAGCACGAAATCCAGACCCGCCAGATCAATTCTTGCATGCGCGCCGGCCAGTGCGCCCAGCGTAGCCCCCAATATCCACCAGCCGTGGTTGAGTGCAGCAAGCCACGCCATTTGCCTTTGCGTAGCGGTTGTTGCCGTGGTCAGCACCGAATAGGTTTCGTCGGTCAGCGTAAAGACCATGTACCAGCGCAAGGGCCAAGGGCGGCGGGGAAAACGGTCGAGCAGCGAGAGGCCGTAAAAAATATGGCGCAGATTGACGATCAACGTGGCCAGCGCCAAGGCGCCGAGTGGCGTGCTGGCGGCCAGCATAGGCACCATCATGTACTGCGCGGCGCCTGCATAGATGATGAGGCTTGCCAAGGCGGCCAGCCACCAGGCGCCGCCGGATTGCGCGAACAGAAAGCCGAATACCATGCCCAGCGGAATGTAGCCCATGGCAACAGGCATCGTCATCGCCAGCAGAGAAAGCGATGGCGGTGCGTGCGGCAATTTCGATTCGGATTCGCGCGGTGCAGGTGGCGCGGGGTTCATGGGCGTGTGGATTTTTGCAGAAAAGATCAGCACAAGTATTCTATGTGAAATCGCCGGGGATTGACGTGAACCATGTGAACCGCTACATGCGGCCATGTCCGCCCCGTCAGGCGCTCCGTCGGGCGAGTTTTCCGGATGCTCCTGATAGTCCGATAGATATTGATTTGCGCTGCTGCCGGTTTTTTTGCACGATGCCGCGCAAGAAAGGATGCCGTATCAGGAATTTTCGGCCGTATGGTGGCTGTCGCGGCGTTGACGTTGGCGGCTGGGACGAGTGAGACTGCCCCAGCCTGCGCTGCCTTGTGCCTCGGTGTAGGGCGCGAGATGGCTGAAAGAACGATTCCTCGGCCGAGGGGTCATACGCTCCGACGCCGGTGCGCATGCCGATGATCGGCGGGCAGGGCGACTGGACTGACCCGTGCTTGCGCGTTATCGGCGTGCGAACGATATGAATGATGTGTCAATGATGAAAAAGGAAGAAAATCTGCGGGAAAATCAACGGAAACATGCGCAGGCGCCTGGCGGCGCGGGCGCGGCCGTTGTTCTCGATCTGCCGATTGCGGGCATGACCTGCGCCGCCTGTGCCGCCCGCATCGAAAAGGTGCTCAACCGCCTGCCGGGGGTTGAGGCGACGGTCAATCTCGCCTCGGAACGTGCACGCGTGGTCATGACTTCCCCGGAGGCTGCTTCTGCTAATTCTGCGACTCCAGTGACTCCCGCAACTCCAATGACTCCAGCGCGCGTGGTGGCGGCCATCGAAAAAGCCGGGTTCAGCGTGCCGCCGCAGATGCTCGATGTCAGCATCGAAGGCATGACCTGCGCCGCCTGTGCCGCCCGCATCGAAAAGGTACTCAATCGCCTGCCGGGGGTCGAGGCAACGGTCAATCTCGCCTCGGAACATGCGCGCGTGCGTTATGCGCCGGGTCTGGCCGATGCGGAGGGCATTCTGGCCGCTATCGGCCGCGCCGGTTTTCGCGGACGCATTGCCGATGATCAGGCGCGCGAGGCGGACAAAGCGCGCAAAGCGGCGCAGTACCGCGCCGATCTGTGCCGTTTCTGGATGGCCGCCTTGCTGACCCTGCCGCTGGCGGCGCAGATGGTGACAATGTTCAACGGGCTGGATTTTTCCGGCCACAGCCACCACGACCTGCTGCCGCGCGGGTGGCAGCTCGCCTTGGCGACGCCCGTACAGTTCTGGATTGGCCGGCGTTTTTACGACAGCGCCTGGAAAGCGCTGCGCGGCGGCGGTGCAAACATGGATGTGCTGGTCGTGCTGGGCACCAGCGCGGCGTATTTTTTCAGCCTGATCGTCACGCTCGGCGGTTTTCATGATCTGCCGGTGTACTTTGAGGCGTCGGCTTCGGTCATGACGCTGGTCTTGCTCGGCAAGCTGCTCGAAGCGCGCGCCAAGGCGCGCACGACGGCCGCCATCGAAGCGCTGGCGCGTCTGCAACCAAAAACGGCGCGCGTCGAGCGCGATGGTCGCATCGTCGAAGTCGATGCCGCACAGCTGATTCCCGGCGATGTCTTTATCGTCCGGCCGGGTGAAAGCGTACCCGTCGATGGAGAAATTCTCGAAGGCGCCTCCAGCGTCGACGAGGCGATGCTGACCGGCGAGAGCCTGCCGGTCGCCAAACATCCCGGCGACAAAGTGTTTGCCGCGACCGTCAACGCCGAAGGCATGCTGCGCTGCCGCGCCACCGGGGTTGGCGAGCATACGCTGCTGGCCGGCATCATCCGCCTGGTGGATGCGGCACAAGGGTCAAAAGCGCCCGTCCAGCGTCTGGCCGATCGGATTTCCGCCGTGTTTGTGCCGGTCGTCTGCGGTGTTGCGCTGCTGACGTTCATCGGCTGGTGGGTGTATGGCGGCATCTTCAGCGTTGCCCTGGTCAATGCCGTAGCTGTGCTCGTGATTGCCTGCCCGTGTGCGCTGGGCCTGGCGACACCGACGGCGATCATGGTCGGGGTCGGGCAGGGGGCGCGGCATGGCATCCTGATCAAAAACGCGGTCGCGCTGGAACAGGCCGGCAAGGTGCGCACGCTGGCGCTTGACAAAACGGGCACCCTGACGTGCGGTGAGCCGGCTGTGACCGACATCATTGTGCTGGCGGCGGATGCGGATGCGCCGCTCGATGAAAAAGCAGTGCTGCGCTATGCCGCCGGGCTGGAGCAAGGGTCAGAACACCCGCTGGCCAAAGCGGTATTGCGGCAGGCGGAAAGCTTGGGCGCGAGCGTGCCGCCGCTGGCCGATTTTTGCGCCTCGCCCGGTCTGGGAGTCGAGGCGACGGTCATGGGGCGGCGCCTGCGCCTGGGGTCGCCGGACTGGCTGGCCGGCGTGCCGCTGCCGACGGAGCGGATTGCCGCCTTACAGAACGAAGGCAAGACGGTGACCGTGCTGGCGGAAGTGTCCGCAAATGGCGGACGGGCGCTGGCGCTGCTGGCGATCGCCGATCCCTTACGCGAAACCTCGTCCGACGCCGTCGCGCGGCTCAAAGTGCTGGGCGCGCGGGTCATCATGCTGACCGGCGACAATGCGCGGACGGCGGCGGCGATCGCCGCGCGCGCCGGTATCGACGAAGTACGCGCGGGGGTATCGCCGGCGGGCAAGTCGGACGCCATCACCGCGCTCCGCGAAAATGGCCGGCTCGTGGCGATGGTCGGCGACGGCATCAACGATGCGCCGGCGCTGGCGGCTGCGGATGTCAGCTTTGCGATGGGCGCCGGTTCCGATGCGGCCGTTGAGGCGGCCGATGTTACCCTGGTGAAAAGTAATCTGCACGGCGTGGCGGACGCGATTCGCCTGTCGCGCGCGACGCTGGGCAAGATTCGGCAGAATCTTTTCTTCGCGTTTATTTACAACGTCCTCGGCATCCCGCTGGCGGCGCTGGGGATGCTCAACCCGGTCATTGCCGGCGCGGCGATGGCGATGAGCTCGGTCTCGGTCGTTTCAAATTCGCTGCTGCTGCGTCGCTGGCGGCCGGAGCGTGATGGCGCGTGATCTCTAGCGCGGATTTCCCTGAATTTTTTCCGGAGGAGTAGGAAATGGCGGCAAAGCAGACGGTGATTGGTGTCGGCGGTATGCATTGTCAGGGCTGCGTCAATAATGTAACGAATGTATTGCAGGCCCTGCCTGGCGTCGAACGGGTAGAAGTGTCGCTGGATGCGGCGCGGGCTGTCATCGTTCATGATGAAGCGCGTGCCAGTGAGGCGCAGCTGCGCGAAGCCATCGAAGACGCGGGGTTCGACGCGCTGTGAGGCAGTGCCCGGCCGGCGCTCAGAATGCATGGAAAAGCACGGAAGGGTGCGGGAGGCCGTGAGCGCAAAATGGCGCGCTTGTGGCCTGTTGATTGCGTTAAGCGCTATTTAAGCGCTATGTTTGACGAAAGCGGCGCTCTATGCGCTTTGGGCAATGCCGCACGCAGTTCAGGGCAGTGCGGCGCGCACCAGGCGCTTGCCGGTCTGCCGACGAGGGATACCTGCATGCCAACGCCGTGAAGGCACGATCTGGCGGGCAGCGGGCAGTGCATTTTCGGTTATCATAGTGGCCTTCTATCGTGTCTGCCGGCTGTTGGCGCGTGGCGCCGGCGGTGAAGCGGGCTTTGCATACATCGACTCTTTTCAATCATTCGCAGAAACTTTCCGCGCATCATGAACTTGAACTGCTTCCGTATTTTTGCGCTGGCCCTGGCGTGCAGCGCGCTGGGCGCGTGTACGCGCGTACCACGCATCGTCAATGAATACAAAATTGATGTCCAGCAGGGCAACGTGGTGACGCAGGAGATGGTGTCTCAATTGCGGCCGGGCCTGTCGAAAGACCAGGTGCGCTTCATTCTGGGGACGCCGCTGCTGATGGATATTTTTCACGCCAACCGTTGGGATTACGTCTATCGCCTGCACAAAGGCAGCACGGGCGAGACGGAGGAGCAGAAGCTGACGCTGTTTTTCGACGGCGAAGGCCGGCTGGCGCGTGTGACGGGCGATGTCGTGGCCGCGACGGAGGAGAAAACGGATGCGGCGGTGCCCGCCAACCGGATGCAGGAACTCGATCTTGGCTCGGTCGACCCGGACACGGCCGCGCCGCCGCCGGAGCATGAAGGCGAGCGTGGTTTCTTTGGCCGCATGTTCGAGAAAATCGGTTTCTGAAAATTTTGCAAGGAGCGGACTATGGGCGCGATCAAAATTGCTGTCGCAGGTGCGGGCGGCCGCATGGGGCGGATGCTCATCGAATCGACGATCAAGGATGAAGGGGCCGAACTGGTTGCGGCTGTCGATCAGGCCTCCCAGCCGTCGGTCGGCAAAACGGCCGGCGAACTGGTCGGCTTAAGCTGCGATGTGCCGGTGACTGCCGATATCGAAGTGGCCGTTGCCGCCGCCGATTGCCTGATCGACTTCACCCGCCCGCAAGGGACGCTGGCGCATCTGGCCTTGTGCCGCAAGCATCGGACGGCGATCGTCATCGGCACGACCGGCTTCGAGGCGGACGGCAAGCAGGCGATTGCCGAGGCGGCGAAGGAAATCCCGGTCGTCTTCTCGTCGAACATGAGCGTCGGCGCCAATACCGTCTTCAAACTGCTCGATGTTGCCTCGCGCATTTTTGCGCACGGCTACGACATCGAGATCGTCGAAGCGCACCATCGGCTGAAAGTCGATGCGCCTTCCGGCACGGCGCTGCGCATGGGCGAAATCGTCGCCAAGGCGCTGGGGCGCGATCTCAAGGCATGCGCAGTGTATGGGCGCGAGGGCGTGACCGGCGAGCGCGATCCCTCGACCATCGGCTTTGCCACGGTGCGCGGCGGCGACATCGTGGGCGATCATACGGTGATGTACTGCGGTATCGGCGAGCGTGTCGAAATCAGCCACAAAGCCGGCAGCCGCATGCCCTATGCCCTGGGCGCCCTGCGCGCCGCGCGCTTTCTGGCCGGCAAAGCGAACGGCCTGTTCGACATGCAGGACGTGCTCGGCCTGCGCTAACCGCGGCCGACAGATCGCGCGTCCGCGATCCGCGGGGCTTTGCGGGCAGCGTGCCCCACAGCCCGCGCGGAATAAGGACTGTGGCGATAGACGCCCTAGAATCCGCGCCACATAAGGGCTGTAGGGCAGGCATCGCTGCAGCGCCCTGTTTATAAGGGTTTCAGAGGTGCCCAGGCTGTAATGCCCTGTTTATACCGGCTTCAGGGGTGCTGCCGCTGTGATGCCCAAAAGACGCGGATGACGGGGCGGCATTTGCTGCTTTGCCGGGTGAGCGGAAAAAGAAAGGGAGAGAAGGGGAAAAGGGCGCTTGGCTGCTTTTGACGTCAGTCCGGGATTTCCCGCATTTTTCGTTGATTAACCTTGCCTCGCCGTCGTTTCTGGTGTCCAGCTGGGATCCACTCTCGCTGATCGCTGTGCTGTGCGCTGGCAGCTATTTCCGTTCATCTTCCCTTTGATCGTCGGGGCGATGGGCTTGCACGTCCGCGATCCACGGGGATTTGTGGGCAGCGTACCCCGCAGCCCGCGCGGAATAAGGGCTGTGGCGATAGGCGCCCTGGAATCCGCGTCACACAAGGGCTGTAGGGCAGGCTTCGCTACAACGCCCTGTTTATGCGGGTTTCAGAGGTGGCTCCGCTGTAACGCCCTGTTTATAAGGGCTTCAGGGGCGCTGCCGCTGCGATGCCCAAAAGACGTGGATGATGGGGCGGCATTTGCTGTTCTGTCGGTGTGCGGGGAGGAAAAGAAAGGGCAGAAAAGGGCGCTTGGCTGCTTTTGGCGTCAGTCCAGGATTTCCCGCATTCTTCGTTGATTAACCTTGCCCGCTGTCGTTTCTGGTGTCCGGCTGGGATTCACTCTCGCTGATCGCTGTGCTGCGCGCTGGCGGCTATTTCCGTTCATCTTCCCTTTGATCGTCGGGGCGATGGGCTTGCACGCCCGCGATCCGCGGGGCTTTGCGGGCAGCGTGCCCCACAGCCCGCGCGGAATAAGGACTGTAGCGGTAGGTGGCTTGTAACCCGCGCCACATAAGGGCTACGGGGCAGGGATCTCTGTAATGGCCTATTCATAAGGGTTTCAGAGGCGGTATCGCTACAACACCCTTTTTATAAGGGTTTCAGAGGTGTCTCCGCTGTAATGTCCTGTTTATACGGGCTTCAGCGGTACTGCTTTTTTATACGGCCGGAAAATTTCCTCTCACTGACCGCTGCGCTATTACTCGCATCACATAAGAGCTGTGGCGGTAGGTGCCCTGGAATCCGCGCTACATAAGGGCTGTAGAGCAGGCATCTCTGTAATGGCCTATTCATAAGGGTTTCAGAGGTGCCCAGGCTGTAATGCCCCGTTTATGCGGACTTCAGGGGCGCTGCCACTGCAATGCCCAAAAGACGCGGATGACGGGGCGGAAATTGCCGCCCGTGCGGGGCGCGGCTATAATCCTCTCGCTTTCGCAAAGCCGGCGGGATTGGCGTGTGTCGATCCCGCTTTGCATATCCGAGTTGTGCTCCGAGCGGCACATCCAAGCGACGGAACTGGAGATTTTCGTGTCTTTGTTACCCTCTTTCCCCCCGGCGATTCTGGCGCTGGCCGATGGAACGGTTTTTCGCGGCTATGCCGTCGGCGCGGAGGGCCTTGCGGTTGGCGAGGTCGTCTTCAATACGGCCATGAGCGGTTATCAGGAAATTCTGACCGATGCCTCGTATTGCCGGCAGATCGTGACGCTGACCTATCCGCATATCGGCAATACCGGTTGTAATGACGAGGATTTTGAGTCTCCCTCGTGCTTTGCCGCCGGCCTCGTTATCCGCGATCTGCCGTTGCGCGCCGAAAACTGGCGCATGCAGGAGTCATTGCCGGATTTTCTCAAACGCTTTGGCGTGGTCGCCATTGCCGGCATTGATACGCGGCAGCTGACCCGGCTGTTGCGCGACAAGGGGGCGCAGGCCGGCTGTTTGATGGCCGGCGAGATCGATGAGGCCAAAGCGCTCTCGGAAGCGCGCGCTTTTCCTGGCCTGGCTGGTATGGATCTGGCCAGGGTCGTCAGTACCGAAGCGCCCTATGAATGGCGCGACGGCGGCACCTGGAGCCTGGAAGGCTACCAGCCCGCGGGCGAGGCGAAGTTCCATGTCGTGGCCTATGATTTTGGCGTCAAGCGCAACATCCTGCGTCTATTGACGCAGCGCGGCTGCCGGCTGACGGTCGTGCCGGCGCAGACGCCAGCTGCGGAGGTGCTGAAATACCGGCCGGACGGCGTGTTTCTCTCCAATGGGCCGGGCGATCCCGAGCCGTGCGCTTATGCCGTCGATGCGATCCGCGAGCTGTTGGCGGCGAAAATCCCGATGTTCGGCATCTGCCTCGGGCATCAGTTGCTGGCGCTGGCCTCCGGCGCCAGGACGGTGAAGATGAAGTTCGGTCATCACGGCACCAACCACCCGGTGCAGGATCTGAGTACCGGCAAGGTGATGATTACCAGCCAGAACCACGGCTTTACCGTCGATCCGGAGACCTTGCCGGATGGGCTGAAGCCGACGCATATTTCCCTTTTCGACGGCTCGTTGCAGGGGATCGAGCGTACCGATGCGCCCGCCTTCTCGTTTCAGGGGCATCCGGAAGCCAGTTCCGGGCCGCACGACGTCGCCGACCTGTTCGATCGTTTCATCGAAAAGATGGCGGCCGCGCCCGCAAAATAGTGTGAATAGTGTGATATCCCTCAAGTAAGGAATACGGTCATGAAACTCTACAAATTTCCCCAGGCACCGTTGGAAAAAGCCATTGCCAAGCGCATGTTGACGCTGGCGCCGCAATATCGGGAATGGTTTGCCAGCCGCTGGGCGCAAAAGCCGTACAAAAAAGCCTTTATCGAAAACAAGGCCATGCCGCTGATTACCCTGCTGGCGAAAGGCAAGACCTGGGACGATGAAACGTTCAACAATGAACTGGCGGCCTGGGATGTAAAGTTTTACGAGGCCGAAATCGAAGTGCTGCGCCCTATCGTCGAAGGGGACGGCCTGTTACAGCTGATGCAGAAAAACATGCCGCCGGAACGTGCGCAGGCGCTGATCGACAAACTCGACCGTAACCGGCATGAATGATGCCGGAAGGGGATGATGGGGCATGAGGTGGCGCGATGTCGCGCGATGTTCATCTCGTGCCGGCTTCTTGCCGCCGATGCAGCGGCGGCGTCCTTTCCGTATGCCCATGATCGTCCGCCATGTTCAGCGCGCGGCGGCTGACGGTTTTCAGATGTTTGTGGTGTGAGTAACTGTTTGACTGACTTGACGCGGTGCGTGCCACCGCTTTTCAAAATCCAGAACGATGCCTAAAAGAACCGACCTTCAATCCATCCTTATTATCGGCGCCGGCCCCATCGTCATCGGCCAGGCGTGCGAATTCGACTACTCTGGCGTGCAGGCGTGCAAGGCGCTGCGCGAGGAGGGCTATCGCGTCATCCTCGTCAATTCCAACCCGGCGACGATCATGACCGACCCGGAAATGGCCGATGCGACCTACATCGAGCCGATTACTTGGCAGGTTCTGGAAAAAATCATCGAAAAGGAGCGCCCCGATGCGCTGCTGCCGACGATGGGCGGGCAGACAGCGCTCAATTGCGCTCTGGATCTGGCCCGCCACGGCGTGCTGGAAAAATATGGCGTCGAAATGATCGGCGCCCGCGCCGATGCCATCGAAAAAGCTGAGGATCGCCAGAAATTCAAGGCGGCGATGACGAACATCGGCCTGGAGTCGGCGCGTTCCGGTGTTGCCCACTCGATGGCCGAGGCGCAGGAAATCCAGGCGACAATCGGTTTCCCCGTGATCATTCGCCCTTCTTTTACGCTCGGCGGGACGGGTGGCGGGATTGCCTACAACCAGGAGGAGTTTCTGGCGGTTTGCAAACGCGGTTTTGAGGCCAGCCCGGCGCACGAGCTGCTGATCGAGGAATCTCTGATCGGCTGGAAAGAAATTGAGATGGAGGTGGTGCGCGACAAGAAGGACAACTGCATTATCGTCTGCTCGATCGAAAACCTCGACCCGATGGGCGTGCATACCGGCGACTCGATCACCGTCGCGCCGGCGCAGACGCTGACCGACAAGGAATACCAGCTCATCCGCAACGCCTCAATCGCCATCCTGCGCGAGATCGGCGTCGATACCGGCGGTTCAAACGTGCAGTTCGCTGTCAGCCCGAAGGACGGGCGCATCATCGTCATCGAAATGAATCCGCGCGTTTCGCGCTCTTCAGCGCTGGCCTCCAAGGCGACAGGCTTCCCCATCGCCAAAATAGCGACCAAGCTGGCGGTCGGTTATACGCTCGACGAACTGGCCAATGAAATCACCGGCGGCAAGACGCCGGCCTCGTTTGAGCCGGCGATCGACTATGTCGTCATCAAGGTGCCGCGTTTTGCTTTCGAGAAATTCCCGACGGCCAATTCGCGTCTGGGTACGCAGATGAAGTCCGTCGGCGAAGTCATGGCCATTGGCCGCACGTTCCAGGAAGCCTTCCAGAAAGCCCTGCGCGGACTGGAGGTCGGCGTCGATGGCATGAACCAGCATACGACCGACCGCGAGGAACTGGAGAAAGAGCTGGGCGAGCCGGGGCCGGAGCGCATCTGGTACGTGGGCGATGCCTTTGAAAACGGCTTTACCCTCGATGAAGTGCATCAGCTCACGCATATCGATCCGTGGTTCCTGGCGCAGATTGAGGACATCGTGCGCATGGAGATGTTGCTTGACGACATGAAGCTCAACGACATCGACGCCCCGACGCTGCGTGAACTCAAGCGCAAAGGGTTTTCCGACCGCCGCCTGGCGCGTCTGCTGCATACGAGCGAAGGGCAGGTGCGGGCGCGCCGCCACCTGCTGGGCATCCGTCCGGTCTATAAGCGCGTCGATACCTGCGCGGCCGAATTTGCGACGAGCACCGCCTATATGTACTCGACTTATGAAGATGAGTGCGAGGCCATGCCGAGTCACCGAAAGAAAATCATGGTGCTTGGCGGCGGGCCGAACCGTATCGGTCAAGGGATCGAGTTCGATTACTGCTGCGTACATGCGGCGCTGGCCATGCGCGAGGATGGCTACGAAACGATCATGGTCAACTGCAATCCGGAAACGGTATCGACTGACTACGATACGTCGGACCGCTTGTATTTTGAACCGCTGACGCTGGAGGATGTGCTCGAAATCGTCGCTATCGAAAAGCCGACGGGCGTCATCGTCCAGTTTGGCGGGCAGACACCGCTCAAACTGGCGCGTGATCTTGAGGCCAACGGGGTGCCAATCATCGGCACGTCGCCGGATATGATCGATGCGGCGGAAGACCGCGAACGCTTTCAGCAGCTGCTCAATGATCTTGGCTTGAAACAACCGCCTAACCGCACGGCGCGCACCGAGGCGGACGCCTTGCGTCTGGCCGGGGAAATCGGTTATCCGCTCGTTGTCCGCCCCTCCTATGTGCTGGGCGGGCGCGCCATGGAAATCGTGCATGAACCGCGCGATCTGGAGCGCTATATGCGCGAGGCCGTCAAGGTGTCGAACGATTCACCGGTTCTGCTCGACCACTTCCTCAATAATGCTGTGGAAGTCGATGTTGACGCGCTTTCCGACGGAAAAGAAGTCATCATCGGTGGCGTCATGGAGCATATCGAACAGGCGGGGGTGCATTCGGGCGATTCGGCCTGTTCGTTGCCGCCCTATTCACTGTCGCCGGAAATCCAGGATGAGCTGCGCCGTCAGACCCGGCTGATGGCCAAGGGGCTGAATGTATGCGGATTGATGAACGTCCAGTTCGCCATTCAGGGCGAAACGGTTTATGTGCTTGAAGTCAATCCGCGCGCTTCGCGTACCGTGCCGTTCGTTTCCAAGGCAACGGGGTTGCCGCTGGCCAAGGTTGCCGCGCGTTGCATGGCGGGCAGATCGCTGGCCGAACAAGGTGTCGTGCACGAGGTGATCCCTCCGTATTTTTCGGTCAAGGAAGCCGTTTTCCCGTTCAACAAATTCCCTGGGGTCGATACCATTCTTGGCCCGGAGATGAAGTCGACCGGCGAGGTGATGGGCGTCGGCAAAACCTTTGCGGAAGCCTTCGTCAAAAGCCAGCTGGCGACCCATGTGCGCCTGCCGGATCAGGGTAAGGCGTTCATCAGCGTCAGGGATTCCGACAAGGAGAAAGCGGTGGACGTGGCGCGCGATCTGCATGCAAGCGGCTTCCAGCTGCTGGCTACGCGCGGCACGGCGGCGGCGATTGCAGCGGCGGGCATACCGGTCACGACGGTCAACAAGGTGACGGAAGGGCGGCCGCACATTGCCGACATGATCAAGAACGACGAGATTGCCCTGATCATCAATACCGTCGAGGAGAAGCGCAAGGCGATCAGTGATTCGCGCGTTATCCGCGTTTCGGCGCAGGCGGCCAAGGTGACGCTGTATACGACGATCTGGGGCGCCGAGGCGGCGGCGGAAGGAATCAAGAATGGCGGCGGCCTGACGATTTATTCTCTCCAGGATCTGCACGCGCAGATCGTTTGATTAACAGCCCGGCTGCCGGTTTCCGCCGTGCGCGGACCGGCAGTTTGCTTTTTGGATGAAAGATCTATGAGTAAAACTCCATTGACCTTGCGCGGTGCCGAGCAGCTTCGGGTCGAACTGCATCGGCTTAAGACCGTTGATCGGCCGAATGTGATTGCGGCAATTGCCGAGGCGCGTTCGTACGGCGATCTGTCCGAAAATGCCGAGTACGATGCCGCCAAGGAACGTCAGGGGTTCATCGAAGGGCGGATTGCGGAAATCGAGTCCAAACTGGCGCGCGCGCAGATCATCGATCCGGCCTTGCTGGATGCTGAGGGTCGCTGTGTTTTCGGGGCGACGGTCGATGTTGAGGATCAGGATTCCGGCGAGCAGGCGACCTATCAGATCGTGGGCGAGGATGAGGCGGACATCAAGGCCGGCAAGATTTCGATCAACTCGCCGATCGCCCGCGCATTGATCGGCAAATTCGTCGGCGATATTGCCCAGGTGCAGGCGCCGGGCGGCTTACGCGAATACGAATTGCTGGACGTTCGTTACGAGTAGTCTGCCTGGCAAGAACAGGTATTGCGAAATACCGAGGTTCAGGCACGACGCGGTAGTCGTTGCCCCCTCATTGATAGCTGCGCTTTGTTTTGCGAGGGGCACTGCGGCGGCGCGTGGAACGCCGTTGCGCCGATATGGGATTCTTTTCGTCATCTGGCGCAGGCCGCCAAACGACGAGCAGTTTGCCGATGTGCTGTACCGGCGCGGCATTGAGCTGTGCGCAGATCGCCGCCAAATAGGCGTCGCGTTCTGCGCGGTTATCGTTGAATACGCGGATTTTGATCAGTTCGTGGCTGTCGAGGCTGCGGGCAATTTCCCGCAGAACGGCCTCGGATAAACCGTTCTGGCTGATGGCGACGACGGGCGCCAGTCCGTGGGCGCGGGCGCGTAGCGCGCGGCGTTGTTCCGCATTGATTTCGAGTGTGGGCATTCGGTGTCGGGTGTTTGCGTGGTGTTGCTGGGTGGGATGAAAACGTCGGGAGACGTGAAAAAAGTGAAACGTGAAACGCTGAAAAATGGATTCTAACGGGTTTGTACGATGAAGCGGACGAAAAGCGGCAAGGCATGGATGCATGAACACGTCACTGACGTTTTCGTGCAGCGCGCCAAGGCGGAAGGTTGGCGTTCTCGTGCCGTGTTCAAGCTGATGGAGATTGATGACCGCGATCATTTGATCCGCCCGGGTGAAACTATCGTCGATCTTGGCGCAGCGCCCGGCGGTTGGTCGCAGCTTGCGGTCCAGCGCCTGCGGGGGAACGGGCGTATCGTCGCGCTCGATCTGCTGGAGATGGCGCCGCTAACCGGCGTTGATTTCATTCGCGGTGACTTTGGCGATGCCGAAACGCTGGCGCGGCTTGAAACTTTGCTTGCCGGCGAACGAGCAGGGCTTGTTCTTTCCGACATGGCACCCAATATTTCAGGTATTGCCGTCGCCGACCAGGCGCGCATGATGGATTTGGCCGAAATGGCGCTGGATTTTGCCCGCTGCTGGCTGAAAATGGATGGCTCGTTTCTGATCAAAGTGTTTCAGGGCTACGGTTACGAGGATTTTGTGCGTGCCATGCGTGAGCACTTCCGCAGCGTAATGACGCGCAAACCGGAAGCCTCACGCGATCGGAGCGCCGAAGTGTACCTGCTCGGGAAGGGGCTGAAGACGGAGGAAAAACGGCTTGAAAACGGTTGAAACGAAAGCGAATGCCAGATCTGTCAAAAAGGCAAGGACGTTATACAATCCAACATACTGCTTCCCGTTCGATGGAAGTGATACGCATGAGGTTACGCTTTGAATAACATGTTCAAGAATATGGCGGTCTGGCTGGTGATCGGCGTTGTGCTGATGACGGTGTTCAATCAGTTCAATACGCGCCAGACGCCGCAGCCGTCGATGGAATATTCGCAATTCATGGGCGAGGTTGCCAATGGCAACGTCAGCAAGGTCGTCATTGAAGGACGCACCCTCAAGGGGACGCTAAACGACGGCCGCAAGGTGACTTCCTATGCGCCGGCGGATTTGTGGATGGTGTCGGACATGCTCAAGAACGGCGTCAAGGTTGAGGCGCGGCCGGAGGAAGAGCAATCCTTCCTGGTGAGCGTGTTTGTCAGCTGGTTCCCCATGCTGCTTTTGATTGGTGTTTGGGTGTTCTTCATGCGCCAGATGCAGGGCGGCGGCAAGGGCGGCGCCTTCTCCTTCGGTAAAAGCAAGGCGCGCCTGCTCGACGGCTCAAACAATAGCGTGACCTTTGCCGATGTCGCCGGGTGTGATGAAGCCAAGGAAGAAGTCTCGGAGCTGGTCGATTTTCTGCGCGATCCGTCCAAGTTCCAGAAGCTCGGCGGCCGCATCCCCAAAGGCGTGCTGCTTGTCGGTAGCCCGGGGACGGGCAAGACGCTGCTGGCCAAGGCAATTGCCGGTGAGGCGAAAGTCCCGTTTTTCTCAATTTCCGGTTCCGATTTCGTCGAAATGTTCGTCGGCGTTGGCGCCGCGCGTGTACGCGATATGTTCGAGAACGCCAAAAAGCACGCGCCATGCATTATCTTCATTGACGAACTGGATGCCGTCGGCCGCCATCGCGGTGCGGGACTGGGCGGCGGTAATGATGAGCGTGAACAGACGCTGAACCAGATGCTCGTCGAGATGGACGGCTTTGAGGGGCAGACCGGCATCATCGTCATTGCTGCCACGAACCGTCCGGATGTACTCGATCCGGCCTTGATGCGGCCCGGACGCTTCGACCGCCAGGTCGTCGTGCCGCTGCCGGATATTCGCGGCCGCGAGCAGATTCTTAATGTGCATATGCGCAAAGTGCCGCTGGCGCCGGATGTCAGGGCCGATATTCTGGCGCGCGGCACACCGGGTATGTCGGGCGCGGATCTGGCCAATCTGGTCAACGAGGCAGCGCTGTTCGCCGCGCGCGGCAACAAGCGCCTTGTCGATATGGAGGATTTTGAAAAAGCCAAGGACAAGATCTTCATGGGCGCCGAACGTAAGTCGATGATCATTACGCCCGAAGACAAAAAGAAAACCGCCTATCATGAATCCGGTCATGCCATTATCGGTTCGCTGTTGCCGGGGTGCGATCCGGTGCACAAAGTCACGGTGATCCCGCGCGGCCGCGCGCTGGGCGTAACCTGGTCGCTGCCCGAGCACGACCGCTTCAGCCTTTATCGCGAGCAGATGCTGGCGCAGATTTGTATGCTGTTCGGCGGTCGTGCGGCCGAGGAAATTTTTGCCGATGATATTTCGACCGGCGCTTCCAATGACTTCGAGCGTGCAACGCAGATGGCGCGCGACATGGTGACGCGCTATGGCATGTCCGATCTGGGCGTCATGGTATACGGTGAGAACGAAAACGAGGTATTCCTCGGCCGGTCGGTGACGCAGCACAAAAATGTTTCGGAAGCGACGATGCAGAAAGTCGATGCCGAAATCCGCCGCATTGTCGATGAGCAGTACGGTCGCGCCGTGAATTTGCTGGAAGAGCATCGGGATAAAGTCGAGGCGATGACACAGGCTCTGCTCGACTGGGAAACCATCGACGTCGAGCAGATCGAGGACATCATGGCCGGACGGACGCCGCGCCCGCCCAAGCCATCGCAGACAAATACCAACACCGAGTCGCCCAAAGCACCGCCGCCCGACGCCGCACCTACGACGGAAGCCACCGCCTGAGACTGAGAATATCCGGCGCGCAGGACGTTCTTGCCCTTTCTTATATGGTGATCGTTCTGATGGGTGTCATCGAAAAGCGGCATGGGCAGAATCGCGATCAGTCTGAAAATTCGGAATGCTTGAAATACATCACGGGAAAGGTAGCTTTCCCGTTTTCTTTTTTGAATGAGGTTTGGCATGTTGCGTTGCGGCAGGTTTTCTTTTTCACTCAATCGCCCGCTGATCATGGGGATTGTCAATCTGACGCCGGATTCATTTTCCGGGGATGGCGTGGCAAACGATACGGCACGCGCCGTCGAACATGCCCGGCGGCAAATCACGGCGGGCGCCGACATGCTCGATATTGGCGCCGAATCATCGCGGCCGGGCTGTCAGCCCGTGTCGCTCGCGGACGAGCTGGCGCGCCTGCTGCCGGTGCTGGACGCCTTGGCCGACTGCGGCGTGCCGATTTCGGTCGATACCTACAAACCGGATGTGATGCGCGCGGCTTTGGCCTCCGGTGCCTCGATGATCAACGATATTTACGCCTTGCGTATGCCCGGTGCGCTGGAAGCCGTCGCCGCCAGCGATTGCGCCGTGTGCCTGATGCACATGCAGGGGGAACCGCTGACCATGCAGCAGGCGCCTGTCTACGGCGATGTCGTCGGTGAGGTGCGCGCGTTTTTGGAAGAGCGCGTTATTGCGGCGCGCGCGGCCGGTATTGCCGACGATCGCTTGGTGCTTGACCCGGGTTTTGGCTTCGGCAAGACGCTTGCGCATAATCTTGAGCTGTTGCGCCGCCAGCCTGAACTCAGTGTGGATGGTCTACCCTTGCTGGCCGGACTGTCGCGCAAATCAATGCTGGGAACGATGACCGGCCGCGAAGTGGGGCAACGCATGCCCGCCAGCATTGCCGCTGCGTTACTGGCAGCACAACACGGTGCACGCATCCTGCGTGTTCATGACGTGGCCGAAACGCGAGATGCGCTGGCTGTTTGGCAGGCGCTGGAAGGAATGTAAACAGCGCTATTCGCGACTTGAAGAAAAGGTTCAAGAACGCCGCAGGGCGGGCAGCAGGCGCCTGACGGCTTGTCTGAACACCGGCGCAAATTCCGGACAGGCTCGGAAATCAAATTTCAGAAAATACTCCGGCGATGTTGGCATGCCAGGTACATGGTTGTGTACTGTCTGCAATGCGCCGCGCCGCCGTTTCAGCGTTATTCCGAAAGCCGCCATAAAGTGATGTTGAACGGGCGCCGAACGGCCGGTGTGACATGATGGTACGAACAATGCCCTGAACAAGTGTTGCGTGAATGCGCAGACAAATCGCCGCGCTACAGCGCACGAAAAATGACGCCAGACCCGCAAACAGCCTGAGGCGGCGCCCGCCGCAGCCGTTGCGCTTTTTGGTTTTCCGAGACTGGCATCCTGAATACGGCGCGCTCGGCGCCCAACAATTGTCATCCACAAAAAATCCGGAGTCATGAACAAACTTCATGCTTTCCCCGAGACGCCTGGCGATAATGGACAAAACTCATGCTCAGGGCCTCATTCTTTAGCGAAATAACCCTTTATAGGCCATACCTTATTCCCATTTTTCAGTCTGTGATGGCACTGCAAAGACCTTTTCATATCGCCAAATTTGGGCATTTGCCGGCAGGCCGGCCGGAAACCCACGTAAATAGGGGGATTGAAGACAGGCAGGCTGGGAACCCGCGTAAACACTAGACTGGCGGGTAGCTCCTCCGGAAACGCCCGTTTTACGCGGAGTGCAGGGCAGGCCGCCGGCTGTCTGGGTCAGGCATAAGCCCGACGGCCGCAGCGGAGCGCAATGACTCGTCGGCCTGGACCCCGCGTCTTTTGGGCATTTCAGCCCGGTCGCTTCTGTAGCCCTTGTCGATCGGGCATTTGCGGGCAGACCGGCCGGAAGTGCCCGTAAACATTGGGCTAGCAGATAGACAAATCTGGAATGCCCGTAAATACTGTGTTTGCGCATAGGCACACCGGAATCCCACGTAAATAGTGGGCTTGCGGATAGGCAGGCCGGAAACCCGTGTAAACACTGGGCTGGCGGGCAGCTTCTCCGAAGATGCCCGTTTTACGCGGGCTGCGGGGCAGGTGGTGTTGCGTGTCTTTGGTCGCGGCGGCTGTGCTTCGGACGGTGATGCTTCACCCGGCGCGGCGCGCCAATACGCTCCGGCTATTTTGGGAATTCGCCTGAGTGCTTGCTTTGGCGAGATGGCGGCGGATGGATGATTTCTAGGCTGCATTCATGCTGCTTTGCAAGTTGTGCGACAGTCTATTTACCGTCGCGGTAAGGCGGCCGAGGATGTTGAGTCAAGGCGGTTCCCTGACAGAAACCGGCGCTTGCAGCTGCCAATCGCCGTATCGCGGTATTGCTGCCGCTCATTGCCGGCGCCGTTCTTTTTGATCTGTTTTGAACCGCAAAAAGGGCCTTTTTGTGTTCAAAGCTTTTCAGCTCCTAAAATTCAGCGCGTCGTGCGGAAACGCCACTGCGTCCAAGCAAAGAGCGCGCTGCCAACGAGCGCCAGCACCGCTCCGCCCAGGCCGATGAGGGCAAGCTCGCCGTGCTGCATCACCAGCCGTCCGATGAGCGCGCCGCCGCCGATACCGATGTTGTAAATGCCGGAGTAGATGGCAATGGCAACATCAGTCGCGTCTGGCGCGAGGCGCAGCACGCGCACCATCAACGCGAGGCTGAGGGCGGCGATACCGATGCCCCAGCAAAAGACCAGCGCGAACAGCGCCGATGGCGACGCCCCCAGCGGGCGTAATAACAGCAGGGAGGCGCAGAGCAGCGCGACGGCACAGGTGAGGAAGCGCGTCGGCATGCGCGCGTGCAGGCGGGCGAAGAGCACGCTCGCCACCATGCCGGAGAGACCAAAGACCAAGAGTAACGCGGTGGTCGCGCTTTCGCCCAGGCCGCTGAACTGGCGGGCAAACGGCTCAATGTAGCTGTAAGCGGTGAAATGGGCGGCGATGATGAGGGCGGTAAAGGCGTAGAGGCCGAGCAGCAGCGGGCGGCGCGCCAGCAGGGGCAGACTGGCGACAGAACCCGCGTTGCGGCTGGGCAGGCGCGGCAGCAGCAGAAAGACGGCAAGCATCACGGCAGCGGCAGCGACGGCAATCAGGGCAAAGGTGGTGCGCCAGCCGAACAGTTGCCCGATAAAGCGGCCGAGCGGCAGGCCCAGTACCGTTGCCAGCGCCGTACCCATCGACAGCCAGCCGATGGCCTGTTGCTGCCTGCCCGGCGGGGCGAGGCGCACCACCAGCGCGGCGGTAATCGCCCAGAACACCGCATGCGCCAGCGCCACGCCGATGCGCGAGATAAGCAGTATGGTGAAATTCCACGCCAGCGCGCTGAGCGCGTGACTGGCAATGAAGAGGGCAAAGAGCGCGAGCAGCAGGCTACGCCGTTCCTGCTGCGCCTCCAACAACATACCGGGTAGCGAGGCGAGGGCGACAACCCAGGCATATACTGTTAGCATCACACCGGTTTGCGCTGCGCTCATGCCGAAGCCGGCGCCGATATCGGAGAGCAGCGCGATGGGAATGAATTCGGTGGTGTTGAAGACGAAAGCGGCGACGGCGAGCGTCAGCACACGCAACCAGGCGAGGCGGTACGCGGCGTGGCGCGGGGGCATGGGGGAATGGGGTACAAGCGGCATTATTCCTCCGAGCGGAGCAGGTGCGGGAAATTGATGGCACTGTCGCGCTGCGCCAGACGATAGCCCATCGCATTGCGGCCGAAGCCACCGCTGGTTATGCCGTCTTCGACCAGGAGCCCTGCATCCCGGGTGCGCTTACGGAAGGCGCTTTTGTCGAGCAAGCAGCCGAGGAGGGGTGCATAGACGCGCTGCAACTGTGGCAGGGGGAACGGCACCGCCAGTAGGAAGGCGAGCCGCGAAGTGTATTCCACTTTGCTGTGCAGACGCGCCAGTGCGGTGCGTAGAATATTGTTGTGGTCAAGGGACAGCGGCTGCGCGCAGGCGGCATCGGCCTCCGGCCAGGCGGCGGCACCAGGGCGAAATAAACGTGCGTCATTG
This sequence comes from uncultured Propionivibrio sp., assembly GCA_937923255.1. Classification (GTDB taxonomy): domain Bacteria; phylum Pseudomonadota; class Gammaproteobacteria; order Burkholderiales; family Rhodocyclaceae; genus Propionivibrio; species Propionivibrio hellwigii. The sequence continues at coordinate 26,459 of CALAIL010000062.1, read as the reverse complement.
CCCAGCCGCACGGATCGCGGTCGGCACTGCCTCGGCTACTGAGCGGTTCCGGATAGGGTGCAGCGAAGCCGGTTTTCTCGCGCAGTGTGCGCAGGGCGCAGTCGTCAAAGGTGGCGTCGCGGCCGATGTCGATATAGCCGCCGGGCAGGCAGAGCATAGTGGGGGTGGGCGCGCTGGGGATGAGCGGGTGGCGGCTGAGGAGAATACGCAGCAGACCATCGGTGACGGTGAAAATCACCACATCAACGGTGGTGTACCGTTGCGGGAAAGCAGCCGCCGGATTCATAGCAGGATAGCGGGATAGCGAGAGAAAACAGGGGTGGTATTCTACAACTCCCCATTCCCATCAGGAGCCTCCCATGATCCCTACCATTTCTGCCGACCACATAATCTATGCTATGTCGCCGCAAAACCCGCCCGTGCTGCGTGTGGCAGATGGCAGCCGTGTCCGCTTCGAGACCTGCGACTGTTTTACCGACCAGATTCAACAACCCGGCGACACCTTCGAGCAACTGGACTGGAACCGCATTAATCCGGCGACCGGGCCGCTTTACATCGAAGGTGCCGAGCCGGGCGACACCCTGCGCGTGCATATTTACCGCATCGAGCTGGACAAACGCGCGGTGCTGGCGACCCTGCCCGGTGCGGGTGTAGCGGGGGCGCGTCTGACGGCCGGACGCATCGACTTTGTGCCGGTGGCGGAAGATCACGTCGTGCTCTTCGATACGCTGCGCCTGCCGCGTAATTCGATGATCGGCGTTATCGGCACCGCACCCGCCGGAGAAGCGGTCAGCTGCGGCACGCCGGATGCGCATGGCGGCAATATGGACACCAAAATCATCAGCGAGGGCACAACCCTGCTCCTGCCGGTCAACGTGGCGGGTGCGCTGTTGGCGATGGGTGATTTGCACGCGGCGATGGGCGACGGCGAAGTCGGCGTCTCCGGCCTGGAAATCAGGGGCGTGGTTGAGGTGGACGTGCACGTCATCAAAGGCCGCCCCTATCCGCTGCCGCTGGCGGTCACGGCGGATGCCTGCCACACCATTGCCTCCGCCCCGACGCTGGATCAGGCGGCGGAAATGGCGACGCTGATGATGAGCGACCTGCTCTGCGCCCACGGCGGGCTGGATGCCAATCGCGCGATCGCCCTGCAAAGCATCGCTGGCGACGTACATATCTGCCAGATGGTTGACCCGAACCGCACCTGCCGCTTCGCCCTGCCGCGCGCGGTGTGCGAAACACTGGGGATTATGCTGCCGTAAACCTGGGCTCTCATGTCCCTCCCAGAAAATAATCTGAGTGTGTTGGTGCGCCTCGCCGTATTACACATACTGCCTTCGGTGCACCGCCTTCTTAGCTTACAACTGGAATGGTTATTACAGCAGCGGGCTGACCAGGCGTGCGCAGCGTTCGATGAAGCGTTGCAGACGGCGGCGCTGTTCCCATTTTTTCAGCTCAACCGCTTCGCTCTGTTCAAGGTAGCCGTCGAGCAGGGTGCGGATAGCGGCGACAGTGTCCGGTGTATAGACGGCGAGGCTGACTTCGAGGTTGAGGTAGAAGCTGCGCATGTCCATGTTGACCGTGCCGAAAAGGGCGAAGCGGTTATCGATGACCACGGCTTTGGTGTGTAAAAGGCCTGCGTCGAAGGTTTTCAGGCACACGCCGGCATCCAGCAGCGGGCGGTAGTAGGCGCGGCTGGCGTAGCGCACCAGTCGCGAATCGACACGGCGCGGCACAATCAGCGTCACTTCCACACCACGGCGGGCGGCGATAATCAGCGTGTTCAGCAGGGTTTCATCCGGCACGAAATACGGCGTGCTGATGATGACGCTTTCCTGCGCGATGTTCAGTGCGTTGACCAGCACGTCGTACACCAGCGCGGTATCGCCGCCCGGATGCGAGGGAATGACTTGCAGCAGGGCGCCGCCGGTTGCGCGCGGCAGGGTCGCGCGGTCGGGCATTTCGTCGGCGTAGCGGTTCAGGCGTTCGAGGGTGGCGCTCAGGTTGTGTTCGTTCTCAACCGCCCAGTCGCCGTAGAACACTGCCGCCAGTTCCTGCGCCACCGCGCCTTCGCAGCGCATGACGGCATCGACCCATTCGCCCACGCCCGCGTCCTGCTTGAAAAGGCGCGGGTCAACGAGGTTGTAGCTGCCGGTGTAGGCGATGCGGTAGTCCACGACGAGGATTTTGCGGTGGTTGCGCAAATCGCTGCGCACCCACAGCGCACGAATCAGGCCAAACGGCAGCGCTTCCGTCACTTCCACCCCCGCCGCGCGCAGTTTGCCTGGCCAGGCCGAGCGCCAGAAATTCTGGCTGCCAAGCGCGTCGACAAGCAGCTGGCAACGCACCCCGCGCGCTGCCGCCCGCATCAGCGCTTCCAGCACACCTGCCACGCGGCCGCTGCCTTCAACGATATAAAACTCCAGCAGACAGCAATGCTGCGCGGCGTCGATGTCGGCGATGAAAGATTGCAGGATGGCATCCGTGTCGGCAAGGAGACGGGTGTCGTTGCCCGTCGTCGTATCGAAGCGCGTATCGGCCTGCACCAGGCGGGCAATCTGGCGAAAGCGGATGTCTTCCGGCGGCAATGCTTGCGGCGGCAGGAAACGGTCGGCAAAGGCATCGTGAAAGGCAAGCAATTCCGCCCGCCGCTTGGCGCGCGCCCGTCCCAATTTCGGTTCGCCAATCAGCAGGTATAAAAGGACGCCGAAATAGGGAAAGGCGAAGAGCACCGCCAGCCACGCCAGCGCCGCGCTACTGGAACGGCGCGCATAAATGACGCGCAGGGCGATGGCAACGGTCAGGATAAAGTGGCAGAGGACAAAGAGTTCGATCCAGTACATACGCGCCTCGCGGTGAGAAATGGCGGCAAGTGTAGCTGCTATGATGGCGCACCTTCCCTCACTTCCTACCGCACATGCCTATTCCAGAAAGCCGGCCGAGAAGGCAATGCGTCAAGCGGACGGGGTAAATTTAAACGCATAATCGCGCGGTGAAGGAAGGTTACGTAAGAGAAATTCTTGTTGAAACAAGAGGCAGGAGCGGCTATGGGAATTTCATTTTTTACGACGCTTAAAATCGGCTGGCTCAATGCGTGGATACCCGCCTTTGCGATGGTATTGATACAGTTTGTGTATATGTTTATCTATAAAGAGGTCGGCAAGCGCGCTGTCGATACCTCATGGTATACCGCCGAAGATAAACGAAATGCGATGATAGGCGCACTGCTGCAAGTCGCCTTGCTTATTTTATCGGTGTTCGTGCCGCTCAAAACGGGCACTGCATGGTTTTGGACGGGAGCGGTGATTTTCGTGGCGGCTTTTGCGGGCTTTATTCAGGCTTTTTACGACTATGCGGCGACGCCTCGGGACAAGACCGTGCAATGCGGCATTTACCGTCTATCGCGCAATCCGATGTATTTCTTTTTCTTCCTCGGCATGATAGGCGTTTGTATCGCTTCGGCGTCGCTGTGGCTATGGGGGGTGACAGTGCCTTTTGCCCTATATAACCACCTGATCGTTTTAGGTGAAGAGCGCTACTGCGAGCAGGCCTACGGGCAGGAGTATTTAGAATATAAACGCAAGACGCCGAGATATTTTTTGTTCTTTTAAGCGGACGAATAATAATGCTAGAGCACGCTCGGTGGTCTGACGATAGGCGGCGAGCATTGGCGGTTCCTCATGTTGATTATTGGTGATGACCGCGCGGGCAGTGGCAAAATCATAAACAAATAGGCCGCTATGAAGTTCCCGCCCAGAAAAAATTCCGCCGGAGCGGGATTTTTCAGGCAACAGCAAAGGCATCACACCGCAGCCACCGTGAAATGCTGATGCAGATGCGCCTTGCGCTCAATGTCATCGGCAATCGCCACCGCCAAATCGGCAACGCTGATACCGGCGGGCGTATCGCCTGCCATCAGCAATTCATCACCGCCCAAGCGGTATTTGCCGCTGCGCTCCTCGCTGAAACCGCCATCGGCACCGAGACAGGCAGGCGGCGAAACCATCGCCCAATTGACGTCACCATGCTGCGCCTGTAAATCGCGCAGCAGGTTGCGCGCGGCGTTGGCACCGTCAAAAATTGCTTTCGGGAAGTTCGGCGTATCAATCAGCTGCACGCCGGGGGCGACGAAAAGGCTACCCGCGCCACCGACGGCGAGCAGATACGGCACGTTGGCGGCCTTGGCGGCGGCAAGAATGGCCGCGTAACCGGCGGTGAAGTCGTGGCCAATATTCGGGTTCGTCCAGCTCGGGTTAAAAGCGCTGACCACCGCATCAAAGCCCGCCAGTTGTGCGGCAAAATCCGTGTCGTGCACATCGGCTTTGACCGCCTGCACATTCGGCGCGGCGAAGACCTTGTCCGTGTGGCGCGCGAAAGCGGTAACTGCATGACCACGTGCGGCGAGTTCGCGCACGACGGCATTGCCGACATAACCGGTAGCACCAATGACTGCGTATTTCATAAAAACCTTGTTGAGCAATTAAGTGAAGGAGCGCTTATTGTAGGCAGAGCTGATTCACCTGATAATACTGCTTGCGCTTCACTTATTATCAAGCAGGACTAAACAATGCACGAAATAACCCTCTATCTCGGCTGCGACAGCATCGAACACCGCCCCGGCAATAAATGCGTCCTCGAATCCTGGTTCGAAGAGACTCCCTACGGCATCGTCTTTGAAGACGACGGCGATACCGGCTACTTCTATGCCGCCCATACGGAACAAGGCATTCTTGACGCCTTGCACATCTATAACGTCGAAGACGTAACCGACCGCGATACTCCCTCAACCATTAGCCTCCTTTGGGACGAAACCTTCGACCTCGCCGCGCTGGAAATCAACGGCTACATTCATGCCGTCTTCGACTTCATCGCTCACGCGGGCTACTGCCGCAACGCCTTCCCCGCAGCCTACGGCGACTGGCTGCGCGAGCCGAACCGCCTTCTTGACGATGCCCTGCTCACCCGTCTGCTGACCCTGCACTGATGGACGATCTACGCCCCCTGCTTGCCTTCGCCGCTGTCCTCGAACAGGGCAGCATGAACGCCGCTGCGCAAGTGCTGGGCATGAGCCCATCCGCCGTCAGCCAGCACATCAGCCGTCTCGAAAAACTGCACGGCGTCAAACTGCTGCACCGCAGCACACGACACCTCGCCCCGACCGATGCGGGCAGCGCGCTGGGCGAACACTGCCGTCGCCTGCTCGCCAGCGTACAGGACGCCCGCCTGACGCTAACCAACCTGAAAACTGACATCGCTGGCGAGGTGCGCCTTGCCGCACCGACCGGCATGGCCGATGCTGCCGTCTTCCAGCAGGCCTTGCGACGCATCCGCCGTGAACATCCGGCGATACGCCTTGCCCTCTACTTCGACGAGGCGCTGGCCGACCTGCGCGACGGCAGTATCGACATTGCCCTGCGCGGTGGCGCACACGCGCTGGATGCGCCAGACCTTGTCGCCCGTCACCTCGCCGACTGGCGCTGGCATATCTACGCCGCACCTGCCTATCTGCACGACGCACCCGCAATCACCCACCCCGCCGACCTTGCCGCACACACCTGGATTTATCACGAACTGCCGCGTGGCGAACTGTGCCGCAACGGTGAACACCATCTGCTCAACATCGAAGGCGGCTTCTACTGCAACCGCCTCGCCGCCGTGCGCCGCTTGTGTGTGGCGGCCTTGGGATTGGCGCTGCTGACCAACGGCGAAGCGGCTGACGCAGTGGCCAATGGTAGCTTGCGCGTTGTCCTGCCTGACTGGACGCTGCCGCCACTCGCCATCTATGCCGTTACCCCACACCGTGTGCAAGCGGGCCGCGTCGCGGCGGTACTGCACATTCTGCGTGAGAGCTTTGCCGAGAAAAATCCTGTATAGCATTCAATATTCCCGAAAACGATGGATTGGCGAGAGCCGTGGGTGGAGATTTTTCTGCTGCGGGTGAAGCTGATGTATTTTTTTCTGTACGGCGCATTGAGTTGCGCGGAGGGCTGGCTTACCATTGATTTGGCTTCAAGGAACATGAGTTGACGGTAGCCATTCTTTTGCCGCCTTTTTCGCATTGTTCAGGAGATTGAAATGAAGAAACTCGGTAAATACTCGTTTGGCACGGGCGACCGTTTTTCGCATCAGGGTGAAGCCCAACTTGCCGGCCTGCTTAAGGCGCAGCGGGAACTCGGCGTTACCATTACGCCGGTCTGGAATAAGTCTAACCGCGAACATAACTTCATCCATAGCGAGCCGACCGATACGCGCCGTGAGGCTGATGCGGCAGTCAAGGCGCTGGATTATGCCGGGCCGTACTTTGTCGATGCGGATCACATCAATCTCAATACGGTCGATCGCTACATCAAGCCTTGCGATTTTTTTACACTAGATGTCGCCGATTACATTGGAAAACCCGCTACACCCGCTGAAATCGAGGCGTTTGTCGTTAGGCAGCAAAGGTTCGTAGGCCCCCTGAAAATACCGGATATTGATGAACCCTTTGAGGTAACGTCCGATTGGTTGCCCCGCTTTGCCGAGAAATTCCTGTTTGCAGTGAGTGAGACGGAAAAGATCTATCGACATATCGCAAGCCAAAAAGGCGCAGGCAACTTTATTACCGAGGTGTCGATGGATGAGGTCGATGAGCCGCAGAAACCGCTCGATATGCTATTTATCCTCAAAGCATTGGCGGATCTGAAAGTGCCGGTACAGACGATCGCGCCGAAATTTACCGGGCGTTTCAACAAGGGCGTCGATTATCAGGGCAATGTCGGGCAGTTTGGCAAAGAGTTCGAGGAGGATATGCTGGTCATCGACTACGCCATCGCCCATTTTGGCTTGCCGGCAGAGCTCAAGCTTAGCGTACATTCAGGCAGTGATAAGTTTTCGATCTATCCAGTCATCGGCGGGCTGCTGCGCAAACACGACAAAGGCGTTCACGTTAAAACAGCGGGTACAACCTGGCTGGAGGAAGTGATCGGACTATCGATTTCCGGCGGGGAAGGTCTATCGTTGGCGCGGGCGATTTATGCCGGCGCGTATGGGCGCAAGGATGAGCTGTGTGGACCGTACGCGACGGTCATCGACATTAGGGAAGAGCAGCTGCCGACGCCGGATGCGGTCAATCAGTGGGGCGGTGAGGATTTTGCATCGACGCTGCGCCATATTCCCGATCATCCGAAGTACAACCCAAGCGTGCGCCAGTTGGTCCACGTGGGATTCAAAGTTGCGGCAGAAATGGGCAAGGCGTACACCGATGCACTGGAGAAAAACCGTCAGGTGATTGCCGGTTGTGTGACGGAGAATATCTTCGATCGGCATCTGCGCCGGATGTTTTGCTAACTTTGGCATGAATCCGACGCAGGCCAGGCATACGGGCGAAACTTAGCAACGCCCAGCCGTGTGTATTGCCGCTGATGTGTAATAGGCTGGCCTGCGTTGGTTTTCGTTGATTTTGCTTGTTTCCCCAGATGCTTGCTGCCGTGTCGTCGGAATGCCTAGGGCAGGCCGGCACCGTGTGCACAGTTCGGTCAGGCCAGTAATAAAAATACTGTTGGCCGTCGGTTGATTTCCGGCGGCGTCAGTTTTTTCCACTGATCGATACGGTGAGTCATAATGCTTTCATCGGGCAGTGTCAGATTGGTGGCAAGGCACAGCCGGGTCTGGCCGGCGCAGTGGTCGAGCAATGCAGCAAACAGCTTCAGGTTGCGGTAGGGCGTTTCGATGAAGATTTGAGTGCGCTGGTGAGCGCGCGACTCTTTTTCCAGGGCCGTGATCTTCTGATTTCTGGCTTTTTCTTTGGCAGGCAGGTAGCCGTGAAAGGCAAAGTGCTGTCCGCCCAGGCCGGAGGCCATTAATGCCAGCAGAATCGAGGAAGGGCCAACCAGCGGGGCGATACGAATACCGTTTGCCTGTGCCAGCGCAACGAGTTCTGCGCCAGGGTCGGCGACGGCGGGGCAGCCGGCTTCGGAGATCAGGCCAACGTCCGAGCCGGCCAGCAAGGGGACGAGCCGTTCATGCAATACCGCTGGCGGCGTATGCTCATTCAGCTCGCTGATCGAAATATCCTGGAGCGGTATTCGGCTTGGTAGGGATTTGAGGAAAGCGCGCGCGGATTTTGCATTCTCGGCGATAAAGTACCGTAATCCGGCCGCTTGTGCGCAGACAGCCGTGGGCAGGGATTCTGCGGCCGGTATCATCCCCAGCGGCACGGGGATCAGGTAAAGCGTCCCTCGCGTCATAGAATGCATACGCCTTCCAGGCGCAGCAGTTCGCACAAGGCGATCAGCGGCAGGCCGATGAGTGCATTGGGATCCTCGCCTTCCATTTTGGCGATCAGAGCAATACCCAATCCTTCCGACTTGGCGCTGCCAGCGCAGTTGTAAGGGCGCTCGCGGGTCAGGTAATTCTCTATTTCCGCATCATCAAGCGCGCGAAATGTAACCCACGTCGGGACGCCGCGGATATGCATGATGCCGGTTCTGGCGTTGAGCAGGCATAAGCCGGTAAAGAAACTGACGGTACGCCCGCGCATCATTTGTAATTGACGTACCGCATTTTCATGATTCCCCGGTTTGCCAAAGGCTTTACCGTCCAGACTGGCGACCTGGTCGCTGCCAATGATGAGCGCGTTGGAATGTTGTGCGGCAACGGCGTGCGCTTTGGCCTGGGCAAGCCGAAGCGCCGTGTATTCTGGCGTCTCGCCGGGGTGTGCGGTTTCGTCAACCTCGGGTTGGGCGACACTGAAAGGAATTTGCAGGCGATTTAACAAATCGCGGCGAAAAGGCGAGGTCGAGGCGAGAACGATTGGTTGGTCAGGCATGGCAAGTGAAGAATGAGTCAGCAATGGGCGCGATGAGGAATCTTGCTCTTACGGACATTTTTGGTTCAAGGCAGCGCGAGAAATGCAACATAATCCTGAAAAAGTACAGCGTAAAAGCGGCAAAATCCAAAGGCTTGCAACGTGCGCGTACTTTGACTTCATGGGGCAAAAATAATATCATGCGCGCCTTATGTCGTATCAGCTTGTAATTGAGCCTTCGGTTTTTGCGCGCGAATCAAAAACGCTGCAAGGGAATCTGCCAATTGCTGATTTGCCCAGAGTGCTTGATGCGCTTGCAGAGGCGGGGGGGGCAGTCAGTTACTGGATTGAGGGGCGTATCAGTGAACGCGAACGCCCGCAACTGTTTCTGCGGCTCGATGGCGTTTTTTCCTTGCGTTGTCAGCGTTGTTTGGGAAGTGTCGCTTATCCTTTGCAGGTGCGTAATTTGCTGGAGTTTGTTGGTGATGAAAGCAGATTGACGCAGGAAGAAATTGAGGATGATAGCCGCGATTTTCTTCCATGGAAAAAAGAAATTGATGTCGTGGCGCTGCTTGAGGACGAAATTATCCTTGCCTTGCCGCCGGTGCCGCGTCATGAGCAATGTGATTTTCCGGATCTGAAGTATGCTGCGGATGTCAATATGAAGTCGTCGCCTTTTTCTATGCTCAGGGAATTGAAGGGCAAAATGACGCAGTGACCAGATTTCATTCGATTTTTTCGGTTTTTGGGAGTTAATTAGTTATGGCTGTTCAACAAAATAAAAAGTCCCCGTCCAAGCGCGGGATGCATCGTGCTCACGATTTTCTGAGCAATCCGCCACTGGCTATCGAGCCGACGACAGGAGAAGTGCATTTACGCCACCACGTTAGCCCGTCAGGCTATTATCGTGGTAAGAAGGTTACCAAGGGCACGGCAGAGTAATCTCTGCCGGTAAGGCGGCGGGTCAGCCCCGGTTGATGGGTGGCTCGTCCTTTCTTCTGCCATTTTTCGCATGACAGTCACTGTTGCAATCGACTGCATGGGCGGTGATCACGGGCCGGTCGTGACGGTGCCCGCTGCGCTTGATTTTCTGCACAAACGTGAAGATGCGGAAGTTATTCTTGTTGGTGATGAGAAAAGTATCCGCCAGTATTTAAAGGGGGTTGGTCATCCCCGTTTGCGCATTCGTCATGCCAGTGAAGTCGTTGGGATGGACGAGTCTCCGGCATTGGCGATTCGAAACAAGAAGGATTCGTCGATGCGCGTCGCGATTGATCTCGTCAAGAGCGGTGAGGCGGATGCGTGCGTTTCGGCGGGTAATACTGGCGCCCTGATGGCGATTTCCCGTTTTGTACTCAAGATGCTGCCAGGTATCGAGCGGCCGGCGATTTGCGCCGTGTTGCCTACCATGTCCGGGCATGTTCACGTACTTGACCTGGGCGCCAATGTGGATTGTTCACATGAGCACCTGCTGCAATTTGGCATCATGGGAGCATCGCTGGTCGGCGCTGTTGAACATAAAGATCGGCCAAGCGTCGGTATCCTCAATATTGGCGAAGAAGATATCAAGGGCAACGAGGTCGTCAAACTGGCGGCCGAGCAGCTCAAGACCTCGGGATTGAATTTCGTCGGCAATATCGAAGGCGACGGAATTTACAAGGGCGAGGCGGATGTCGTTGTCTGTGATGGCTTTGTCGGCAATGTCGCGCTTAAAACTTCCGAAGGCTTGGCGCAGATGCTCGCAACCTTCCTGCGCGAGGAGTTCGGGCGTAATCTGCTGACTCGTGTGGCGGGGCTGCTGGCGTTGCCGATATTGAAGCATTTCAAACAGCGCGTCGATCATCGACGTTACAATGGCGCTTGTTTGCTCGGCTTGAAAGGCGTCGTTGTCAAGAGCCACGGATCGGCCGATGCTTTTGCCTTTTGCCATGCGCTCGAACGCGCGGCGGATACTGTCCGCAACAACGTGTTAACGCGAATCGTCGAGCGTATTCCGGTTTTGGAGAATGCATAAGATGATTTTTTCACGCATCGCTGGAGTCGGTAGTTGTTTGCCCGGCGCGCCGGTGACTAATGACGATCTGGTGCAGCGCGGTGTTGACACCAGTGATGAATGGGTGACGGAGCGTACCGGCATCAAATCCCGATATTTGGCCGATGATCATTGTCGAACCAGCGATCTGGCGCTGGAGGCAAGCCAGAAAGCGCTGGAATCGGCAAAAATGATGGCAGAGGAAATTGACCTCATCATCGTTGCGACGACGACGCCGGATTATATTTTCCCAAGTACGGCCTGCTTTCTGCAGGCTCGGCTGGGCATCAAGGGCGCAATGGCTTTTGATGTGCAAGCGGTATGCAGTGGCTTTGTCTATGCGCTGATCGTTGCCGAGAAGTTTATTCGCAGCGGCAGCCATAAAAAGGCGCTGGTCGTTGGCGCGGAGACTTTTTCCCGAATTCTCGACTGGAAGGATCGCGGGACCTGTGTGTTGTTTGGTGATGGCGCGGGGGCCGTCGTGCTTGAGGCCGCGGACAAACCGGGCATCCTCGCGGCAGCAGCCTATGCTGACGGATCGCAGGCTGCTGTTTTGTCGGTGCCAGGCGCTGTGCATGGCGGCAAGGTCGTAGGCGATCCTTTTCTGCGTATGGATGGGCAGGCTGTATTCAAGTTTGCCGTCCATGCCCTGAGCGAAATCGCCGTGGAATGTTGCGCGCAGGCAGGCATTCAGATGCAAGATATTGACTGGCTGATTCCACATCAGGCCAATTTGCGGATTATCAATTCCATTGGTAAAAAACTGAAGATCGGTACTGATAAAATCATCATCACCGTCGATCGGCATGGCAATACCTCGGCGGCTTCCGTACCGCTGGCGCTTGATGCCGCGGTTCGTGACGGTCGTATCCGGCGCGGTCAAAAAGTGTTGCTGGAAGGTGTGGGCGGCGGCTTTACCTGGGGCGCCGTTCTGCTCGAATTCTAGGCGTCAGGCTAAGGAGATTTTTCCATGGCATTTGCATTCATCTTTCCTGGGCAGGGATCGCAGTCGGTCGGTATGATGGCTGCCTATGGCGATTCTCCAGTCATTCGTGCGACTTTTGATGAGGCGTCGGAAACACTGAATCAGGATCTCTGGCAACTGGCCTCCGAAGGCCCGGCAGACTTGCTTGCGCAAACGGTGAACACCCAGCCTTTGATGCTGACAGCGGCGATTGCCGTCTATCGTCTCTGGCTGGAAAAGGGTGGCCATCTACCCGCCGTCGTTGCGGGACATAGTCTGGGCGAATATTCAGCACTGGTGGCTGCCGGAGTGATCGAATTCAAGGATGCCGTACCACTCGTCCGTCTGAGGGCTACGGCGATGCAGGACGCGGTGCCGTCGGGCGTAGGCGCTATGGCGGCCATTCTCAATCTGGACAATGAGAAAGTTCACGCCGCTTGTATCGAAGCGGCCGAGAAAGTAGGAAATGGCGCAGTTGTCGAACCCGTCAATTTCAACAGTCCCGCGCAGACCGTCATCGCGGGCAACAAATCTGCGGTAGAAGCTGCCTGTGAGGGATGCAAGGCGCGTGGCGCCAAGCGTACCGTGCTGTTGCCTGTGTCTGCGCCGTTTCATTCCTCTCTGTTACGCCCGGCGGCGGATCGGTTGGCGGCGCGGCTGTCCGAACTGGAATTCAAGGCACCGAAAATTTCCGTGATTAACAATGTCGATGTAGTCGTCGAAAAAGATCCGGCCAAAATTAAGGATGCTCTAGTGCGCCAGGCCTACTCACCCGTACGTTGGGTCGAGACCATGCAAAAGATCGCCGCGATGAATATAAAAGTCGCGCTCGAATGTGGTCCGGGTAAGGTCTTGGCGGGGCTTGCCAAACGCTGCGCCGATACGGTCGAGGGCATTGCCTTGGCCGATGCAGCATCCATTGACGCTCATCTTTCGTTGGAGTAAGCGTTATGAAACTTGAAGGGCAGATTGCGCTCGTGACCGGCGCTAGCCGGGGGATTGGCGCGGCGATTTTGTTGCGCCTCGCCCAACAGGGGGCAGTGGTCATCGGCACGGCAACTACGGAAAATGGTGCGGCACAAATCAATGCGGACTTGCAGCAAGCGGGCCTGAATGGACGTGGTTTGGCGTTGGATGTTTGTGATGAAGCGCAGATCAATACAACGGTGTCGTTTGTCGAAAAGGAGTATGGCGCCATTTCTATTCTTGTCAATAATGCCGGCATTACCCGCGACAATCTGGCGATGCGCATGAAGGATGAAGAATGGGATGCCGTCATTGATACGAATCTCAAAGCGGTGTTCCGCATGTCGCGTGCGGTCATGCGCGGCATGATGAAAGCTCGCACAGGCCGCATCATCAATATTTCTTCCGTCGTCGGTTATGCCGGCAATCCTGGACAGGCCAACTATTGTGCGGCCAAGGCGGGGTTGGGCGGTATGACGCGTGCCTTGGCGCGAGAGCTTGGCAGCCGCAATATCACCGTTAATTGCGTGGCGCCTGGATTCATCGATACCCGTATGACACAGGTGCTTGATGAAAAGCAGCGCGCCGCGATTGCCGGCAATATTCCATTGGGGCGCCTGGGAGCGCCCGAGGATGTCGCCGCGGCGGTTGCTTTTCTGGCTTCGCCGGAGGCCGCTTACATTACCGGCTCGACGATTCACGTCAATGGCGGCATGTTCATGGATTGAAGCGGCGCCTTCGTGGGATGCGCCGGTCAGTCTCATTGATATGGTTCGTGTTCCCGGAAAATTGGTGAGCGCCCCTCATTTTGTTAAAATGCAGCGTTTTGTTTTATCCCTACCAACCTAAAAGGAGCTTTTAGATGGACAACATCGAACAACGTGTCAAAAAGATCGTCTCCGAGCAACTGGGCGTCAATGAAGCAGATATCAAGAACGAGTCCTCTTTTGTCGATGATCTTGGCGCAGATTCGCTGGATACCGTTGAATTGGTGATGGCGCTCGAAGAAGAGTTCGAGTGCGAAATTCCTGATGAAGAAGCGGAAAAAATCACCAGCGTCCAGCAGGCGATTGATTACGTCGTTTCGCACAAGAAAGCGTAAAAGCTTCCACTGTAATAAAGATACGGACGGCGCCATGTAATGTGTGATGCCGCCGTCCGCGGGCGATAGGGGTATGTGTCGCCCGATTGATTTCCTGTTATCCGGAGAAAGAATTGTCGCGTCGCAGAGTCGTTATTACCGGCCTCGGAATCATTTCGCCGGTCGGCAATACTATTGAGCAGGCATGGCAGAACATTCTTGCCGGCCATTCAGGTATCGATACAATTTCTCGTTTTAATGCTTCCGGTTTCCCGGTACAAATTGCCGGCGAAGTCCGCAATTTTGATGTCGCCCAATACATCCCGCCCAAGGATGCACGTCGTATGGATCTTTTCATACATTACGGTATTGCGGCCGGTATTGAAGCCATCCGCGACGCAGGGCTTGAGGCCAATCCGGCCAACGCCGAGCGCATCGGCATCTCCATCGGATCAGGTATTGGCGGCTTGCCGATGATTGAAAGCACGCATGACGAGTTCAATGCTTCCGGACTTCGCAAGGTGTCTCCTTTCTTTGTGCCCGGCTCGATCATCAATATGATTGCAGGCAATCTTTCGATCATGTATGGGTTCAAAGGGCCGAATATTGCAATTGTCAGCGCCTGTGCCAGTGCAACCCATAGCATTGGCGATGCGGCGCGTTTCATCGAATACGGCGACGCCGATATCATGGTTGCTGGCGGCGCGGAATCGACGGTTTCACAGCTTGGCGTCGGCGGTTTCTGCGCAGCTCGTGCCTTGTCCACCCGTAACGATGATCCACAGACAGCGAGCCGTCCTTGGGATCGTGATCGTGATGGTTTTGTCTTATCTGAAGGTGCCGGTGTTCTGGTGCTTGAAGAATATGAACACGCCAAGGCGCGCGGTGCAAAAATCTACGCTGAACTGGCCGGTTTTGGTATGAGTGCCGATGCCAACCATATGACTGCGCCGTGTGAAGATGGCGATGGCGCGGCGCGTTGCATGCTGAATGCCATGCACAATGCGGGCGTGAAGGCCAATGAGGTTGATTACATCAATGCGCACGGTACGTCGACCCCATTAGGTGACAAAGCGGAAACGATTGCCGTCAAGCGCGCTTTTGGTGATCATGCCAACAAACTGGTGGTGAATTCGACCAAGTCAATGACAGGCCATCTCCTGGGAGCGGCTGGTGGCGTGGAAGCCATTTTCTCAGCGCTGGCGATACATCATCAGATTTCTCCGCCGACAATCAATGTCTTTAATCAGGGTGAGGGCTGCGATCTCGACTACTGCACCAATGGCGCCCGTCCAATGAAGATTGATGTTGCGCTGTCCAATTCCTTTGGTTTTGGCGGAACGAACGCTACCCTGGTGTTTCGCAAAATTTAAGTCGTTCTGACCGAACTTCCAGGTCGGCGATGCAGTTCCCGCTGTTCATCGAATTGCGGCGCTCCCGGCGGCTGGATACGCTGTTAATCATTTTCCACTGGGCGGCGGCGTTTTCCGTGTGCTTTGCGCTATGGCCACGGAATGGGCTGCTGTATCGATTTGCCTGCCTGGCAATACTGTGCCTGGTTGCGCTGTCAGCCTGGCGCAGCCTGCATCGGCATCTACCTGAGCGGTTGCGGCTTACCGCTGATGGTAGTTTGTTTCTATATTTCCCCGGTTCTGATGGCGGGATGCGACGGGCGCAGATTCTGCCGGACGGCGTTGCCTCGCCCTATTGGGTGGTGTTGTACGTGCGCCTTGAAAACGAAGCACGCGAATACCATTTGACGCTATTGCCTGACCAAATGCCGGCAGAACAATTTCGCCAGCTTATCGTTTGCCTGCGCTGGCTCATCAAAACGGATCCAGCGCCGCCACTGCTTAAGCAGTGATACTGCGAATGGATAAATTCAAGCGCTGCGCGAATCATTCTCAACGTATGCGCAAAAGTCGGTTCTGACGGCAGTTGCGGCCAGTGGCCTGCGCTAAATGGCTTGGGCTATACTCTCGTAAAAGTATGAAAAACCGAATCTGACAGGAAAGTTTTCATAACATGAACGAACGCGAGGCTGACCAGCGCTTGGTCGAGCGGGTCCAGGCAGGTGATCCGCTCGCGTTCGATGCCCTGGTGGCAAAGTACCAGCGCAAGCTCAATCGTCTGCTGTCGCGTTATATTCGTGACTATGCCGAAGTCGAAGATGTGGCGCAGGAGGCTTTCCTCAAAGCCTATCGCGCCTTGCCGTCGTTTCGCGGCGAGAGTGCTTTTTATACCTGGCTGTACCGGATCGGCATCAACACGGCCAAGAATTATCTGGCGGCCAAGGGACGGCGTGCGCCGACAACGACGGAGGTCGATGCCGATGAAGCTGAAACTTTTGAAGAGGCCGGTTTGCTGCATGATATCAACACGCCGGAGCGCATCTTGCAGTCGAAACAGATTGGTCAGACGATCAATATAGCGATGCAGTCTCTGCCGGAGGAGCTGCGTAATGCAATCATGCTCCGCGAAATCGAAGGGTTGAGCTACGAAGAAATCGCCGCCGAAATGGGATGCCCGATTGGAACGGTGCGTTCGCGGATTTTTCGTGCCCGCGAAGCGGTCGCGGAAAAATTGCGCCCCTTGCTCGACATTGCGCCGGATCGGCGCTGGTAGGAATGCCGGCGAGGTCGCTGGTCAAGGAGAAAAATGAACGAGGCGCGCGGGACGGTGATCGAGCTTGACGGTGAATATGCATGGGTGCGCATAGACGCGGCGGGTTGTGGCCACTGTCATGAGGCGGGCGGATGTGGCGGCCAGCGCCTCGAAAAAATCTTTTGCGATACGCCGGCCAGGTATCGTGTGCGTAACCCTGATCTGGCACAGCCCGGAGAGTGTGTGACCGTAACGATGCCGGCTGGCGCCCTGGGACGCAGCGCGATACAGGCATACGGCCCGCCATTGCTGGGCCTGTTCGCCGGTGCATTTGGCGGTTTGGCGCTGGCTGGCGAAACCGGCGCAATGGTAGGTGCCGGACTGGGGGTGTTGGCGGGCTGGCTCATTCTGCGCCGTTTCCGGCCAACGGAGGCTGATGCCAAGCTGCAACCTTATGTCAACAAGCGTTGAACGACGCCGCGCAGGTGATCGGAAATTTTCTTGGTGGGTGATATTTCTCTATAGGGAATGCGGCGCGCTCGCATGGGGCCGCTGGCGGCTAGGGGCCCAATCCGCGCATTGGGCCGGCGTCATGAACTGCGTAATGAAGGTGTCAAGTCTTTCGGGTTGCGAGAAGAAGCTTCCTCTAGCACTTTTTTCCCATCTATCCATATGTCCGGCAGTATGCGGTACGGTAGGCAGATCGCCAGAGCCCATCTGCCGGAATATTTAAGGTGTTGATATATTGGGTGCTAATCATGGATGACGCGGTTTTGACATGGCAACAAGCCATCGGGACAGAGAAACAGCAGCCCTATTTCAGGCAGCTATGGCAACGGGTCAAGCAGGCCAGGCTGGCGGGGGTTACGGTTTACCCGCCATCCGGCGATGTGTTCAGCGCCTTTACCTCAACGGAATTTGCCGCAGTCAGGGTCGTGATATTGGGGCAAGACCCTTACCACGGGGCGGGGCAGGCGCACGGGCTGGCTTTTTCTGTTCGACCTGGGGTGGATATACCGCCTTCGCTGCGCAATATCTACCAAGAGTTGGCCAGCGATATCGCCGGTTTTGTACCGCCGCAGCACGGCTACCTGCAGCACTGGGCCGAGCAGGGCGTGCTGTTGTTGAACACCGTGCTGACCGTACAGGCGGGGCAAGCGCATTCGCATGCCAATTGGGGCTGGGAGCAGTTTACCGACCGGGTGGTGGCGCAGCTGAACACGCACCGCGACGGCCTGGTGTTTATGCTATGGGGCAGCCATGCGCAAAAGAAAGGCGCCATGATCGACCGCAAGCGCCATCTGGTTTTGCAGGCGCCGCACCCTTCGCCCTTGTCTGCCAGCCGGGGGTTTTTTGGCTGCCGCCATTTTTCACGGGCCAATGCGTGGCTGGAGCAACGCGGTCAAGTCCCCATTGATTGGCAAGTCTAAAAGACTAATTTTCTATGGAGTTGATTTTCCGGAAATTGACATCACGACCCAAATCGAAGCGCTGGAGGCACAATTGTGTGCAGGAAGTGCGCCATGATATATGGCGCGTCAGCGCTGCTGCACGACGGACAGAAACAGGATCGCCATTGCCTTGGCGCTGCCACCGTGCGTGATTATTTGGAGGAAATCGGCTAGAATCGCCGCCTCGCATGAGGCTGTACGACGTGCGGTACAACGAACGACGCAGGGCGCCCGTCAGCGCCCTTTGTTTTTTCGCCTTGCTTTGCAAATTCTGCTTTTCCTGCTTTTTCTCGCATGCAACGAATTCGTAATTTCTCAATCATTGCGCATATCGACCACGGCAAATCGACGCTGGCCGACCGCATCATTCATCTGTGCGGCGGGCTGTCGGAGCGGGAAATGGAAGCGCAGGTGCTCGATTCGATGGATATCGAACGCGAACGCGGCATTACCATCAAGGCGCAGACAGCCGCTTTGCAGTATCAGGCGCGTGATGGCCTGACCTACAACTTGAATCTGATCGATACGCCGGGGCACGTCGATTTCTCTTACGAAGTCTCTCGTTCGCTGTCCGCCTGCGAGGGCGCACTGCTTGTCGTCGATGCCTCGCAGGGCGTCGAAGCACAAACCGTTGCTAACTGCTATACCGCCATCGATCTGGGCGTTGAGGTCTTGCCGGTGCTCAATAAGATCGATCTCCCCTCGGCAATGCCCGAGGCGGCCAGCCAGGAAATCGAAGATGTAATCGGCATCGACGCTTCCGACGCCATTCGCGCCTCGGCCAAGACCGGTGTAGGCGTGGAAGACATCCTTGAAGCGATCATCGCGCGCGTTCCGTCGCCGCAGGGGGATCCGAAGGCGCCGCTCAAGGCGCTCATCATCGACTCATGGTTCGATAATTACGTCGGCGTCGTCATGCTGGTGCGCGTTGTCGATGGCCTGCTGCGCCCCAAAGACAAGATTCGTCTGATGGCCACAGGGGCTTCGTATCTGTGCGAGCAGGTGGGCGTCTTTACGCCTAAAGCCGTGCCGCGGGATGGGCTTTCGGCCGGCCAGGTGGGTTACGTTATCTCCGGCATCAAAGAATTGCAGGCGGCGCAGGTCGGCGACACGGTGACGCTGACCGAGCGGCCGGCGGAGGCCCCGTTGCCCGGCTTTAAGGAAATCAAGTCGCAGGTCTTCGCCGGACTGTACCCCGTCGAGGCCAACCAGTATGACGCACTGCGCGAATCGCTGGAAAAACTCAGGCTCAACGATGCTTCACTGCATTACGAACCGGAGGTTTCGCAGGCCCTGGGCTTTGGTTTTCGTTGCGGTTTTCTCGGCCTGCTGCACATGGAGATTGTGCAGGAGCGTCTGGAACGCGAGTTCGACCAGGATCTGATTACGACGGCGCCGACGGTCGTGTATGAAGTCGTGATGCGGGATGGCTCGATCGTGCCGGTCGAAAATCCGGCCAAACTGCCGGAGACAACGAAAATTCAGGAAATCCGCGAGCCGATCATTACCATCACCGTTTTTGTGCCGCAGGAATACCTGGGCAACGTGATGACGCTGTGTAACCAGAAGCGCGGCAACCAGATCGATATGACCTATCACGGCCGGCAGGTACAGCTCGTCTATGAAATGCCGATGGCTGAAGTTGTCATGGATTTTTTCGACAAGCTCAAATCGGTGTCGCGCGGCTATGCCTCGCTCGACTACGAGTTCAAGGAGTTCCGCGCGGCCGACGTTGTCAAGCTCGATGTGCTGATTAACGGCGACAAGGTCGATGCGCTGTCCACCATCGTCCACCGCGCCAATTCGGTCTATCGCGGCCGTGAGCTGGCCAGCAAGATGCGTTCGCTGATTCCCCGCCAGATGTACGACGTAGCGATTCAGGCGGCGATCGGCTCGAACATCATCGCGCGCGAGAATGTCAAGGCGTTGCGCAAAGACGTGCTCGCCAAATGCTACGGCGGCGATATTACACGCAAGAAAAAATTGCTCGAGAAACAAAAAGCCGGCAAGAAGCGGATGAAGCAGGTCGGCTCGGTAGAAATTCCGCAGGAAGCCTTCCTGGCGGTTCTTCGCATGGATAAATAAGAGACGAACAAGAGGCAAGGGGCGAAAGTGAATTTTGCGCTGATTCTTTTCTATCTGGTGCTGGCAACCGGCGGCATCTGGCTGATCGACCATCTTTTCCTGAAAAAGCGCCGGGCGGCGGACGCCAAGGACCCGTGGTGGGTCGAATACGGCGCCAGCTTTTTCCCGGTCATTCTGTTCGTTTTCATCCTGCGTTCGTTTCTCGTCGAACCTTTTCAGATTCCGTCGCCCTCGATGGTGCCGACGCTCCAGATCGGAGATTTCATTCTGGTTAATAAATTCGCCTACGGTATCCGCTTGCCGATCATCAATAAAAAGATCGTCGACATTGGTCAGCCGAAACGCGGCGATGTCATGGTGTTTCGCTATCCGGTCGATCCGTCAAAGGACTACATCAAGCGCGTCATCGGTCTGCCCGGCGATACGGTGGCGTACCAGAACAAACGGCTGACGATCAACGGCCGCCCGGTCGAAACCCGCCAGATCGGGGATTACCTGCATGCGGAACGGCGCTATTATTCGCACCAGTTCATTGAGCAGCAGGGGGAGGCGCAGTACCATACGCTCAACGATCCTGATGCGCCCGCCGCGATTCCCGGTGCGGCAAATTTCCCATACCGGGAGAACTGCTCTTACAATAATGCCGGTGTGATGTGCACCGTCCCCCCGGGCCATTACTTCATGATGGGCGACAATCGTGATAATTCGGAGGACAGCCGTTACTGGGGCTTCGTGCCGGATGAAAACATTGTTGGCAAGGCCTTCTTCATCTGGTGGCATTTTGGCGACTGGGGACGCATCGGTTCGTTTCAATAAGGAGATTCAATATGCTTAACATGCGTAAACAAGCGGGCGTAACGCTTTCCGGACTGCTGTTTTGGGGCGTCATCATCATTGTCGTGGCGATCCTCGGCATGAAGGTGACGCCTGAGGTGATCGACTATTACAAGATCAAGCAAAGCATCCACGCAATTGCCAACAAGGGCGATGGAAAAACCGTCGCGGAGATACGCAGGGATTTCGACAACTACGCCAACATCAACCAGATCGACGTGATCAAGGGCGCGGATCTGGATGTTGCCAAGAAGGGCAACCGGGTGGTGGTCGGGTTCGCTTATGAACGGCGCATTCACCTGTTTGCCAATGTCAGCCTGCTGATCAATTTCCAGGCATCGACGGAATAGCGCCGGACATTGCTTGCACTATGCCATCCCGCCTCGAACAGGCGATCGGCCATACCTTCGGCGACGCAGCGCAGCTAAAGACAGCGCTGACGCACCGCAGTTACAGCGCGGCGCATAACGAACGGCTGGAGTTCATTGGCGATGCCATCCTCAATGCCGCCGTTGCGCGCCTGCTGTTCGAGCGCTTCCCCCAGCTGCCGGAAGGCGACCTGTCGCGGCTGCGCGCCAATCTGGTGTGTCAGGACAGCCTGCACCGTCTGGCGCAGGCGATCGATCTGGGGCGCCATTTACGGCTGGGAGACGGCGAGCTGAAAAGCGGCGGCAGTACGCGCCCCTCGATTCTGGCCGATGCACTGGAAGCCGTCTTTGGCGCCATCTGGATGGATGCCGGTTTTGAGGCGGCCGATGCCGTGATTCGCCGTCTTTACGCACCGCTGATGCAGTCAGATTGGGCGGGCAAACCGATCAAGGATGCCAAAACGCGCCTCCAGGAATACCTGCAAGGCCGGCATCTACCGCTGCCCCGTTATGAATCCGTCGCCGTCGAGGGTGATGCGCATGCCCAGCATTTTCATATGGCCTGCCTTGTCGAATCGCTCGGCATCCGCACAGTGGGCGAGGGCGGCAGCCGCCGCGCCGCCGAGCAGGTGGCCGCCGAGCGTGCGCTCGAACGGATCGGGCTGCCATGAGTGCGTCTGAATCGCCTTTCCGCGCGGGGACGGTGGCTATCGTCGGCCGCCCGAATGTCGGCAAATCGACGCTGCTTAACCGCCTGGTCGGCGAAAAGATCAGCATCGTTTCGCGTAAGTCGCAGACGACGCGTCACCGCATCGTCGGCATCCTGACGCGTCCCGATGCGCAGTTTGTCTTCGTCGATACGCCGGGTTTTCAGACGCGCCATGTCAACGCGCTCAACCGGGCGATGAACCGCGGCGTGCGGCAGGCGCTCAACGACGTGGATGCCGTGATCTTCGTCGTCGAAGCCGGGCGCTTCGACGCGCACGATCAACGTGTGCTCGATCTGCTGCCGACCGACCGACCGGTCATTCTGGCGGCAAACAAGGTCGACCGCTGTGCGGATAAGGCGGCGCTGCTTGCCTGGCTGGGCGAGACCGCCGCGCGCTTTCCGTTTGCCGCCATCGTTCCGGTCAGCGCCGCGCGCGGCAGCCAGCTTAACGAATTGCTGGCGGAAGTCCGCCAATATTTGCCGAACGATGCGCCGCTGTACGGCGAAGACGAAATGACCGACCGGAGTGAGCGCTTTCTGGCCGCGGAATACATTCGCGAAAAATTGTTCCGTTTGGTCGGCGACGAACTGCCCTATACCGCCGCCGTCGAGATCGAACGTTTTGCGCTCGACGGCGGCCTGCGCCGTATCTACGCCGCCATTCTCGTCGACCGCGAGGCGCACAAAGGCATCGTCATCGGCAAGGGCGGCACCATGCTCAAACGCATCGCCAGCGAAGCGCGGCAGGATATGGAGCGCCTGTTCGGCGGCAAGGTGTATCTGGAAGTTTTCGTCAAGGTCAAGTCCGGCTGGGCGGATGACGAACGGCTGCTCAAACAGCTTGGCTACGAGTAAGCGGTCAATGGTGAACGATGGGCGTGGCGACATATCCGGCGGGCGCCTGAGCGGTGCGCCGGGCAAAGCATAGCGCATTCGCGGACAACAGCTCATGGCCGCTTCTTCACGCAACCGGGTCGATGCCCAGCCGGCATACATTCTGCACAGTTACCCCTTCCGGGAAACCAGCCTGATCATCGAAACCTTCTCGCGCGACTATGGGCGCATTGCCCTGCTGGCGCGCGGCGCGCGGCGTCCGCGTTCGGCCATCCGCGGGCTGCTGATGGCCTTTCAACCGCTCGAACTCGGCTGGGCCGGCAAAGGCGAGGTGCCGGCGCTGATGAAGGCCGAATGGCTGGGCGGGCAGCCGCTGCTCACCGGCAAGGCGCTGTTTTGCGGCTACTATCTCAACGAACTGCTGATCCACCTCCTGCCGCGCGAAGACGCGCACACGCATCTATTCTCCGTCTATGCCGAAACGCTGCGCCGCTTTGCCGGCGAACTGGCGGAAGCCGACCTGCGCCGCTTTGAATGCGCGCTCTTGCAGGCGCTTGGCTATGGCCTGACGCTGACGCACGATGCGCAGGGCGCGCCGATCGATCCTGAAGGCGATTACGCCTACGAAATCGAGCGCGGCCCGGTGCGGCTGCCGGCGCGCGGTGAAACGCCGCTTTCAGTACGCGGCAAAACGCTGCTCGACCTAGCGGGGGAGGATTTTTCCGACGCCCGTTCGCTGGCCGAGGCCAAGCCGCTGATGCGCGCGCTGATCGCCCATTACACGGGCGGCAGAGAATTAGAATCGCGCAAAATTTTCAAGGAGATACACGAATGATCGAACTGGGCGTCAATATCGACCACATTGCCACGATCCGCCAGGCGCGGCAAACTTACGAACCCGATCCCGTCTGGGGCGCTGTCGAGGCGCATCTGGGTGGCGCCGACGGCATCACCGTGCACCTGCGCGAAGACCGCCGCCACATTCAGGATCACGACGTTGAAAAGCTGCGCCTGCTCACGCAGATCAAGCTCAACCTCGAAATGGCCGCCACCGACGAAATGGTCGGCATCGCCTGCCGGATCAGGCCGGAAATGGCCATGCTGGTGCCGGAAGGGCGGCACGAAATCACCACGGAAGGCGGCCTGAACATCGTCGGGCAGGAAGCTAAACTCAAACAGGCAGTGGCTCGGCTGGGCGAGGCCGGTATCATCAGCAGCGTGTTCATCGACGCCGAACTGCCGCAGATCGAAGCGGCGGCGCGCATTGGCGCGCGGGTCTGCGAAATCCATACGGGGCCTTATGCACACGCTTTCCACGCAAAAGGCCGGGATGCCGAAAGCCCCGCCGTGCTCGCCGAGCTGGAAAAAATCCGGAATGCTGGCGAAGCGATCCGCAGTCTGGGCATGCGCTTTAATGCCGGCCACGCGCTCAACTACTTCAACGTCCAGCCCGTGGCGCGGCTGCCCGGCATCCATGAACTGCATATCGGCCACGCCATTATCAGCCGTGCCGTATTTACCGGGCTGCGCGAAGCGGTGCGTGAAATGAAGCGCCTGATGCGTGAGGCGCAGGCGTCCGCCAATCCCGTCAATCCGGCGGCGCAGGCCGCCGTCGCGTCATGATCGCCGGCATCGGTACGGATATCGTCGCCGTCGTCCGGCTCGGCCGGCTCTACCGGCGCTACGGCGAACGGTTTCTGGACAAGCTGCTGGCGCCCGGCGAGCGCGCCGCCTTTGACCGTGCACGCGCCTCTATCGATGTCGCCGAATCCGCCAATCCTGTCGATTCGACCGGCTCAGATGATTCGGCCACGCCTGCCTTTGTGCGCCCCGCGCGTTTTCTCGCCAAGCGCTTCGCCGCCAAGGAGGCGCTGGGCAAGGCGCTCGGCATCGGCGTGGCCGCGCCGGCCACACTGCCCAACGTCCGCGTGATGCACGATGCGGCCGGACGCCCCAGTTTTGAATTCGCACCCGAACTGGCGGCCTACCTCGCCGAACGCGGCATCGGCCGGGCGCATCTTTCGCTCAGCGACGAGACCGACTACGCCGTCGCCTTCGTTATCCTCGAAAGCGCGCCGCCCCTGTCGGCAGCGCCCGAAAAACCGGCGCCCGCGGGGATTACGGGCTTAGAGGCTGAACGGCGATGAATCCCGCTGTCTTTTCCCCAAACGGCGCCGCATGCGCCCCCGCGCATACGCCGCTGCGCGGCCCGCTGATGATCGATATTGCTGGAACAGCGCTGACGGCGCTCGAACGCGAGCGGCTTGCCCATCCCCTCGTTGGCGGGCTGATTCTTTTTGCGCGCAATTACGCCTCACCCGAACAGCTCACCGCCCTGTGCGCGGAAGTCCATGCGCTGCGCACGCCGCCCCTGCTGATCGCCATCGACCACGAAGGCGGCCGCGTGCAGCGCTGTCGCGAAGGCTTTACCCGCCTGCCGCCCATGCGCGCGCTCGGCCGCTTGTGGGAATGCGCGCCGGCGGGAGAAGCAGGAAGCGTAGGAACAGCAGGAAAGGCAGACGAAGCAGACAAGGCAGGAAAAGCGGCGGCCTGCCGGGCTGCCTTCGACATCGGCTTTGTCCTGGCTGCCGAGCTGCTCGCCTGCGGCGTCGACTTCTCCTTTACGCCGGTGCTCGACCTCGACTGGGGGCGCAGCCGCGTCGTCGGCGACCGCGCTTTTCACGGCAATCCGGCGGCAGTTACCGAACTGGCCGGCGCGCTGATCGCCGGCCTGCGCCACGCCGGCATGGCCGCCTGCGGCAAGCATTTCCCCGGACACGGCTGGGCCGAAGCCGATTCACACGTTGCCGTCCCCGTCGATACGCGCACTCTGGCGGAACTGCAAACCGACATCGAACCTTATCGCCGGCTGCGGCTTGACGCCGTGATGCCGGCGCACGTCATCTACCCGGAGGTTGACGCACGCCCCGCCGGATTCTCTAAACACTGGCATCGCTATCTGCGCCACGTGCTGAAATTTAACGGCGCCGTGTTCAGCGACGACCTGTCCATGCAGGGCGCCGGCGTCGCCGGCGACATCGTTGCGCGGGCGCAGGCCGCCTGGTCGGCCGGCTGCGACATGCTGCCTGTCTGCAACGCCCCGGACGCAGTTGGCGATCTGCTCGCGCGCTGGCATCCCCGCCTGGTCAAGCGGCGCACCCGGCGTATCGACAAGCTGTTCCCCGCCTCGAAAGTGACGCCTGAAGCGCTCCTCGATTCGCCGCATTACCGGGCCGGCGTCAGCGCCGCGCGGCAATTGCTGGCGTAGTCGCCGCCGCCGCGGACGGCATGATGTCGGCCTGACGCTGCGGCCTGCTCGCTAACGCAAAAACAGGGGCAAGGAAAGCTTGGAGGCAAAGCGCCTGAAAATCGTCGGACATAGACCCATCGCCGTTGGCAGATGACAGACCGCGAACCTCATCCGCGCCAGCCACCCCACCTGCCCTAAACCCCGCGTAAAACGGGCATCTCCGGAAGGGCTGCCCGCCAGCCCAATGTTTACGGGTGTTTTCGGGTGACCTATCCTCTAACCCACTGTTTACGCGGGTTTCCGGCCTACCTGCCCGCAAACGCCCTATGGACGCGGGCTTGCGGGCGGCCAATTCAGCCGATCGGATGCCGCAGATAAAACCATGCTCAAACTTAAGAAACACCGCATCCGCTACTTCTTTCTGTACAGAGCCACGCCCCAAAAATTTAAGAGCACTGCATCTGCTACATCTTTCCACAGTCCCTATATAAGCCCA
>CALAIL010000061.1 GCA_937923255.1 uncultured Propionivibrio sp. | reverse complement strand
TTTTTAAAAACCGACAATCTATAGCGGCTCGACTTTGCCAAAAGACAAGGCGACGAGCCGCAGACAGTACGAGCAGTACGGCAAGGCCCGGCCAACATAGCAACGCCGTATTTTGGCAAAGGAAGCCGCTATTTCAGCGGGGCGCCCAGCACGCCATGGTTGAACCCGCGCCGGTGCGCTGCTTGAACCCACCGGGCGATTGCGCTACTTTTGCAGCCGATGACGGGCTGCCCGCCGTGCCTGCATTGCATCACACGGCAAGGCAGTCGCAAACAAACTGATGGCATGAGACACCGACCCAATGTTCAAGATTTACGGCATCAAAAACTGCAGCACGATGAAAAAGGCTTTCGCCTGGCTGGATGCGCGGGGAATTGCCTACGAATTCATCGACTACAAAAAAGCGGGCGTCGCCGGCACGTGCCTGCCCGACTGGAATCACCGCGTCGGCTGGCAGACGCTGCTCAACACGCGCGGCCAGACGTGGCGGAAGCTCAGTGAAGCTGAACGCACCCATCTCGACGAGGCTGGCGCGCTGGCGCTGATGGCGCGTTACCCGACGCTTATCCGGCGGCCGGTGCTCGACACCGGAAAGACGCTGCTTATCGGTTTTACGCCGGAAACTTATGCCCAAGCCCAGCCGGAGAAACCGGCGGAATGACGAACGGAGAAGCAACCATGACCACCGATTGCGTACAGCGCTTTCTTTTCGAGGAACTCGACATCCGCGGCGCCATCGTGCGCCTGGAGGCCGTCTGGGCGCAACTGCTGGCGCGGCGCGATTATCCGCCGCGCGTCATCGAGCTGCTGGGCGAGATGGGCGCAACCACCGTATTGCTCGCCGACAACCTCAAACAGCCCGGCCGCCTGACGATCCAGTTACGCGGCAACGGCCCCCTGCCGCTGCTCGTCATTGATTGCAGCGAATCGCTGAATTTACGCGCCATGGCGCAGGTCGGCGAAGCGATCGGGCGCGATGCGCCGCTCGCCGATCTGCTCGGCCACGGGCAACTGTTGTTCTCACTCGAAACTGCGGCGATGCGCGCCCCCTATCAAAGCGTCGTCCCTTTGGCCGGCGACAGTATTGCCGCCCTCTTCGAACACTATCTGGCGCAGTCCGAGCAACTCACCACGCGTTTTTTTCTGGCCGCTTCGGCACAAGGCGCCGCCGGGCTGTTCATCCAGAAAATGCCGACGACCGACGCACGCGATGCCGACGGCTGGGCGCGTATCGAAGCCCTGGCGGGCACCGCCACGCCGGAAGAACTGAACGCGCTGCCCGCCGAAACGCTGCTCACTCGCCTGTTCCACGAAGAGACCGTGCGCCTCTTTCCTCCCCGGGCGGTCACGCATGACTGGCCGATGGACTGGGACAAAGTGCGCAATATTCTGCGCACGCTCGGCCGTCAGGACATTTACAGCGCGCTCAAGGAGAACGGCGTACTCGTTATCCGCGACGACCTTGCCAACCACGAATACCGCTTCGACAAGGCCGACATCGACTCGCTGTTTGGCAACGTGCCGGAAACGCCGCCTTCGGTGCATTGAGCCGTGCCGTATTGAACGCGCTAAATCAGACGGATTAAAACCATGTAGGTAATCGTCGGCAACGCGATACTCAATAAGGAATTGCGGAATCTGGCATGCACGGCAAACGAAACGGCCAGGCACAAAAACAGCGCGCCGACTGAAAGCAGCGATTTCGTACTGGAAAATTCGGCCGGCAGCATCGTTTTGATCGCGTAAATCGTCAGCACGACCATAATCAACAGCCCGCAATTGCGCTGCAAAAACGCCAGCGTCGCGCTCGTCGTCTTTTCCTTGAACAGCCAGAACGGCAAAAACCGCGTCAGAATGGTGGCGACCGACGCGGCGACGATATAGGGCAGATAGTCGCTCATTTTTGCCCCCTGACAATAAAGAATTTTTTAAACGCCAGCGAAATCAAAATCCCGCTCATCAAGGCGCCGAATAAAAAATACTGCGTCGGAAAAACAAAAAGCCCGACAAACGCGCAGCCAAAAGCAAGAAAGAGGATTCTTTCGTTCGGATTTACTTTAAAAACTTCGTAGGTCAGCATTGCAAAAAGCGCCGCCAGACTAAACTCGACGCCGCTGAAATCCACGTCCAGACTCGCGCCCAGCACGGCGCCCAGGATCACGCCAAAAACCCAGTAGCTATGATTCAGCGCGGCCGTCAGGTTAAAAATCAAATCCAGATTCTGCCTGTTTTGCGAAAAATCGCGCGACTTTAAAAGCGCGAAAGTCTCGTCGGTGAGCGCGTAAATGAAATAGACGCGCCGCTTTAACGCGCGGATTTCGTCCAACAAGGACATCGTGTAGAAGAAATGCCTGAAATTTAATAAAAAAGCGACGAAAAAAGTTTCGGCAAGCGAGGCCTTGGAAACAATAAACGCCACCAAGACAAATTCGACGCTGCCCGCATAGACAAAAATGGAGGTCAGCGCCAACACGCCGGCGCTTAAGCCCGCGTTGATGCCGTATATCCCAAACGCGATGCCGAGCGGCACGTAGCCCATCAGCACAGGAATTGTCGTCTTAAAAATTTCAGTCTTGCTTGTTTCACTCATTTCAAACTCAATGCATTCAACGCAGGTTCAGCGCAACAACGCCACAAACAGGCCGCTGCCAACGATAATCAGCATGCTCGCCAACGACAGTGCATCCGGCGGTTCGCCAAAAAAGGCGGCGCCGAACAACATGGCCCAGACGCGCTGCGCATAGAAAAAACGGCGCCGCTGCCGCCGGGTTGACACGCTGAAATGCCATGATCCGCCGGTAGCGGCCGATCCTGGCGGAAAGTCCCAGGCCGATCATCAGGCAGGCCGCAAAACCGTCCGGCACAGCCCAGTCCGCCTGCCAGGTGGCGCTGGCAACGGATCAGGCCGACCAGCCCGGAGTAGAAATACGTCGTCACCAAATTTTCCGCACCGCTGAACCGACGCGTTAAAATCCGGGACAGGCTGTAGCAGACTACGCTCGGCAAGGAGCAAATACGGCCGGATCGAACACCGACGCACTGAGGCGGATGATCAACAGAACGCCGGCAAAACCCAACGCGGCGGCCCATTGGATTTTCTCGGCGCTTTCTCTAAGCAGCGGTGCGGAAAGCATTGTAAGCGCCGTAATCAGCAAAGGCGGGCGAGAAATGATCGCCGTCGTCTCGGCAAGTGGAATACGGCGCCGGCCAAACATCACCGGAAAAGAATCAGAAAAAACACGGAAACCAGCATCAGCGCGCGCAACACCTGGAGCAGCGGCCGTCGGCTACCGCAATAGCCTTTTCCCCATACGCGCGCCGAAAAATACCGCCATCCGCAGCACATGCAGGACATAACGCATCCCAAGCAGTTGGGCAACGGGGTAACACGGGCAAAGTATCTGGAAAGCGCATCACACGGGGCGAAAAGCAGCGTAGCCGCCAGCACCGGAGCCATCGCCGGAACCATCGCCGGCCGACTGGCCACGCCGAAAGGCGAGCCAGAGGCAACATCAGACATCGCGCCGGGTGTGGCGGCGTTTATCAGGCTACCGCTATGTGCATGTCCACTGCCGGGACCATGTGCACCGATCGTTGCGATGCCGCTTGCTACGCCGCCATTTTCCGGGCCGCCTGCTGGGGGGGGCAGGGCGCTTTCCGTCACATTCCGCCGGGCGTTGGCCGGGGCACTCGTCGTCTTGCCCGCCGTCTGCCGGTTGGGTCAGTTCATGGGGTCACCACTGATTCATCACGCCATCCGTCACCACCTGATGCGCGGCGATGCTGTCCGCCAGATGGTTGACGAAAGCACGCACCTTGGCCGACAGATTTTTTCTGACCGGATAGACCACGTAGATGTCGGCCGCCGGCAGCACCCAGTCCGGCAGCAGCAGTTGCAGCTTGCCCGAGCGGATATACGGCGCCACGTGCCATTCCGAACGCTCGAGAATCCCCAGGCCGCGCAGCGCCATGGCGACCGCCGCATCTCCGTCATTGGTGACGACTGCGCCGCGTACTTTGACCGTTTCCTCTTCCGTGCCGTTACTCAGGCGCCAGGCACCGACAGCGGCATTCGTCTGATGGATGACGATGCACTTGTGTTGGCGCAGTTCGTTCGGCGTGGCGGGCACGCCGTATTTTTCGAGATAGGCCGGCGCCGCGCAGAGATAACGGCGGTTCGAGGCAATCTTGCGGGCGACGACCCGCGCATCCGGCACATGCCCGAAACGCACGCAGACATCAAAGCCTTCCTCGACCAGATTGATCGGCCGATCGGTCAGGCGCAACTGCACCTCCACTTCGGGATAGGCCTGCAGGAATTCGGCGACGATCGGCGTCACATACTCGCGACCGAAGCCAAAGCTCGCATTGACGCGCAGCAGGCCGCGCGGTACGGAATGGCCGCTGGAAACGCGCTGTTCCAGCTCGCCCAGATCGTCGAGAATCCGCCGTCCTTCCTCTAAATACAGCTCGCCTTCATACGTCAGCGACACGCGGCGCGTCGTCCGGTTGAGCAGGCGGATCCCCAGACGGTTTTCCAGCAGCGCCAGCCGACGGCTGACCGCAGGCGGCGTTACATCCAGCTCGCGGGCGGCAGAAGTCAGATTACCGTGCCGAACCAGCAGCGCAAAGAAAGCAATATCAGAAAGCGCATCCATTATTAAAATAAACTTAATAAAAAATTTCCGTTGTGTTTATTGTAAACGAAGAAAAAACGGATAGACTCCCTGCCATTCGAACTTCCTGAAGTTTCCTGAAGTCCACTTCCGGCCAAATGCCGTAGTCTGAACACAGTCTGAAGCGCACCGCAAGAAGACGCCTTTACCGAGGATCTATCATGAAAATCCGCATCGTTCGCTCCGTTCTGATTCTTGCCTACATTATCGGCCTCGGTCTGGCGACGATGCTGGTCAATCACGCGCCCGATCATCACGCGGCAGATAGCCAGATTCTCGAACACAACGCTCACTGACAGCCGTCAGCAATGACAGGCATAGCCGCCGCCTCCACAAACGCTACGGCAGCCAGTATTTTCAACACTTTCCAGACATTCCAGACGTATTCTTCATCATCTATGTACCACAATCGGCCCGCCCTGAAAGATTTTTTCCACGTGTACCTGTTGGGGCTATGGGCGACGTTTTGGCCTTGCCCATAGCCCTTATTTTCAGGCCTGCCGGTTCAGGTATCCCACCTCTCCTCTTTTGCACCTCCTTTGCCCCCTTTTCAGGGGGCATTTTTATTTGTCTTTATTATTACCTTTCCCTCGTTCTTTCCGCCTTTTCAGGCTTTCAGGCCTTCGGGCTTTTGTACCCTTCACTTTTTTCTTTTTCCATCATCTCGCAGTCGGCAAGAAATCCATGCAGGCTGATTGAAACAGCCTGACGATACACGCTGATCTGACCGCCCGACCCGCCGGGTCTGCGTGCCCGCCCAAACACATCCAGCCACCGACAGCCAATCGGGGAACAATCGGAGAAATCTGCTGGCGGTCAAAAATGGCGCTGCCTGTCACGGTCACCGCCTCTGCAGCCCGCGTCGATTGGGCGTTTGCGGGCAGGTCTGCCAATCGTTAATAACGCTACGGCACATCGCAAACGGTAGGGCAAGACCAAACTTTACGGCGTCGTTGCAGACTTCCTGCCGACTCGCGCCTTTCGCGCGCTTGTGGCTACTTATGGCCGTTCCGCTTAGGGCATTTGCCAGTAACGCCGGCGAACCTGCCGCCACGACGAGACTTCGGCGCGCGCCGCCAGCCGTATATGTATCGCGCCGCCGGTATCGGTTCGCCAGATCCGGCTGCCCCGCGCGGCGTAGCGCGCCAGTGTTTCCGTATGCGGATGCCCGAAAGCATTGCGGTATCCCGCCGAAAACACGGCTTCATGTGCGTCGACAGCCGCGAGGAAAGGCCGTGTCGACGACCTGCGGCTGCCGTGATGCGGGGCAATAATGACCTCGCTGCGCAACGTCGGAAATGCCGCCAACAAGCCCTTTGCCGACGTACCGTTTGCCGCATCCGCCGTCGGGCGTATCTCTGCGCCGGCGCCTTCTTCCCTGTTTTTTTCTCCGCTTTTTTCTTCGCTTCTTTCTTCACTCTTCCCGCCATTTCGCTTCGCTTCCCGCGCCAGCAGACGAGCTTCCGCCGCCGCGTCGATGTCGCCGGTCAGCAGGGCGCGGCTTCCGGCGGCTTCGATTTTCAGCACGCAGCTCAAATGATTCGGCTGAGCCGATGTGTCGGCATACACGGCTTCATCCGGATGCAAGAGACTGAATCGCACGCCGTCCCACGTCCAATGCTGCCCCACTGCGCAGGCTTCGCCGCCAAAAGCAGCCGGTGCCGAAGAGAGCAGGCGCGCGACCGGCAGCGACGCCTGAATCGAAGCCAGTCCCCCCGCATGGTCGGTATCGCTGTGCGAAATGAGCAGTACATCGAGCCGTCCGATGCCCGCCGCACGCAGAAACGGCGCCACGACGCGCTGCCCGGCATCCGCCTCGGCGCTGTAGCGCGGTCCGGCATCGTAGAGCAGATTGTGCGTCGCCGTGCGCACGGCGACCGCCAAACCCTGCCCGACATCCAGCACATCGACCCAGGCTTCGCCCGCCGGCGGCCTCGGCGCCTGCCAGAGCAGTGCCGGCAAGAGCAACAGGCTGCCCAGCCAGCATGCCGGAAAACCGCGCGGCAAGAGCAGCCCGGCGACGCCGCCCAGCGCCAGCAATATCGCCCACAGTGGCGGCGCGGGCTGTTGCCAGACCGGCCAGGCGGACAATTCGTGCAGCACGGCCATCAACTGCGCCAGCAGCCAGTGATCGACGTGTAGTAGCCATGACCAGGGCAATACGGCGCAAAGCAGCGTCAACGGCGTAATCAGCAGGCTGACGACAGGAATCGCCAGAGCATTGGCTAGCGGGGAAACCAGCGAAAACTGCTGGAAGAAGAGCAGCAGCAAAGGCAGCCCCGCAACCGTCACCGCCCACTGCGCCGCGCCCCAATGCAGCGCCAGCGCACGCCAACGCGCGACTCCGGCAGGCCGCTCAGGCTGCCTGAGGCGCGTGCCGCCCGCATACAGCAATGCGGCGACCGCGCCAAACGAGAGCCAAAAACCGATGGACAGCACAGCCCACGGATCGATGAGCAATACGACGAACAGCGCCGCCAGCAAAATTCTGCCGGAACCGAAATTACGGCCGGAACACAGGGCAAGCACCGCCACGCTCAACATGTACAGCGTCCGTTGCACCGGCACCTCGAAGCCCGCCAGCAAGGCATACGCACAGGCGACCAGCCCGCCCGCCAGCAAAGCGGCTTTGGGCGCGGGTAGACGCAGCATCAGGCACTCGCTGCGCCGCCACAGCCAGCCCACCAGCCCCGCGAACAAGGCCGCCAGCATCGTCACGTGCAGGCCGCTGATCGACACCAGATGTGTTACGCCCGTGCGGTTGAAAAGCGTCCATTGCGCACTGGGAATCGCGCGCTGATCGCCGATGGCCAGCGCCACCAGCACGCCGCGATACGGCGCATCGGGCAGTGCGGCAACAAAGCGGTCACGCACCGCCTCGCGCAGGCGCTCGACCAGATAACCGGGACGCACGACGAAAGCATCGAGCCGCCTATTGCCGCCGCCCCCAGCATCGCTGTCGGCGCCATTGCCCGCCGGCTTGCCCGGCCTCACCGCGCCCAGCGCACGGATATTGCGCTCCAGCAGCCATGCCTCGTAATCAAAGCCCTGCGGATTGGCATTGCCGTGCGGCCGCCGTAAGCGCACGGTCAGCCGCCAGCGTTCGCCCGGATGCAAACGTCCGCTGGCCGCCCGTGCCAGCGACGCAGGTGGATTCGCCGCCCCCAACGGGTCGGAAGCGTCATCAGTCGCCCGATGGGTGGTCGCGGGCGGAGCAAGAGCAACACCGGCAGTCTGGCTGATAGGGGAACGCGCGACGGAATTGATGCCCGAATCCGCTCCCGAACCCGCGCCAGAATCTGCGGCCGCCGTAGCCGATAGTGAAGCGGCAGCCAGTGCCACAGCTGGTTTTTCTCCCTGTTCCGCGCCCGAATTTACGGTATACACGCGCGCAGTGCGCACCGCCTCGGCGGACGGATTCTCTGTGCTGTTATCGCCCCCGCGCCGGCTATTTTCCCCACTGTCTTCTCGGCGCCTGTTTTCTCCCTGAGCACGTGCATCCCGCCCAGAACGCCCGTCATACCAGGTCAACTGGAGGTGTTTTGGCACATGCGCGCCGAGTGTCTGCACCGACTCGACCGTCAACTCGAAACGCTCGCCCCGCGCAAAACGATGCGGCAAAGCGGCGACGATGCCCGTCAGCGTCACATCGCGCCCTTCCCACTCGGCCGGCAGAGCATCCGCCAGACGCAGATGCGCCCGCCAGCCGGCCCAGGCAAAACCCAGCGTAAAGGCGAGCAGCGCAAAACCAACGCCAAGTAAAGCCATGCGCTCCGGCATAAACGGCCGGCGCGCCTTGCCTGGCGTCTCGCCCAGACGCGCCTGACCTGACGCGCGCTTTCTGCGCATGCTCATGACGCCCGCCAACACAGCGGTGCCCACCACGCCCGCCAGAAGCAGAATCATCGCCAGCGAAGGCAGATGCGCCTGCATTTGCAGGCAGAGAACACCCGCGGCGAAGGACAGAATGGCGAACTTGGAGAATCGCATAAATCTGATAAAAATTAATATCTTATCGTCAAATTAAGAGCCGATGAAAAGCCCGTTTAGCACGGCGACGGGGCGATGCCCGGCGCACCCGTACCCCCGCGCGCCCGCACACTCGCACTTCCTCGCCGATGCCGAGCCGCCTTGAACTCCTGTGCCTGCACACCCGCGCACATCTCGATTTTGCCTCGGTACAGCGCGGTAATCCGCTGCACACCCGTGAACCTGCGCTCAACTCCGATCAAGGGATGCGTTTTGTGTGCATACACCCCGGTTTAAGCCGCTTTTCTCCGAGTCCAATATCGCGCCAAAAATATAAGCGCTTGTTTTACCACGTATTTGTACGGAAAACACATACGGAACCACCAGAACAATCTGCCGGCCGGCCCCTCTTGGCGGCAACGCTATAGGCACAAATACCCTGCAATAACCCTGCAATAAAGCCACATCCGTCAGATTTTTTTACTCATCGTCACCCAGGTCTTGATTTGAGGAGCAATTCCCCGATATATGATGGCAATGGTTATGCGCTCAAAGGTTCGGGCACACAAGGCCATTACGTGCAAATTACGACGGTACGCTGGTTTCTCAGGCCTGCCGTTGCAATATTGGCAATACTGTAATCCATCATTAAATTTCATATTGATTGGATCAATGAACCAGCTTGTTGGGGTACATCATGCATCTGAAAACCCGAATACAAATCATCGTCACCGCTTCCCTGCTCGGACTCCTCGTCATATCGGGCTTCGGCCTTTATACGATCCGGCACAATCTGTATGAAGAACGGCGTTCGCATATCAACCAATCGCTCGATTTTGCCGATTCGCTGATCAAGCACTACCACGCGCTGGAAGTCAGCGGCAAGATGAGCAGTGAAGATGCGCAGCGGCACGCCATCGAAGCGATCAACGCGCAGCGGCAAGGCGTTCGCAACTATTACTTCATCCGTGACTATGCGAGCGACCGATTCATCCAGCACCCCATCCAAAGCCGCATAGGCAAAATAGACGACGGCGGCAAGCTGCCGGACGGGCGCACCGTCACCGAAGCCTATCGCGAAGGCTTGAAAACAAGCACCAACAATAAAGCCTATCTTGAACTGGATACCCTCAAGCCGGGCGAGCCGGAATACCTCCGTTTCCCGAAACTCAACGGCGTGCTGAAATTCGACCCTTGGGGATGGATCGTCGGCATCGGCTTCTTCATCGACGATATCGACGCGCGTTTCTGGCAGCAAGCGGCCTACTACCTGGGAGCCAGCAGCGTGCTGCTGGCTTTCGTGGCGATTTTCGCCTTCCGTATGCGCACCGACATTCTCAGGCAGCTGGGCGGCGAACCCTATGAGGCCGCCGAAAACATGCGAAGAATTGCCGAGGGCGACCTTCATATCAGCATTCACCTCGCCGAAGATGACGACTCCAGCATGATGGCCTCGCTCAAGCTGATGCAGATGAAGCTGATCAACATTACGGCAGCCATTCAGGAAAACAGCGACGCCCTATCCAAACAGATGGCCGCCATCGACGTGGCGACGCGTAATTATGTTGAAACGCGTTCCCTTGACGCCCTGCCGCCGCTGCTGCTGGCGATCAACAAAGTCCATAGAATCGTCGGCGCGCTGAATAAGTCGATTGCCCGCTTCAAACTTTAGCGTGGAAGATCATCAAACCGATTGACAACGCATGCAGCCCGTCCGATCATTCAGAAACGCGGGAGGAAAATATGAATCCATCGGCAGTTTTGCGTGTCACCGAAAAAGGCGCAGAAGAAATAGCGCGCCATACTGTTGGGCTGGGGCTCCGGCAACGAGGCATCATGCTATTGCTGAGCAAACCCCGAACTTTGCAAGATCTGCTGCATAAATCGGTACTCCCCACCGAGGAATCGTACACCATCCTCCATGAGTTGATGCGGGACGGCTTCATTACCCAGGATGACGGCACGGCGCCCGTGCCGTCTGCAGCACCGCCCGTACATACTGGCATGGCGGCGCATACGGCAAATGGCGTTGCCCCCGCCATGCCGGCAGCCGGAGCGAGAACCGCGCACGCCCGCGATGAATGGCACATTCATGATGAGGCCATCATTTCCGAAGCAAGATTCCTGCTGGTCGATTTCTGCATGGATTGCTTCGGCACGCAGGCACAAACGCTGATCGACCGCTTCCGTACCTGCAAGACGCAGACCGAGCTGTCCGCGCAGACGAAAGACTTGGCGACATTGATCAGCCAACGTCAACCGGCAAAACTGGCGGCGCTGCGCGATATTATCCGCACGATCAACGAGTCAGCCTGAAAAAATTACCCACGCGCCGGCAGCCATTGCCGGATGCGCGCAGCAGATATGGCGCATGGCTGGAACCCGCGTAAACAGGCGGCTACAGCGGCGCTGCACCCCAGGCAGAACGGGCCTTTCCGGCAAGGCCGTCAATGCATCTACCCGGAACGTTCCTGCCATTTTGTCGTTCGATCGTTCCGATCCCGCCTGCCCCACCTGCACACCTGCCCCACCTGTTCCATTTCTTGTCAGCCCTTCATCCACCCGACTCGTAAGACTCGTAACGCCGATCAATTCAGCTTCCGCGGCATCGGCCTTCTCCTGTCCAGCGAACGCCGTGCGTTCGAGCAACACGCCGCAGCCAGCGCTGCGGCAACCATTGCGCCGCGTAACGGCCCGGCGATCTTTCACCAGCGCACCAGCGTGCACGGAAATTGGCAGCAGCGAAGCAACCGCCGACCTTGCCTTTCACCTACGCACCGGCGCTCATGGGGCTTGAAAAGCCCAAACATATCCCTATCTTCTTGTCAACGCCGCACCCCCTGCGGAAACCATCTGAAAGGAGAATGGAATGTATCGAACCCTGTTTGCCGGCGACCTGTTCGCCGACCTGGCCCGCCTGCAACACCAGCTATTGCGCCATGCTGGCCCGACCACCCCGCTGCGCGGTATCGGACGCAGCGGTTTTCCGGCGCTCAATGTCGGCACGACGCCGACAAGCGTGGAAATCTACGCCTTTGCGCCGGGGCTTGACCCGGCCAGTATCGATGTTTCGATCGAACGCGGCGTGCTGACGCTGTCGGGCGAACGCGGCAGCGAACTGCCCCAGGCGGATGCGAAAGCGGCGACGCACATCAACGAGCGCATCAGCGGCGCTTACCGCCGCGCCATCAGTCTGCCTGACGACATCGATCCGGAAAGCGCCTCGGCCGCCTACAAGGACGGCGTGCTGCATGTCAGCATCCAGCGCCGCGCCGCCTCGGTGCCGCGTCGCGTCGAAATCACTGAAAAAAGCTGAAGAAAGGAAAACATCATGAACGAACATCAGGTGACAGAAACCGCGCAACGGAAAAATGACAGCGAATACGCCGAAACGGCGGCCATGCTGCCGCCCGTCGATGTCATCGAGGACGCAGCGGGCATTACGCTCTATGCCGACCTGCCGGGCGTGCCGAAAGACAAGCTGAACGTCCACGTCGATGCGGAAGCGCTGTCCATCGAAGGTGAAGTCGCACTGCCCATCCCCACCGATATGGAAGCCAGCTACGTCGAAGTCGAATTGCCGCGCTACCGCCGGACGTTTTCGCTGGGCAAGGAACTCGACCGCGAGAACATCCAGGCTGAATTCAACAATGGCGTACTCAAACTGAGCATCCCCAAGCTTGAACGCGCCAAACCGCGCAAGATCGAAGTGCGCGTCGCCTAACTGGCCGGATCGGCCGGCCAATTGCCCGGCAGCGCCCCCAGCGGTGACCGCGGCGCGGCGCGGCGCAGCGTTCCGCTGTGCCGCAGCGTACCGCCATGCGCCTTTCAAAATGCCGGCCTTCCTGGCCGGCATTTTTCATTCGCAGTCATATGGCGCTGACGGCAGGGTGCATGGCGCCAGCGACATGGTGCATATGCAGCTTGCCGCGCGAGTCCGAATGCGGTGGATATTGCGGCGGACGTTGCGATAGAGGCTGCCCGCGAGCCCGCGTCAATAGGGCATTTGCGGGCAGGCAGGCCGGAAACGCCCATTCCACGCGGGCTTCAGGGCATGCTTACCGACAATCCCCAATCCACGCGGGCTTCAGGCTGATCATGGCAAAACAGCGCAGCGTGCCGCCGTGCCTCAGCCATCGCCGCCTTCCCTTGCCGGGAGCGCTCCATCTGGCTATCCCGCAAAAGCGGGTTCCGCGCCAATCTTGTATGATTGCCTGCCTCCCGAACCATTGCGCCAAGCTCATTTTTATCACCATCCGCCATGTCACACACCCCGCTCCACGACGATCTGGCCGCCCAGCTCGCCACGCTTGATCACGACGGCCTGCGCCGCCATCGCCGCACGCTGGCCTCCCCGTGCGGGCCGCTGGCGATCGTCGACGGCCGTGAATTCATCAGCTTTTGCAGCAACGACTATCTGGGTCTGGCCGCCGATCCGGCGCTGGTCGAGGCGGCCTGCGACGGCGCTCGCCGCTGGGGCGTCGGCAGCGGCGCTTCGCATCTCGTCAGCGGCCACCTGGCGCCACATGACGCGCTGGAGCGGCGGCTCGCCGCCTTTGCCGGCTTTCCGCGCGCACTGCTGATGACGACCGGCTACATGGCCAACATCGGCATGGTGACTGCACTGGCTGGGCGTGGAGATGCCATTTTTGCC
Source organism: uncultured Propionivibrio sp. (assembly GCA_937923255.1). GTDB lineage: Bacteria > Pseudomonadota > Gammaproteobacteria > Burkholderiales > Rhodocyclaceae > Propionivibrio > Propionivibrio hellwigii. Next base: position 76,464 of record CALAIL010000061.1, on the reverse strand, counting down.
GACCGTCTCAACCATGCCTCACTGATCGACGCCGTGCAGCTCGCCAAAGCGCAAGGCGCGGAAAGCCACCGTTATCCGCACGGCGATCTCGCCGCGCTGGAGCACCTGCTCGCGGCCAACCCGGCCCGGCCCGGCCAGCGCAGGCTGATCCTGACCGACGCCGTTTTCAGCATGGATGGCGATCTCGCGCCCCTGCCCGGCCTGCTCGAGCTGGCCGAACGTTTCGATGCCTGGCTGCTGGTCGATGACGCCCACGGTTTCGGCGTGCTCGGCCCGCAAGGGCGCGGCAGTCTGGCGCACTTCGGGCTAGATATCGGCCTGAGCGGGCAAGCGCGCGCCGAACGGCTCGTTTATATGGGCACGCTCGGCAAGGCTGCCGGCGCTTCGGGCGCTTTCGTCGCCGCGTCGGAAACCGTGATCGAATGGCTGATCAGCCGCGCGCGCACCTACATTTTTACCACCGGCGCCAGCCCGATCATGGCCTGTGCGCTGCTCGCCAGCCTGGATCTGATCGAACAGGGCGATGCGCGGCGCGCGCATCTGCAAAGGCTGATCGCCCGCCTGCGCGACGGGCTGTCCGCCACGCAATGGCGGCTGATGCCTTCGCCCACGGCCATCCAGCCCATCATCATCGGCGACAACCACGCGGCGTTGCGCGTGGCCGCCGCGCTCTACGACAAGGGAATCTGGGCGCCTGCCATCCGCCCGCCGACGGTGCCGGCAGGCACGGCGCGGCTGCGCGTTTCGCTGTCGGCCACGCATCGCGTCGAGCAGATCAACCGCTTGGTCGATGCCTTGAAGGATTGCGCATGAGCAGGCCGTCGCTGGCGTTGATTCACGGCTGGGGCCTGGGGCGACAAGCCTGGGCGCCGGTCATTCCCGCACTGTCGGCACACCTGGATATTCATCTCGTCGACCTGCCCGGTTACGCAAGCGCGCCGCCCGATCCCGGCTGCTTTGCCGACGCCGCCCGCCGGATTGCCTGCCGCCTGCCCGCGGGCAGCCTGCTGTGCGGCTGGTCACTGGGCGCGCTGCTGGCGCTGGAAATCGCCACACAGCAGGCACATCCGCAGGCAGAGCAGCCGCCAACGCATTTCAGCGGGCTGATTCTCGTCGGCGCAACACCGTGCTTCACACAACGCGACGACTGGCCGCACGCACAAACGCCGCAACTGCTGGAGCGTTTTACCCAGGCGGTGGCCGATGCGCCGGCCGAAACATTGCGCCATTTCATCGCGCTGCTCAACCAGGGCGACGCACAGGCGCGCGCCCATACCCGCAGCCAGCAGCGCGCATTGTCCGCCATGCCTGCGCCCGATCCAGGCAGCCTGCAACAAGGTCTGGACTGGCTGGGGAACGTCGATTTGCGCGCGGCCGTCACGGCGATTACCATGCCGACTTTGCTGATTCACGGCGACCGCGACCCGCTCATGCCGCTACCCGCCGCACGCTGGCTGTCCGCGGCGCTGCCGAACGCGCGGCTCGCGTGTATCGAGGGTGCGGCACATGCGCCGTTCCTCAGAGCACCGGAACGTTTTGCCGAACTTGTCATCGAACACTGTCATGTCTGCCGCATCACCCCACACACCCCGACCAGCGAACGCTGAACCGCTTAAACAGCGCGTATGCGCCGCGTTTGATCGGGCCGCCGCGACGTATGACGAAGCCGCCATCGTCCAGCGCCATGCCTGCCATGCATTGCTCGCGCACCTGGCGCCGGAAACCGCTCCGGCGCATATTCTCGACGCAGGCTGCGGCACCGGCTTCGGCGCGCGCATCCTGCGCCAGCGCTGGCCGCAGGCGCACATTACTGGTGTCGACTTTGCGCCGACTATGGTCGAGCGGGCGCGCCCGGTGATGGACGAATGTTTCACCGCCGACATCGAAGCCCTACCACTGCCCGCGCAGCAGTTCGATCTGTGGTGGTCAAACATGAGCATCCAATGGTGCAACGCCGCCGCTGTATTCGCCGAAGCCCGGCGCACGCTGCGCCCCGGCGGCCGGCTGGCCGCCAGCACCTTGGGGCCGGAGACTTTCCATGAAATGCGGGAAGCTTTTTCCGGCATCGACGCCTATCGCCACACGCTGCATTTCAACGAACCCGACGCGATCATCCGTGCGCTCGACGCCGCCGGGTTCAGGCAAATCGAACTCTGGCGCGAGCAGCGCCCGATCTACTACCCTGACCTGAAAACCCTGCTGCGCGCCATCAAGGCCATCGGCGCGCAAAATGTCGGCGGCGGCGGCCGCAGCAGCCTGATGGGTCGTGCCGCCTGGCAGAAAGTGGAGGCGGCTTACGAACGCTTCCGCACCGCCGAGGGGCTACCTGCCACTTACGACATCATTTTTGCCTGCGCCGCTACGATATGAACACGCACTCAACGCCCACTTCACCTATTTCACCCATTTCATCCGCCCCAGCGCCGGCAAACGCCTGGTTCATCACCGGCACCGATACCGAAGTCGGCAAAACCTTTTCCACCTGTACGCTGCTGCACGTGCTGAAACAGCGGGGAATCCGCGCCGTCGGCATGAAGCCCGTCGCCGCCGGCATCGACGCTGACGGCAAAAACGATGATGTCGAATCGCTGATTGCCGCCTCCGGCGTCGAAGCGCCGCGCCCGCTCGTCAATCCTTACCTGTTCGCACCGCCGATCGCGCCGCATATCGCCGCCCAGGAAACCGGCGAGCACATCGATATCGAGCGCATCGCCGCTGCCTTTGACGCGCTGCGCACGCTGGCGGATGCCGTGCTGGTCGAAGGCGTCGGCGGCTTCCGCGTGCCGCTCGATGCGGAACATGACGCCGGCGATCTGGCAAAACGGCTGGGACTGCCGGTCATCCTCGTCGTCGGTATGCGCCTGGGCTGCATCAACCATGCGCTGCTTACCGCCGAATCGGTTGCCGCCACTGGGCTGCCGTTAGCTGGCTGGATCGCCAACCGGATCGACCCGGCCATGTCGCGCTGGGAAGGCAATCTGGCAGCGCTGCAGGCGCGCCTGCCCGTACCGTTGCTCGGCATCATCCCGCCGTACAGTACGCCGGAGACCGCCGCCCGCCTGCTACACCTGCCGGGAGAGTAAGCGCGTAAAACCATTCGGAGCCATCAGGGGCCACCCGATAGATTCTGCGGATTGTCGAGGCGCCCGCCTGCATGCGCCGTACCGGCCGGCTCATTGGGACTTTTCCATCCCCTCATCGATCATTATTGCAGTCGCTTTATCTTCCTTTATCTTCCCCTGCCGGCGCGCTTCCGCCCTGATGGGAGCGCCGATGATTGCATCGGCGATCGTCCCAGTGGGCAGCAAGGCGCAAAAAAGCGCATCCGCTATAATCCGCCGCATACGCTGTTCCTGACTCACGATCCCCCGCGCTCCCCTGACCCCTCGCCTGTCTTTCCCATGAATTTTCTCTTCGACCTGTTCCCTGTCATCCTGTTCTTTGCTGCCTTCAAGCTGGCTGATATCTACGTCGCCACGGCCGTGGCCATTGCCGCAACCTTCGTCCAGATCGCTTGGACCTGGCTGCGCACGCGCAAGGTCAGCGGCATGCTCTGGACAAGCTTCGCCATCGTCACCCTTTTTGGCGGCATGACGCTGTTTCTGCGCGACGAAACGTTCATCAAATGGAAGCCGACCGTGCTCTACTGGGCGCTGTCTTCAGCCTTCATCATCGGACGGCTGTGCGGCAAGAATCTTATCCGCGGGCTGCTCGGCGCCCAGCTTACCTTGCCCGAGGCCGTCTGGAACCGCCTCAACTGGGCATGGACCGGCTTCTTTGCTTTTATGGGGCTGGCCAATCTGGCGGTGGCATTCTTCATGGGGCTGTCCACCGCCGCCTGGGTAAATTTCAAGCTGTTTGGCAGCATGGGCATGACGCTGGCTTTCGTGCTAGCGCAAGGTTTCATGCTGGCCAAATACATCGAAAACAATGAAAAGCAGCCCTGATACGGGAACCCCAATGCGATATGCCCTCATCGCCGAGGACCGCACCAATTCCCTGGCAGCGCACCAGGCTGGCCATCCAGCACACATTGAACGCCAGCGCGCCTTGCAGGATGAAGGACGGCAGCGGCTCGCCGGCGCCTGCCCGGCCATCGATGCGCCTACCCCCGGTTCGGGCTGCTTCCGCAGCAGCCTGATCGCCGCCAAATGCGCCTCGCGCGCAGCCGCGCAGCGCTGGGCCAAGCGCGACTCTTATGCCCTTGCCGGAAATTACGCCCGGCTGACCGTCAAACTTTTCTGTCAAGTCCTGCCAGCATGAGCGTCGACATCGCCGTCACGGGCACTGAAACGATGGGCTTGCTGCGCGAGCGCCTGAAAAGTCTCTCGCCGCAATCGCTCGAAATCATCGACGAATCGGCGCAGCACGCCGGCCATACCGGAACGCGGAACGGCGGGCATTATCGCCTGTACATCGTCTCACCGGCTTTCGCTGGCAAGACGATGCTTGCACGGCACCGTCTTGTCCATGAAACCTTGGGCGAACTGATGCATGGTAGAATTCATGCGCTAGGCATTACGGCGCTCGCGCCGGAAGAGTGCCGACCTGGTTGAAATTCGCAGACCTGCGCAAAAAAGGCTTCGGACAATTCAATCAATTTATCAAGCCAATTTTCCCAATCCAACTTCTGACCTCACGGAACCTTCGAAAGGAATCCTCGCATGAAAAAACTGACCCAATGCGCCGCTGCCCTGCTCATCGGCACCCTGCTTTCGGCTTCGGCCGGTGCCGCTGAGAAAACGCTTGTCACCGTCAACGGCAGCGCCATCCCGCAAAGTACGGCAGACCTCTTCATCGCCGAACAGACCGCACAAGGCGCCACTGACAACGCCGAACTGAGAAATGCCGTGCGCGAAGAGCTGATCCGCCGCGAATTGCTGGTGCAGGAAGCCCAGAAGGCGGGGATCGATAAAAAATCGGACGTCATCGCGCAGATCAACGCCATGCGCCAATCGGTTCTCATCCGTTCCTTTCTCCAAGATTACGCCAAGAAGCATCCTGTCAGCGACGCCCAGCTCAAGTCCCTGTACGAAACGATCAAATCGCAGATGAGCGGCACCGAGTACAAGGCGCGCCATGTGCTGGTCAAGGATGAAGCCGAGGCCAAGGCCATTATCGAGAAGCTGAAGAAAGGCGAAAAGTTCGCCGACCTGGCCAAACAGTCCATCGATACTGGCACCAAGGACAATGGCGGCGAACTGGGCTGGGCAACGCCGGCCAATTTCGTCAAGCCATTTGCCGATGCGCTTACCGGCCTGAGCAAGGGCAAATTTACGGAAACGCCGGTCAAAACCGACTTTGGCTACCACGTCATCCTGCTTGAAGACAGCCGCCCGCAAACCATCCCCTCGTTTGACGAACTTAAGCCGCGCCTCCAACAACAGGCACAGGCCGAGCAAATCAGCAAGATGGTCGAGGATCTGCGCGCCAAGGCAAAACTTAAATAAGCACGCACGCGGGTCGCCAGCAGCGCCCCGCTGCCGCTCTGTAGCACTGTGCACGACGCCAAAACGCCGTACCGCTAGCGGGCGGCGTTTTGTTTTACGTTTTTTTACCTTTCATGAGGGTGAAAAAACTTAGCACAAAGCCCCTCGTCCCTTGCTTTAACCCGTCTCCAGGCACGTCTGGCAGTCCGCTTGCTTATCCGGATTATCCGGACAACGCTTTCCGGCACAGCCCACGCATCTCGCACCACTGGCAGACGCTGTCTGTACCGTTTGCCGGCAGCGGCGCGCCGGCATGCATGGCGTTGAACACGGAAACCAGGCGCTGGCCCTGCGCTTGAGCCAGCGCCACCAGATCATCGCCGCCGGCAGGAACGGCGCTGACCGCCTCGTCGTCGAGCGCGAGGTAAGCTGCCTCGGCAGCCTCATGCAGCAGGGCGTAGCTGGAAAGCTGCACATCACCATCCTGTTGCTGCATCTTTTTGATCGATGCCGCCCGCTGCGTTTTGTAATCGAGCAGCGCAACTTCACTCGCCGCTTCATCGCCACGCCGGTCAATGCGGTCAATGCGGCCATACAGCTCGACACGGCTACCCCCTGCGTCGCCAGATAGCGGAAACACACGGCTGACCGGCGTTTCAGCCTGCGCCCAGCGCCAGCCTTTAGCTTCCCAGCGGCGCTGCCAGTCGAGGTACGACGGCAAACGTTTTTCCCAACGCTGGCGCCAGGCAATCGCCAGAAAATCGTCCGCCACCGCGGGCGCAAAAACCGTGTCCACGCATTCAAGCAAGCAGGCCAGCGCTTCATTGGCAGGCCGTTCGGAGACACACGGACAACGCGAATGAAATTCCTGCAAGCTGCGATGCACGAGGGTGCCGTAGTCGCGTTTTTCCATCGCCTCGCGCACCTCGTCCATTTCCCCCAGCTGCAGGACATGGCTGGCGAAGAAACGGTATGGGCAGGCAACGAGGCGGGCGTAGGCGCTGACGGAAAGACGTTCAGGCAACCGCTTTGCCGGCACGGAAATCGCCGTACGTTCTACTGCCAGCGCTGCACATGACGCGGCAGACACTGGGGCCGTTGCGTTTTCCGCCTCAGCGGCAGGAGACTTCGGCAGCGGCGAGCGCTGGAGGTCATCCCCCCAAGCCAGCGTGTGCAGCGTCGAGAGCAGCAGGAATTCCGGCGCGAGTAAATTGCTTTCGCCATCCTGTATCGACTGCCAGGTAACGACGACGCGCGGAACCATGGCCAGCAGCAACTCGAGATCGCGGCGCAATTCACGTTCGCTATCGGCATGGGTGCGCAGCCCCAGCTCGCGGCGCACCGCCTGATTGAAAAAAGCGCCATGTCCTGCCGGCGCCAACTGGCGCGCATCGCCGCCGATCAGGATCGCTGCCTCGAAACGGCGCAAGGAAGCGGCATTCAGCGGCGTCAGCACAATCGGGCTAACAACACGATCATCGCGGAAGCTTGTCGATTCAAATTCATGTCGTAGCCAGTCGCGCCACGCGCTGAACGAAAAGCGGCCGGCATCGCCCGCCAGTTCCTCCTGACGGGCTGTCAGCATAGCGAGCAGTGCCTTGCCGGCGATGTCATCCGCCAATACGTCCTGCATCCCCAGCACCGCCAGCGCTTCATGCAGACGGGAAAGCCAATGCACAAGCGGGGCGTGCTGCGCATCGAACAGTGCCTGCGCCGCCGCCAGGCGTTCAAGCGCGGCAAGCGCCTGTTCTTTGCCCACGCTGTCGCTGTGCGCCAATGCCCGCCGGATAGTCGCCAATCCGCCATCGATAGAAGCGCTGCGAATGACCGTTTCAAGCGCGAACACGGCTGTTTGGCGCAGCTCTTCCGACCAGTCGGCGCAGAAGAATGGCGTTTTGCACATATCGAGCAGATCGCGGTATCGGCTGTTTCCGGCGACAGTTTCGAGCAACGCATCCACCGCAGCCGCAGCGCGTGAGGTCGACAGCAGCCAGCCGGTTTCATCGCTGACCCATACGCGCTCGCGTTCGAGCAAGGCGCGCACGCGCCGCGCCGTCAGGCGGTCCTGCGCAATCAGCGCTATACGCCGCACGCCAGCCTGCAACCATGCGCCAACCTGAGCGACGACAGCCTGCGCCTCCGGCTCACGTCCGGCCGTTGGCACCAGCGCCAGACGGCCGGCCAGCGGACTGTGCGGATGGCGCTGCGCCACGGCGCCCGCCCGTTCCGCCATCGGCGGCGGCGCAGCAGCGCTGGTCGTCATTGAGGCTGCATTGATGACGGGAGCAGCAGGCAGCCAAGCTGCGGCCAATGTATCCAGCAGCGGCGTTTTCTCCGGGGACGCCGACTCGCGCGGCAGCGGATAGACCATATGCACCGACTGATACGCGGCATAACGCTGGTAAAAATCGTATTCGGCAGCGGACAGCGCTTCCTTCGGCGCAGCGTCAAGCACAACAAATACGGGCGCAGACTGCGGCGGTAAGGCCTGAGCCTGCTGCGCCAGTCCGCTTAGCTGCAGGCGATACGCTGCGGCTGCGTCAGGCTCCCCAGAAATTGCCAGCGCACGCCACAGTTCGTGGATGATGCGCGCCTCAAACACAAGCGGCTGCGAAGCGCGCAGGGCATAGGCGTTTTCCAGTTGCACGGCGAGCGCTTCGGCGTTATCGGGCAATGACACCGAAGCCTCGCTCAATTCGTCGAATAGCGCCGCCATTTCACTGACGATGCCCCACAGTACGGATTCGGCCCCCTTGAAGCACGCCCAGCCGCGCGTGCGCAGCGCTTCGTACAACAACGCCAGCCGTCGACTCGATGACAACGGCGCCACCGGCAAGGGGACGGTTTGCGCCCATTGGCGCAGCGTCGCGAAAACAGGCAACAAGGCCGCGCCGGGCAAGCGCCGGACCAGCGCCGCCCGTAGTTCGGCGGCAATGGGCAGAGACGGGGCGAGCACACGCAACGATGAAAAATCGTGATGCGTCGCTGCGCAAGAATGGTGAGCGACTAGACGTGCCGCCAGCGCGTCAAAAAACGCCTCATCAGGCGGCAGTCCCACAATATTCATCCTGAGCCTTTCTGTTTTTCCGCGTTCGCCGTCTCGCCAGCGATCCGTACAATGTTCCGCACCTGAAACGGCACCAGAGACGAAAGCCATAGCACACCGGCAGCACACGACCCGTTCAAAGGAAAAACTGGCGGCACGCCGGCAGGCTGGATAGAACGCCTATATGTTGCGGCAAACCCGCTCGATTTTCCCCGCGCTGCCGCTTTTTTGCTAGCATTACACCCGCTGCCAGAATCGCTACCAGAATACTTCCCGTGTGTTGTCCATTCTCCGATTTTCAGATCATTCTCCTTCGGCAGCGTACCTACCAAATTCCACATTCCGGATTTTCAATATTTTAATTTTCCCTGAAAGTGACTCCATGAGCGAACATATTTCCTACGTTACCGATGCCACCTTTCCCACCGATGTTCTGCAAGCGCAAGGCCCGGTGCTGCTTGATTTCTGGGCCGAATGGTGCGGCCCGTGCAAGATGCTGGCGCCCATTCTCGACCAGATCGCCGAGGAATACGCCGGTCGTTTAAAAGTAGCCAAGCTCAACATCGATGAGAATCCGGGCACCCCCGCCAATTTTGGCGTGCGCGGCATTCCGACGCTGATGCTCTTCAAAAACGGCAACCTCGAAGCCACCAAAGTTGGTGCGCTCTCTAAGTCGCAATTGGCTGCGTTCATTGACAGCCACCTGTAAAATCGCTAATCTTCGCGCCTGAAAGCACGCAGCCACGCGACCTGAGTACAGAACAAAGCCTGCCTGCGGCTTTCGGCGGATTTATTGGTTTTCCGCGTATCTGGCAAGAATTTGAGGCTTTTGATTTTGCCGGCCAGCGCCAGTAAATGCCAGAAAATATTTTCGCAGTTTCCTGTTTCCCACAAATCTTCTGTTTTTTGCATCTTCCGGTAACCTGCCGGATATTCGTGCATATTCTTTTCCGACCTTTTTCGCACGCTCATGCATCTATCTGAACTCAAAGCGCTGCACGTCAGCCAATTGCTCGATATGGCCGTCGCTAACGGCATCGAAGGCGCCAACCGGCTGCGCAAACATGAACTGATCTTCGCACTACTCAAAAACCAAGCCAAAAAGAACGAAACCATTTTTGGCGACGGCACGCTGGAAACCTTGCCCGACGGCTTCGGCTTCCTGCGTTCGCCCGATACGTCGTATCTCGCCAACACCGATGATATCTACGTCAGTCCGAGCCAGATCCGCCGCTTCAATCTGCGCAACGGCGATACGATTGAAGGCGAAATCCGCACGCCGAAAGATGGGGAACGCTATTTCGCACTGGTCAAGGTCGATCGTATCAACGGCGATCCGCCCGAGGCGTCAAAAAACAAGATCATGTTCGAGAATTTGACGCCGCTCCACCCCGATGAACACATCCGGCTCGAACGCGACATGCGTGGCGAAGAGAACATCACCAGCCGCATCGTCGATATCATTGCCCCAATCGGCAAAGGACAGCGCGGTCTGCTCGTCGCCAGCCCAAAGAGCGGCAAGACGGTGATGATGCAGCACATCGCACATGCCATCACCGCCAATCACCCCGACATCCATCTGATCGTCCTGCTGATCGATGAACGCCCGGAAGAAGTCACCGAGATGATGCGTTCGGTCAAGGGCGAAGTCATCGCATCAACCTTTGACGAACCGGCAACGCGTCATGTACAGGTCGCCGAAATGGTCATCGACAAGGCCAAGCGCCTGGTCGAGCATAAAAAAGATGTTGTCATCCTGCTCGACTCGATCACCCGTCTCGCACGCGCCTATAACACGGTCCAGCCAGCCTCTGGCAAAGTACTGACCGGCGGGGTCGACGCCAATGCGTTACAAAAACCCAAGCGCTTCTTCGGCGCAGCGCGCAATATCGAGGAAGGCGGGTCGCTGACCATCATCGCCACCGCCCTGATCGAAACCGGCAGCCGCATGGACGATGTCATCTATGAAGAATTCAAAGGCACCGGCAATATGGAGATTCACCTTGACCGCCGTATGGCCGAAAAACGCGTTTACCCGGCAATCAACGTCAACCGCTCCGGTACGCGCCGTGAGGAGTTGCTGCTGATGCCCGACGTACTGCAAAAAATGTGGATTCTGCGCAAGTTGCTGTACAACATGGACGACCTTGAAGCGATGGAATTTTTGCTCGATAAGATTAAGGCAACGAAGAACAACGCCGAGTTCTTCGAGTCGATGCGACGCTAGCAGTATCTCATTCACACCATTCACCTTACGCGCCGCATCCATCCGCCAGCCATTGCCAAGTCAGGCAGAAATCCGGATAATAGCGGCCTTTCTGAAGCCGGCCACCGAGAACCCCATTTTTTCGAGCCGGTATGATTTGACCCGAGGAATTTCCAAGATGAAATCCGATATCCATCCTGAATACAAAGAAATCGAAGTCACGTGTTCCTGCGGCAACACGTTCAAGACCCAATCGACATTGGGCAAACCCTTGCACGTCGAAGTCTGCTCTGCCTGCCATCCATTCTATACAGGCAAACAGAAGATCATCGATACGGCAGGCCGCGTCGAGAAATTCAACAAAAAATACGGTACCCGCGCCAGAGCATCCTGATATCCACGACTGGCACCCACGGTCATCTGCTAGATGCAGCAGATACGAGTTCGTTCGAGCTCGCGAAAAAGGCAGCCGCCGTGCTGCCTTTTTTGTTGATGACCTGGTGACGAATCACTTGCGCCGATACGCATGCATATCTTTGCGGACAACTCACGCTTCAAAGGAATTACGCTACCGCCCAGCGGGCTGGCATTGGCCGTCCTGCTGCTGCTCTACATTTTTATTGGGCTGATCGGCCACGACCCCTGGAAACACGACGATGCCATTACGATCGGCATCGTATACGACATGGCAAGCCATGGGCACTGGCTGCTCCCACACTTAGCCGGTCAATCTTATCCGGATGCTCCACTGTACTACTGGCTCGGCACCGGCTTTGTCAAAGCGTTCTCCTGGCTCCTACCGCTGCATGACGCCGTACGCCTGGCCTCCGGCCTGTGCACGTTACTGGCGCTGTCACTGATCTTGCAGGCTGCGCGCGAGCTATACGGCAAACCTTTCGCCGCGGCAGCGCCGCTGATTCTGGCGGGTAGCCTTGGTTTCCTTTTCCATGCGCACGAAGCGCAACCGATGCTGGCTGCGCTGACAGCGCATACAGCCGCATATTGGTCGCTGTTACTGCTGCCACGCCGCCCCGGACTGGCAACGCCGGTCTTTGCTTTTTCCCTGACCGCAGCGTTCCTCGCCAACGGCCTATTGCCCACACTTACCTTGTTGCCTGCCATTGTGCTGACGCTCTGCTTTTCCGCAAACCGCCGCCGTGACGCCGGATTACTGCTGCTTGGCATGGTCACGTCGGCAATCCTCTGCACCGGCTGGCTATGGCCGCTGTACCGCACCGCACCCGATGCCGCGGCGGCCTTCCTCGCCAACGAACTGGCGCAACTTACCTTTGATCGGCCGATGTCCATCAATCTGATGGACTATCTCAACATGCTTCCCTGGTATGCCTGGCCAGCGCTACCGCTGGCAGGCTGGACCCTCTGGACCAAGCGCCGCACACTGACCGGACGCATGTTGCTGTTGCCGCTGCTCGCGTTTCTGACAACACTTCTAATGCTCTCGGTACTGGCTCAAGCCCGCAGCGCATCCGCCCTGCTACTGCTGCCACCGCTCGTTTTATTGGCCGTGCCAGGCGTATTTTCCCTGCGGCGTGGTGCGGCCAATGCCTTTGATTGGTTCAGCATGGTGACGTTTTCCCTGTTTGCGGCAGTGGCATGGATCGCTTGGAGCGCGCTGGTGTTCGGCTGGCCGGAACGGCTTGCCCGTCAGGCCGTGCGCCTGGAGCCGGGTTTTGTCGGCCATTTCGACGGGATGGCTTTTACCTTTGCGCTCATTCTGACCATTGCCTGGTTCTGGCTGATCGTCACCAGCCCGCGTTCGCCCGTGCGCGGCATCATGCACTGGATGTCCGGGCTAACGCTGTTCTGGATTCTGGTTGCCGTGCTTTGGATGCCCTGGATTGACTACGGTAAGTCTTACCGTCCGGTGTCCGCCTCGCTGGCGCGCGTATTGCCCACCGTGCGTTCCGCCCACCAATTCCACTGCATCGCCAACGCCAACCTGCCGCCTGCCCTGCTCGCCTCCCTCGACTATTTTGATGGCATCCAAACGCAGGCGCTGGAAAGCAAGAACGGCCGCCGCTGCGATCTGCTGCTGCTGCGGGGCCAGCCACGCGATCCGGATTTCATTACTGCGGCTGGCTGGCGGATGATCTGGGAAGGGCATCGCCCGAGCGATCGCCGCGATCACGAAAAGCTGAGGCTGTATCAGCGCGGGCGACGCGCCAAACCGACCGCGGCACTTTCAGACATCGCCAGCCCGGAAACAGCAGATGATCATAGCGGTGGTGGCCGCATTCTCAGCATTCCATAGCCATTCGACGATGTGGTGACAAGCAATGGGGCACTTATCCAAAAAAACGGAAACCAGAGGCGGCTATCCGAAAATGGATTCCGGCAAGCCGCAAATGGCGCTATAGTGACGCCTTTTCCACGGCTCCTGCATACAACACCTACCCCTACTTTTTCACGGGAGAACAGCAATGAAAAAATTCCTGAAAATCGGCATGCTCACCTGCCTCAGCCTTGCTGGCCTGACATGCGCCAACGCTTGGGCGCAGACAAAAGTGACTATCGGCATGAACGGCTGGACAGGCTACGCGCCGCTTTCTCTGGCGCTCAAGGAAGGCATCTTCAAGAAAAATGGCCTGGACGTGACCATCAAGCTGATCCCGCAAAAGGATCGCCACCTGGCGCTCGCCTCGGGCGACCTGCAATGCGCCACGACCGCCGTGCAGACACATCTGATGTGGACGCAGAACGGCGTGCCCATCACGCAAATCTTCCTGATGGACAAATCAGCGGGCGCCGATGGACTGGTGGTGCGCGGCAACATCAAGGGCTTTGCCGATCTCAAGGGTAAAACCATCGCCGTCGATGCAGCGGGAACCACGCCTCACTTCATGCTCGCCTGGATGCTGCAAAGCAACGGCCTGAGCCTGAAGGACGTCAAACTCGCCAACCTCTCGCCGCAAGCCGCCGCACAAGCCTTCGTCGCCGGTCAGAACGAAGCCGCCATCACCTACGAACCGTACCTGAGCAGCATTCGCCAAAACCCGAACGCGGGCAAAATTCTCGTCACCACCAACGATTACCCGATCATTATCGACACCTTTGGCTGTGACCCGAAATGGCTGAAAGCCAACCCAAAGGTTGCCCAGGCGATTACCGACAGCTACTTTGAAGCGCTTGAGCTGATCAAAACCAACCCCAAACACGCCTACGCCGTGATGGGCGCAGAAGTCAAACAAAGCGGCGAAGATTTTGCCAAATCGGCCAGCTACCTCAAGTGGCAGGATAAAGCGGCCAACCGCGAATTTTTTGCTAACGAAATCATTCCCTTCATGAAAAAAGCCGCCAAGGTAAACATCGAAAGCGGCGTCATGAAAACGGAACCGGCCGATTACAAAGCGTTGATCGATACATCGTTCATTCAATAACCCCGGACGACACCGTCCATGACCACAGACCGGCATGCAACGCTTTACATGCCGGTTTTTCCTGCCTAGACATACAGACGCCGCCTAGACGCCCGCATGACACAATTACGCTCTTCGCCGTTCAGCCGCATTTTGCGCCCGCTACGTCCGGTATCACCCTTTGCTCGTATCGTGTTGGGCACATCATTTTTTGTCATTTTCGTCGCTTTCTGGGGGCTCATTACCTATCTTGGTTTCGTCTCCCCGACCTTTCTCGCCAGCCCGACAACCATGCTGCGCGAAGGATGGCTGCTCTTTACCGAATACGGCTTTGCCAAGGATATCGGGATGACCGTCTGGCGTGTGCTGGCCGGATTTCTTCTGGCAACGCTTATCGCCGTACCGCTCGGCATCGGTATGGGCGCTTACAAGCCCATCGAAGCCTTCTTCGAGCCTTTCGTATCTTTCTGCCGTTATCTGCCTGCCTCCGCATTCATTCCCCTGCTCATTCTCTGGACCGGCATCGGCGAGTTGCAGAAAATTCTCGTCATCTTCATCGGCGCCGTCTTTCAGATTACCCTGATGGTCGCCGTCATCGTCGGCAGCGCGCGGTGTGATCTCGTTGAGGCTGCCTACACGCTGGGTGCGCGCAAACACGGCATCGTCCGCCGCGTCCTCATTCCCGGCGCGGCGCCGGAGATTGCCGAAGCGCTCCGCCTCGTGCTCGGCTGGGCGTGGACATACGTCATCGTCGCCGAACTGATCGGCGCCTCCTCCGGCATCGGCCATATGATCATCGAAAGCCAGACGCTGCTCAATACCGGGCAAATCATTTTCGGCATCATCGTCATCGGCATCATCGGCCTAATTTCCGACCTGGCTTTTAAATACGCCAACCGCCGCCTGTTCGTCTGGAGCACGCTGTGAGTCAGGAAGCCGCACAACCTGCCGCTGCTCCCGTGATTCTGCGTATCGAAGGCGTGACGCGCACTTTTTGCGGCGTGCATGGCGGTTCCGCGACGCAAGCACTCAGCCCGATCAATTTCAGCGTCATGGAAAATGATTTTGTCACCATTCTCGGACCTTCCGGTTGCGGCAAATCGACGCTGCTGCGAATTATCGCTGGCCTCGACCATCCGAGCGGCGGTCAGGTTTTTCTGGATGGGCAGCCCGTCGTCGGTCCCGGGCCGGAACGCGGTATGGTGTTCCAAAGCTATACGCTGTTTCCGTGGCTGACAGTGGAAGAAAATATCCGCTTTGGCCTGCGCGAGCGCGGCATTCCGGAAACCGTGCAGAAAGAACGCAGCGATTATTTCATCGCCCGCGTCGGCCTGCGCGGCTTCGAGCGGCATTACCCCAAGCAGCTTTCCGGCGGCATGCAACAACGCACGGCGATTGCTCGCGCACTGGCTAACGATCCGCGCATCCTGCTGCTCGACGAGCCCTTCGGCGCGCTCGACAATCAGACGCGCGCACAGATGCAGGAACTCCTGCTCGGCATCTGGGAAACATCACAAAAAACCGTGCTCTTCGTCACCCACGACATCGACGAAGCCATCTTTATGGCCAGCCGCATCGTCGTTATGAGCGCGCGCCCCGGCCGCTTCAAGACCGAACTGGCAGTCGACATGCCTCATCCGCGCCACTACACGCTGAAGACGACGGCGCCTTTCATAGCGCTCAAAGCACGCCTGGCCGAGGAAATCCGCGCGGAAATTCCCCCGCTCGGCCAGTAAAACCAGGAACCGCCACAGTCCGCGTAAATAGGGCGTTCCCAAGGAGGCCTCTGAAACCCGCATGGATAGGGCATTTTCGGGCGCCACCCTCTAAAACCCTTATGGATAGGGCATCTCAGGGCATACCCCCTGAGATGCCCTGTTTACGCGGGGTTGCGAGGAGGGGCTGAATCCCTTATATAGCGGCTCGGCTTTGCCAAAAAACAAGGCGGCAAGCCGCAAACAGTACAAACAGTACGGCAAGGCCAAGGCCGTATTGTGCAAAGGAAACCGCTATCGGGCGATGAAGTGTTGCCGGTAATACTTCAGTTCCTCGATCGACTCGCGGATGTCGGCCAGCGCCGTATGCGCGGAACGCTTGACAAATCCCTTGGCCACCTCGGGTTTCCAGCGCTTGCACAATTCCTTGAGCGTACTGACATCGAGATTCCGGTAGTGGAACCAGCTTTCCAGCCGCGGCATGTAACGCACCATAAAACGGCGATCCTGGCCGATGGTATTACCGCACAGCGGGCTGGCGCCCTTGGGTACATACTGACGCACGAAGTCAAGCGCCAGCGTTTCGGCTGCGCTCTCATCCAGCGTCGATGCACGCACGCGCTCGATCAGGCCGGAGCGTCCGTGTGTTCCTTTGTTCCAGGCATCCATCGCATCCAGCAGTGCCTCGGATTGATGAACCGCCCAGGAAGGCGATTCAGCGAGAACATTCAGTTCACTATCCGTCACGATCATCGCCAATTCAATGATGCGTTCGCGTTCGGGATCCAGGCCGGTCATTTCCATATCCAGCCAGACGAGATGATTGGTGTTCTGTGCCATATAATTTCAGACTCTGAATGAGTCTGTTATTTTCTCATAGCCCGATGACAAATAGTTTTACGCTGGTCTTTATTGTTGCCCTCACCCTCACGGTTTGCCTGCGCGTCTGGCTGGCCTGGCGTCAAATCCGCCATGTCCGGCGACATCGCGACCATGTTCCACTCCAGTTTGCCGACCGCATCACGCTGGCTGCGCACCAGAAGGCCGCCGATTACTGCATGGCGCGCACGCGCATCGGCTTTATTGCACTGACGATTGAAATCGCGCTGTTGCTCGCCTGGACCTTGGGCGGCGGTCTGCAATATTTGTATGAATTCTGGTCAGCGCGGCTTGGTGACGGCCAGTCGGGCGGCCTCGCCTTGATTTTCAGCGTGACAGCAATTTCCGGCCTCGTCGATCTGCCGTTATCGCTCTATCTGCAATTCGTCGTCGAAGAACGTTTCGGCTTCAACCGCATGACGCTGAAACTGTTTTTTGCTGACCTCGCCAAGCAAACCGTACTCGGCCTTGTCATCGGCACTCCCGTACTGCTCGCCGTGCTCTGGCTGATGGCGCGCATGGGTGCGCTGTGGTGGCTTTATGTTTGGCTGTTCTGGTGCGCGTTCAACCTGCTCATCCTGTTTATCTATCCCACCTGGATTGCGCCGCTATTCAACAAATTTTCACCGCTCGACGATGCGCCGCTACGCGCGCGCATCGAAGCCCTGCTGGCCCGCTGCGGCTTTGCCGTTTCCGGCCTGTTCGTCATGGATGGCTCAAAACGTTCCAGCCACGGCAATGCCTATTTCACCGGCTTTGGCAAAACCAAGCGCATCGTTTTCTTCGATACACTGCTTACCCGCTTGCAGGCCGAGGAAATCGAAGCCGTGCTCGCGCATGAACTGGGACATTTCAAGCATCACCACGTCATCCAACGCATCGTCCTGATGTTCGGCCTGTCGCTCGGCTTCCTCGCACTGCTCGGGCAATTGATCGACGCCGACTGGTTTTATCGCGGTCTCGGTGTCGAAGCGCACAGTACGGCGCTGGCGCTGATTTTGTTCTTCCTCATCACTCCAGTGTTCACTTTCCTGCTAACACCGTTGTTGAACAGTCTGTCGCGCCGGCACGAATTTGAAGCCGACCGCTACGCTGCCCGACAGTCCTCGGCCGACGAGCTGGTTAAAGCGCTGGTCAAGCTTTATGAAGACAACGCCGCCACACTGACGCCGGACCCGCTGCACTCGCTGTTTTACGATTCGCACCCGCCGGCAGCGCTGCGCATCGCCCATCTTTCACCGACTTCATCCGCCGCATCTTGAACGCTTCTGGCACCGTTGTCGCCGCGCACGGGCGGCAATACCGCGTAGAACTCGATGGCGGGGAAACCCTCAGCTGCTTTACGCGCGGCAAAAAGAGTGAACTTGCCTGCGGCGACCGGGTGAGCATTCGATACAGCGATAGCAACCAGGGCGTCATCGAGGCCATTGCGCCACGTCGTTCGCTGCTCTACCGTTCCAATGCGTTCCGGGAAAAGCTAATCGCCGCCAATGTCAGCCAGATCATTATCGTCGTCGCCACCGAACCTTCTTTTTCCGACGAACTGGTCACGCGCTGCCTGGTTGCCGCCGAAAGCCAGAACCTGCGCGCACTGATCGTCCTCAACAAATGCGACCTCACGGACCGTTTGCCCGCGGCGGAAGCGGCGCTGACACCTTTCGCGCATATCGGCTACCCACTGCTCAGGCTGTCTGCACGGACCGACGCCAGCGCGCTACGGCCTTTTTTGTCCGGGCAGACCAGCGTGCTGGTCGGCCAGTCAGGCATGGGCAAATCGACGCTGATCAACGCCCTGTTGCCGGGAGTACAGGCCGCCACACGCGAAATTTCGACTGCCCTCGATACCGGCAAGCACACGACGACGCATGC
Source organism: uncultured Propionivibrio sp. (assembly GCA_937923255.1). Lineage (GTDB taxonomy): Bacteria > Pseudomonadota > Gammaproteobacteria > Burkholderiales > Rhodocyclaceae > Propionivibrio > Propionivibrio hellwigii. Next base: position 57,943 of record CALAIL010000061.1, on the reverse strand, counting down.
AACGCTATACCGGCTTGATGCGCAGTCGGCATTGATCGATTCGCCAGGCCTGCAAGCCTTTGGGCTGCATCATCTCGCGCCGGCAGCCATCGAACGCGCTTTTCCCGAATTACGCCCATTCCTCGGCCAATGCCGCTTTCGGGATTGCCGCCACGCACGCGAACCGGATTGCGCCGTCCGCGCCGCATTAACGCGCGGCGAACTCGATTCGCGCCGCTACGCCGTCTTTCAGCGGCTGCTCTCGGAAACGGGCTGAAGCAAACGGTGTATTGCCAACCCCCGGCATTGCTGAAAAATCTGCCTGATACAAATCATTTCGGAATACGAACATGATAAGCTGACGCCCATCTCATCCAATTCATTCCGAATCTCACGCATGGACACACCCAAGGACGCAGCGCCCTCGCCTTCTCCCGCCGAGCGGGCACGCCAGCTACTCAGGCAGCTTCAGGACAGCTATCCGATTTTTGCCAACTACTCGCCGCTGGCCATCGGTATCGACAAGCAGATCCTTGCCCAGCGACCGGAAACGGAGCGCAAGCTTCTGCGTCTGGCGCTCGGCATGCATACGCACTCGACGCGCTATCTCAGAACCTTTGAAAAGGCGACACACCGTTTCGGTCTTGACGGCCAGCAAATCGTCGAAATCAGTGATGAACACCGTCAGCACGCCACGGAAATTTTGCGCGAACGCCTGCGCAAAGCGGCTGAACGCAAAAAGGCTCTGCGCGCGGCCGAAGCCGAAGCTCAGCGCCGGACGGAAAAACTCAGCCAGCTCGTCGCAAAATTCGGCAAAGACCGCTAAGCGTGCGCGGGCAACCCATCGGCGGCCTTGCTTTTTTAACCGCCCCGGAACCCCGTGTAAACAGCGCATCTCCGGGCACCCTGCACGGAAACCCGCGTAAACAGGGCATCTCCGGGGCACCTCCTCTGAAATACCCTATTTATAAGGGTTTCCAGGCACCCCCCTCGGAGATGCCCGATCCACGCGGACTTGCGCGCCCCCGCCCCTTCCGGCTACGCACCGCCAGCGGCGGCATCGGCCTTACTGAGGGTTTTGCCCGTCAGGCCGAAAATCAGCGTCAGGAATAGACACAAGTAACAAAAAAATGCGTAGGGCAGGTAATGCAGCACCGGCACGCCCAACACGCCGCTGATAAAGACACCGCAGACGCCCCAGGGCACCAGCGGATTGATGACGGTACCCGCATCTTCCACGGTCCGCGCAATGTTGCGCGGGTGCAGGCCAAGGCGTTCATAGACGGGGCGGAATGTCTGCCCCGCCAGCAACAGGCTCAGGTACTGCTCGCCAATCAACACGTTCACCCCCAGCGACGTCGCAGCGACGCTAAAGGTGGCGCGTGCAGCATTCGTCAGCATATGGCTCACCCCCGCCAGCAAGGCGGGCAAGATGCCCAGCGCGCTCAACAGCCCGCCCAGGCTCAGCGCCAGAATGACAATCGTCTGGGTAAAAAACATGCTTTCAATACCGCCGCGCGTCACCAGTTTGCTCACATCCCCCAGATCGACGCCCTCGGCGGGCGCATAGCCCTTGAAAAACCAGCCGCCCAGCTGCCCGATACTGGGACTGCCGTACAGGTAGGTAATGAACAAGGCCACGGTGATGGTAATCACGATCGTGTAAATGGTCGCCACTTTACGCATGGCCAGAACCAGCAGCACGGCAAAAGGCAGCAGCGCAACCCCTCGTACCAGTCCGCTGGCCATCAGCCAGGTTTTGAACATTTCGATATCCGCCAGCTCAGCGCTCTTCATATGCCCGGGCAAAAGCCACAACAGCAATACCGTGATCAGCCAGGCCGGCACGGTGGTATACATCATGTTGCGGATATGGTCGAACAGATCGATGCCCACTACCGACGCGGCAATGGCCGTGGTATCCGACAGCGGCGACATCTTATCGCCGAAAAACGCCCCGGAAACCACCGCCCCGGCAACGATGGCCGGATCAGCGTCAAATGCCGCGCCCATGCCGATGAACGCCACCCCCACCGTGGCGCAGGTCGTCAGGCTGCTGCCGATCGCCACACCCACGACCGACGACAGCGCAAATGCCGAGACATAAAAGAACCTGGGAGAGATGGCGTCCAGCCCGTAGTACATCAGCGTAGGAATGGCGCCGGACATCATCAAGGCCGACACCAGCAGACCGATGAAGAAAAAGAGATAAATGGCGCCGATTCCGGACATCACGCCGCTGGCCATGCCTTGCTGCATCTGCCGGAAGCTCAAGCCCTTGCACCGCCCCAAGGCCAGCAATGCACACAGCACCAGAATAATGGACAAATGCGGCACCCAGCCAAAACCGATCATGGTCACGCTCATCGCGGCAACTGCGATGACGGCAATCAGCACGGCTTCTCCCGATCTCATATTCAATAACGGCGCTTGCACGATTCCTCCCGAAATTTTGAAATATGCCTATTCCCTATTCAGACCCTATCCAGACCTATCCAGATTCCAAATATTGGTAAGGATTTCTTCAACCAGCCATCTATGGCCTGCCCCTGTTTTTCACATTCTCTTGGCAGCACTGACGCGCGCATTATTCCATAAATCCCCTCGACTGAGCCGTTCGGCCCGCCGGCTCCCCACTACAGGAACAGACCTGTCGCCAGCGCCTTTACCCAAACCTGCGCCGAAGCTATAGCCAAACAACAACGATAGCGGTATAAGTAATAATAAGAAAACCGAGTACGCTGAATATCTCCGTGTCAACGTAAGCACAAATTGCTATGAACACTGAAAATCTAGGAACAGACATAGCGAACGATGCCGGTCAGAACGACGAACAAATCGGCGTCGATGACTTACGCATCGGCATGTTCGTCTCATCGCTGGATCGCCCGTGGCTAGGCACGCCGTTTTTGCTGCAAGGCTTCCTGGTTGAGAGCGAGAAAGAACTCGCCCAGCTTCGCCAGCTCTGTCAGCATGTTTTCATCGACCGACGGCGCTCGATTGGCGAACACTTCTCCGAGCGGCCGCGCACGCCGGTAAGTCTTAAAACTGACGGTACATCAACGCGCACGGTTTCATACACGACAGCCGGCGCAGATCCGGAGCAGAGCAATTTCTTTGCCTTCATCCGCAAATTGCGTAAACGCCGGCCTGACAAACCAGCGGATGCTGAACAGGCTGCAATACAGCGACGCAGCCTGCCGCCGGCTCCGGGCAGCACGCTGGAAGAAGAAATGGTGTATGCGGCGCCCATCGTCGATGACGCTCACCGCACCTTGGTGGCTGTCGAACAGGCGACCGACGCTTCAGGATTCGTCGAACTCGATAAAGTGCATGGCCTGATCGAGGAAATGGCGGCCAGCGTCGAACGCAACCCGGATGCCCTGCTCTGGCTGACCCGCCTGCGCACCACCGATCAGTATTCTTACGACCATGCTGTCGACGTCTCGGTCCATCTAATGGTGTTCGGCCGCTTCCTCGGCTTGGGGCGGCGGAATATCGAGATGCTCGGCCAAGCCGGGCTGATGCAGGACATCGGCAAGGTCCGCCTCCCGCCCAACCTCCTCGGCAAAACGCCGCCGTTGAGCGAGGTGGAAAGCGAGCAGCTGCGCGCCCACGTCGGGTATTCGGTCGAAATGTTGCGCGACAGCGGAAATTTTCCTCCGGAAGTCATTGAAACCGTCAAAGGACACCATGAGCGCTATGACGGCAGCGGTTATCCAAAAGGGCTGCGCGGCGACAACATCGGCATGGATGCGGAACTGGCCGGGCTGATCGATACATATTGCGCAATGACGCGCCGTCGCGTTTTTCGTCCCGCCGTATCGAGCCAGAAAGCGCTGGAAACGCTTTCCCGTCTGCGGGACACGCAATTTCGTGCGGCCATCGTCGATCAGTTCGTACAGTGCGTCGGACTGTATCCGATCGGCTCACTCGTCGAACTCAACTCGGGCGAAGTCGCCATCGTTATCCAGCAAAATCAGGTGCGCCGCCTCAAACCGCGTCTGTTGGTACTGCTGGCGCCGAACAAATCCGTCGAACGGCACCCGCGCAATCTCGATCTGATCTATGAACCGTCGACGCCGACCGGCGAACCGTACCGCATCATCAAAGCCCTGCCGCTCAATGCCTACGGCATCGATCCGACAGAATTTTTCCTGAGCTGATACCTTCACTCAGCTTTTCCCGACGCTTCCCAACGCTTTCCGGCGCCTTTCCTGATGTACTCAAACGTAACCGACGCTTCCGCCGAATACTTTCTTCCCGCCGAACTGACCACGGCGCTGCTCGACATCCCGGAGCTGGCGCGCCAGTCACAGACGGCTTCGCTGGGCGTCATCGTGCTCGCCCTCGAGCCGGATACGGCGTTCTACCGGCTTCAGCCGGAATCGCTGCAACGATTTCAGCATGAAATCGCCGGCCGCCTGCGCGACATCAAACGCCCGCAGGATCTGCTCTACCTCATCACGCCGCGCGAATGGCTGCTGGTTCTACCCGACCTGCGCAGCAGCGCTACCCTGACGATGGCCATGATCAAACTGCATCGGATGTTCGACGCCTATCTGCTGAACATCGACAGCATAGCCTTGCGGCTGGCGGCGACCTGCGGCGGCGCCATGTATCCCGAAGACGGCAAGGATGCCCTGTACCTCGTGCAATCGGCGCGAATCGCCTCGATACACGCCAGAAACAACGAAGAAGGCCAGGCGCTCTACCATGCGGATATGGAAAAGCTGGACGACCGCCTGAAATCGTTTGACCAGGAAATCCGTCAGGCTTTCCAGTCGGAAAGCGGACTTCAGCTTTACCTGCAACCACAGGTCGAAGCCGTCGGTGGCGCCTGCATCGGCGCCGAATGCCTATTGCGTTGGCAGCGTGAAAGCGGCCAATGGGTTTCTCCGCCTGAGCTGCTCGCCATCATTGTCCGACTCGGTCTGCGCCAGCTTTTCAACCGCTGGCTTTTCCAGCGCCTTGGCCATATTTGTAAAGAACTGGCGGCGCACCACATCGCCCTGCGCCTGTCGGTCAACCTCTCGGCCAACGATCTGCTCGACCTGGAAATGCCTGATCTGTTCGGGCAGGCGCTGGCGACCTGGCATATCGATCCGTCGATGGTGCTGCTGGAAATTACCGAGACCAGCATGGTTCAATACACCGAGCATGTCGCCGATGTGCTGGAACGGTTCCGTCAGCTTGGCACGCAGCTGTCGATCGACGATTTCGGTACGGGTTTTTCGGGCATGTCCAACCTGAAAAATCTGCCAGTGCATGAAGTCAAAATCGACAAGAGTTTTGTCCGCAATATCGCCACATCGCAGCGCGACCGTGAAATCACGGCATCGATCATCGGCCTATCGCACCGGCTGGGCCTGCGCGTCATCGCCGAAGGCGTCGAAACGCGCGAATCGGCGCAGATTCTCGCGGAGATGGGATGCGACCACCTGCAAGGTTTTCTGTTCGCGCCCGGATTGCCGCCAGACAAGTTCATCGACTGGTACCAGAAACGGCTGGAAAAGCCAGCCTGAACGCCTGCAAATCCATTACAATTCACCATTTTTCTAGCCTTCCTGGGCCTTCCCGATTTTCCTGATTTTTACGACCTGCCATGCTCGTTTTCCGTGGCTTTTGCGGCTCCCGTGACTTTTTTCGACGATCTCCAGCGCCCACGGCGCTGGGTATCGGCAATTTCGACGGCGTCCACCTGGGGCATCAGGCACTGCTTGGCCGGATCAAAGTCGCCGCAAACGCCCGCTCGCTGAGTCCGGCGGTGTTGACCTTCGAGCCGCATCCGCGTGAATTTCTTGCGCCGCACACCGCACCGACTCGTTTATCCACGCTGCGCGAGAAACTGGAACGCATCGCCAGCCAAGGCATCGAATGCGCGTATGTCTGCCGTTTCGGCGCCGCACTGGCCGCTTGTCCGGCTGAAAATTTCGTCAAGGATATTCTGGTCGATAGGCTACGTGTCGCGCATCTCGTCGTTGGCGACGACTTCCGCTTTGGCGCACAACGCACCGGAGACATCGCGCTACTCCAGCGCCTGGGCCAACAGCATGGTTTCACGGTCGAAACGCTGTCCGGCGTGGCCTGTGCCGGGGAACGGGTTTCCAGTTCGCTGGTACGCCAGGCACTGGAGGCCGGTGATATGGAAGCTGCCGCCCAGCTTCTCGGCCAACCCTATGCGATCAGCGGCCGCATCGTGCCAGGGCGGCAACTGGGCCGGCGACTGGGCGTACCGACGGCCAACATCCGTGTCAAACACCACAAACCGCCACTGAGCGGCGTCTTCGCCGTCGAAGTGGACGGTCTGCCGGCAGGGCGCCGTACGGGCGTCGCCAACCTTGGCCTGCGCCCAAGCCTTGGCGGCGAAATGGCGCCGACACTGGAAGTCCATCTATTCGATTTTTCCGGCGACCTCTACGGCGCCCACATTTGCGTCCGCTTTCTGCACAAACTGCGCGATGAGCAGGTATTTGCCAGCCTCGATGCGCTCCGGCAGCAGATTGCCCAGGACATTGTTTCCGCAAAACACTATTTTTCGCACTGAGTGATCACCATGTCCGATTACAAGCACACCCTGAACCTGACCGATACGCCCTTCCCGATGCGCGGCGACCTCGCCAAACGCGAGCCGCAGTGGGTCAAGGAATGGCAGGAGAAACAGCTTTACCAGAAGATCCGCCAGCAGGCGAAAGGCCGCCCGCGTTTCGTACTCCACGACGGCCCGCCCTACGCCAACGGCGACATCCATATCGGTCACGCCGTCAACAAGATTCTCAAGGACATCATCATTCGCTCGAAAACGCTGGCCGGATTCGATGCCCCTTACATCCCCGGCTGGGATTGCCACGGCCTGCCGATCGAGCACCAGATCGAAAAACTGCACGGCAAACACATTCCCGCCGACAAAGTGCGCGCGCTGTGCCGCGCCTTCGCCAACGAACAGGTGGCGCGTCAGAAGCAGGACTTCATCCGCCTGGGCGTATTGGGCGATTGGGACAACCCTTACCTGACGCTGGCCTTCAAAACCGAAGCGGACGAAATCCGCGCGCTCGGCAAAATCCTGGAGAAAGGCTATCTCTATCAAGGACTAAAGCCGGTCAACTGGTGTCTGGATTGCGCCTCGGCGCTGGCCGAGGCCGAGGTCGATTACGAAGATAAAACGTCGGACGCCATTGATGTCGCCTTTGAGGTTGCCGCAGACGATGCCGGCAAGCTGGCCGCCGCGTTTGGCCTCGACACGCTGCCCACATCGACTTTCGCCGTCATCTGGACGACAACGCCCTGGACGCTGCCCGCCAACGTGGCCATCAGCGCCCATCCGGATTTCGTTTACGACCTTATCGAAACGCCGAAAGGCGCCCTGATCCTCGTCCGCGAACTGGCCGAAAGCTGCCTGCAACGCTATGCCCTGAGCGGCAGAACGCTCGCCTCGGCCCCCGGCAAGGCGCTGGAGAACATCCGCTTCCAGCACCCGTTCTACGCGCGTCACGTACCCATCATCTGCGGCACGCATGTGACGAACGATGCGGGTACCGGCTTTGTTCATACCGCACCAGCGCATGGCGCCGACGACTATCTGATCGGCAAGGTTTACGGTCTACCCGTAGACAATCCGGTCGGCGACGATGGCTGCTTTCTGCCCAGCACGCTCCCGCTTTCGGTCGCACCGCTGGTCGGCAAGACCGTCTGGGAAGCCAACCCGCTCGTCCTGCAAGAACTCCAGGCACGCGGCCGCCTGCTGCACAGCGAAAAAATCCAGCACAGCTACCCGCATTGCTGGCGGCACAAAACGCCGATCATCTTCCGCGCCACAACGCAATGGTTCATCGGCATGGAACATTGCGCACACGCAGGCGAACCTTCGCTGCGCACGATTGCGGAGCGCGCCGTCGATGCAACGCAGTTTTTCCCCGCCTGGGGGCGCGCCCGTCTGGAAGCCATGATCCAGACCCGCCCGGACTGGTGCGTCTCGCGCCAGCGTAACTGGGGCGTGCCGATCCCATTCTTCCTGCACAAGGAAACCGGCGCATTGCATCCGCGCACGCCCGAACTGATCGAACAGGTCGCCCGACGCGTCGAACAGTCGGGCATCGAAGCCTGGTTTTCGCTTGATGCCAGAGAACTGCTCGGCGACGAAGCCGATCAGTACCGCAAGATGAAAGATACGCTCGATGTCTGGTTCGACTCGGGCACAACGCACCTGTCCGTCATGCGCGGCTCACACGAGAGCGACTGCAAATATCCGGCCGACATGTACCTCGAAGGTTCCGACCAGCATCGCGGCTGGTTCCAGAGTTCGCTACTGACCGGCTGCGCCATCGACGGACGCGCGCCCTATCAGTCGCTGCTGACGCACGGTTTCGTCGTCGACGGCAAGGGGCGCAAAATGTCCAAGTCCATGGGCAACGTCATCGCGCCACAAAAGGTTTCCGATACCCTTGGCGCTGAAATCCTGCGGCTATGGACCGCCGCTACCGACTACTCGGGCGAACTGTCGATTTCGGATGAAATTCTCAAGCGCGTCGTCGAAGCCTATCGCCGCATCCGCAACACCCTGCGTTTTCTGCTGGCAAATACCTCCGACTTCGATGCCGACACGCACATGCTGCCGCCAGCCGAATGGCTGGAAATTGACCGCTACGCGCTGGCCATGACGCGCCGCCTGCAAGCGCAATGCGCAGAGGACTACGGCAAGTACGAGTTCCACCGCGTTGTCCAGGCGCTGCAAACTTTCTGCTCGGAAGACCTGGGCGGTTTTTACCTCGACATCCTCAAGGATCGCCTCTATACCGCCGCGGCAGATTCCAAGGCACGCCGTTCGGCGCAAAGCGCGCTGTGGCACATCACACACAGCTTCGTCAAACTGATGGCGCCCATTCTCTCTTTCACCGCCGAAGAAGTCTGGCGAATCATAAGCAGCAATGCCGATGATTCGGTCATGCTGCACACCTGGCAGGCGCTACCGGCTATCGACGACGAGGTTGCATTGCTCGACAAATGGAGCAAGCTCCGCGCTTACCGCGCCGAAGTGACCAAAGCGCTCGAAGACCTGCGAATCGCCGGCAAGATCGGATCGTCGCTGCAAGCCGAAGTCATCGTGCACGCCGACGGCGACAAATACGATCTTCTCGCTTCGCTGGGCGATGACCTGCGCTTCGTCCTCATCTGCTCGAAGACGACGCTGGTGCGCGACGCCGAGGAGAAAATCCTCTGCGCGCCGCTCGCCTATGCAAAATGCGAGCGCTGCTGGCATGTACGCGAGGATGTCGGCGCCGACCCGGCGCATCCGGAAATCTGCGGGCGCTGCGTCAGCAATCTATATGGCGACGGCGAGCCCCGTGCCTGCGCATAAGCAATCTATGGCGCAGCGTCGGAGGAATACCGGCTGCAGCTGGTCAGCCTGGCTTGGCCTGGCTGGACTGATTATTTTGTTCGATCAGGCCAGCAAATGGGTAGTGCTCGACGTACTACGCATCGGTGAAACGCGCTATTTTGCGCCGTTCTGGAACTGGGTACTGACGTTCAATCCGGGCGCAGCGTTCAGCTTTCTTTCCAGTGCGGGCGGCTGGCAGCGCTGGTTCTTCACTTTTCTTTCACTGGCGGTATCCGCCTGGATCATTGTGCTGCTCCGCCGGCACGCCGGCGAATGCCGCCTGGCCTTGGCGCTCACGCTTGTATTGGGCGGGGCGCTGGGCAATGTCATCGACCGCGTCCGCTTTGGCGCCGTCGTCGATTTCATTCAGTGGCATGCTGCCGGCTATTACTGGCCCGCTTTCAATCTCGCTGATTCGGCGATTACACTGGGCGCTGCGCTGCTTATCTGGGACCAGTTGTTTGGAAAACCGGAAAACGATCGCCGTGTCGACTCCGATACCGATTCCTGAAACGCCGCCGCACATGCAGATCATCCTCGCCAACCCGCGCGGCTTTTGTGCCGGCGTCGAGCGGGCAATCGCTATCGTCGAACGGGCATTGGAAAAATTCGGCGCGCCGATCTACGTCCGGCATGAAGTCGTGCATAACCGCTTTGTCTGTGACGGCCTGCGAGCCAAAGGCGCCATTTTCGTCGAGGAGCTGAGCGAGGTTCCGCCGGGAGAAACCGTTATTTTCAGCGCCCACGGCGTCTCTTTGGCCGTGCGCGAAGAAGCCAGGCGGCGTAACCTCCGCGTCTTTGACGCCACCTGCCCGCTCGTCACCAAGGTACACGCCGAGGTGACCCGCATGCGTCAAGAAGGGCGCGAAATCGTCATGATCGGCCACAAGGGCCATCCGGAAGTCGAAGGCACGATGGGGCAAAGTCCGCAAGGCATTTATCTCGTCGAAACCGCAGCCGACGTTGCCTCGCTGCGTATCCGTGCCCCGGACAGGCTGGCGTATGTGACCCAAACAACCCTCTCGGTCGACGATGCCGCACAGGTCATCGCGGCACTGAAGCAGCGCTTCCCCAATATTGCCGGCCCCCGGAAAGACGACATCTGCTACGCAACACAAAACCGGCAGGATGCCGTCAAGACGCTGGCCGGCACAACCGACATCGTGCTCGTCGTCGGATCGAAAAACAGCTCGAACTCAAACCGCCTGCGCGAAGTCGCCGAAACACAGGGCACGCACGCTTATCTGATCGATGACGCCAGCCAAATCAACCCAGTCTGGCTTGAGGGCGCGGTAAACATCGGCGTCACAGCCGGGGCATCGGCGCCGGAAGTTTTGGTCAAAGAGGTCGTCGACGCGCTTACGCATGACAATGCCGCTCCGGTCAGTCAGATCAAGGGAGCAGAAGAAGGCATCACCTTCGTTTTGCCCAAAGATTTGCAAACTCAGCAGGAAGACTCATAGGCCGCATAGTCACGGCTCTACGCCGTACCTTCCCGTAACAGCAACCACCGACAACAACTAAAAAAAGTAACCAACAGCGATAAAAAAACATCGTTCATCGCTTCACGAAGTTTTCTTTAATTCTCCAACTATTAAAACAGCCGTTGCAAAACTTGACGTTTAAGTATCGCTTCCCACCGCAGCGCAGGCATCACAAAAATTACTGGCCGGAATAATGGATAGCCGATACGGTCTTGAATAAAGTCTCAAGCAATGTTCGAGTATGCTTTAGAACAGAAAACCCGTGTGGGCTTTACTTTGCGGAATCTATCGGGACATCTGAAAAGTGATTTCCGGTCAGCTCCGATAATCGGCATTGATCTTGACGTATTCGTATGAAAGGTCACTGGTATACACCACACCGCTTGCCTGGCCACGGCCAAGGTCGATACGCACGGTAATTTCCGCCGACTGCATGATGCGGGCGCCGTCTTCTTCGCGGTAGGATGCAGCGCGGCCGCCCCTTTCAGCAACCAGCGTTTCCTCGCCCATGCTAGCGAGCCAGACGCGTACTTTATCGACATCCAGGCTGTCGATTTCAGCATAACCAATTGCAGCAAGAATACGGCCAAGATTCGGATCGGAGGCAAAAAACGCCGTTTTGACCAGCGGCGAATGGGCCACGGCGTAGCCAACCGTTTTGCATTCCTCGCAGTCGCGGCCATTTTCGACAGCAACGGTAATGAATTTGGTCGCGCCCTCACCATCACGAATGATAGCCTGCGCCAATTCACAGGCAACGCCGATGACCGCGGCACGCAGTTCCGCATAGCCGGCGGCATCCGCTGCCGTAAAATCTACGCCCGACCGGCCGCTGGCAATGAGGATGAACGAGTCGTTGGTTGAAGTGTCGCCGTCGATGGTGATGCAATTGAAGGATTCGTCGGCTGCTTCTTTAACCAGTACATCCAGCAGCAGCTGTGCAATGCCGGCATCAGTGGCAACAAAGCCGAGCATCGTCGCCATATTGGGCCGGATCATGCCTGCGCCTTTGCTCATGCCCGTCACTGTGACCGTCTTGCCGTTAATCATCACCTGCCGTGAAGCGGCCTTGGCGACGGTATCGGTTGTCATGATCGCGTGAGCCGCTTCAAACCAATGATCGTCTGCCAGCTCGGCCTGACAGCGCGGTAGGCCGGCGACCAGCCGTTCTACGGGCAGCGGTTCAAGAATCACGCCTGTCGAAAACGGCAACACCTGAGAGGCGTTAACGTTCAGCAAACGCGCGACCGCTTCACACGTTGCCCGTGCTGTCTGCATTCCCTGCTCACCCGTGCCGGCATTGGCAATGCCGGTATTGATAACCAGCGCGCGAATTTCCTCACTACCGGACAAATGTTTGCGACACAGCTGCACCGGTGCGGCACAGAACCGGTTTTGAGTGAACACACCGCTGACACTGCAACCGATATCCAGTGCAATTAGGGTCAAATCCTGGCGATCGGCTTTACGGATGCCGGCCTCAGCCGTCCCCAGGCGGACACCTGCAACGGGGTAAAGTTGTTCGGCTGCGGGGGTTGTGTAGTTAACGGTCATGGCGGTCATCCTGTAGAAAAACTGCGGACAAAGAACTGTGAGACAAGCGAAATACTAAAGAAGATAGAGCGCTCTCATGAAAGGACAAAGGACGATTCAAAAACGGAAATGCTGCCCGCATCGTCTTGTATGTGCATTCTGGCCGTCAGTTCAGCTTACCATGGCACTGCTTGTATTTTTTACCGGAGCCGCACGGACAGGGGTCATTCCGACCGACCTTCGCTGCGGTTTGCTGCGTCGGCAACGGTGTTTCCTCGGCAGCCGTCGCAGCAACACCGAGCGCTTCATCGTAATCAGCATGATGGTACTGAACGTTGTGCACTTCGGCCGGCGCCGGCGCGGCTTCCTCAGCGTTTTCGGCACGCACCTGCACCGTCATCAAAATTCGCGTCACTTCAAAGCGAACGGCATCCAGCAAGCGCTCAAACAGTTCAAAGGCTTCACGTTTGTATTCCTGCTTAGGATTTTTCTGCGCATAGCCGCGCAGATGAATCCCTTGGCGCAAATGGTCAAGCGCCGCCAGATGTTCGCGCCACTGTGTGTCAAGAATCTGAAGCATGACACTGCGTTCAAATGGGTGAAAATACTCGGCGCCAGCAAGCGCCACCTTGGCCTGGTATTCCGTATCGGCCTGTTCGATGATGCGTTCGAGCATCGTATCGCTGGATAGCGTCGGTTCCTTCTTGAACCATTCGTTAATTGGTGCGCGCAATTGCAACGTCGATTCGAGTTCTTTTTCCAACGCCGGCAGTTCCCACTGCTCTTCGACGCTGTCGACCGGCACATAGCGATGGAAAGTGTCCTGCAAAACACCGTGACGCATGGATGTCACCGTTTCGGAGATATCCTCGCTTTCGAGCAATTCATTGCGCTGTGCATAGATGACCTTACGCTGGTCGTTGGCGACATCATCATATTCCAGGAGCTGCTTACGGATATCGAAATTTCGCCCTTCGACTTTGCGCTGCGCAGACTCAAGCGAACGCGAGACCATCGGGTGCTCAATCGGTTCGCCCTCCGGCATTTTCAGGCGTTCCATGATCGCTTTCAGCCGGTCGCCGGCAAAAATGCGTAGCAGAGGATCTTCGAGAGAGAGATAAAAGCGCGAAGAACCGGGGTCGCCCTGACGTCCGGAACGACCACGCAGCTGGTTGTCGATGCGGCGCGATTCGTGCCGCTCGGAACCGATGATATGCAAACCGCCGGCGGCAACCACCTGTTCATGGAGCTTTTGCCAGTCAGCACGAATTTCATCAATGCGTGCTTTTTTGCTTGCTTCGTCGAGCGATTCGTCAGCATTGACGGTGGCGATCCGTTTGCTGGGATTACCGCCCAGCACGATATCCGTTCCCCGTCCGGCCATATTGGTAGCGATGGTAATCATGCCGGGACTGCCCGCCTGAGCGACAATTTCGGCTTCGTGCGCATGCTGCTTGGCATTGAGCACCTGATGCGACAGTTTTTCCTTGTCAAGCAGTTGCGACAGGATTTCTGAATTTTCGATGGATGTCGTCCCTACCAGCACCGGCTGACCACGTTGCTGACAGTCGCGGATGTCGGCAATAATCGCGGCGTGTTTTTCTTCCGCCGTACGATAGATCTGGTCGTTGCGATCCTCACGGACCATCGGCAAGTTGGTCGGAATGACTACGGTTTCCAGCCCATAAATCTGCTGGAACTCATAGGCTTCCGTATCGGCCGTACCGGTCATACCGGCAAGCTTGCTGTACATGCGGAAATAGTTCTGGAAGGTGATCGAGGCCAGCGTCTGGTTTTCATTCTGGATCGCCACACCTTCCTTAGCTTCGACCGCCTGGTGCAACCCTTCCGACCAGCGGCGGCCGGCCATCAGGCGTCCCGTGAATTCATCGACGATGACGACCTCGCCATCCTGAACGACGTAGTGCTGATCGCGCAAAAAGAGGTTATGGGCACGCAGCGCCGCATATAAATGGTGCATCAACAGGATATTGCCGGCATCGTAAAGACTGCTGCCCTGCGTAAGCAGCCCTGCTTCCGTCAGTATTTGCTCGGCGTGTTCATAGCCGGCTTCGCTGATCAAAATCTGATGCGCCTTTTCGTCAACCCAGTAGTCGCCGGGGCCTTCCTCTTCCTGCGCACGAATGAGCAAAGGCGCAACCTGATTCATGCGTACATAGAGATCGGTGTGATCCTCGGCTTGTCCGGAAATGATCAGCGGCGTACGCGCTTCGTCGATCAGGATCGAGTCGACCTCGTCGACAATAGCGTAGGCAAGTTTGCGCTGCACACGCTCGTCGGCGCTATAAACCATGTTGTCGCGCAAATAATCAAAGCCGAATTCGTTATTGGTGCCGTAGGTAATGTCACAGGCGAACGCTGCTTGCTTGTCGGCATGCGACATCTGCGACAGATTGACGCCTACGGTCAGCCCCAGGAAACGGTGCAGCTCGCCCATCCACTCGGCGTCGCGTTGCGCCAGATAGTCATTGACGGTAACAATATGCACGCCTTGGCCGGTCAATGCATTGAGATAGGCCGGCAGCGTGGATACCAGCGTTTTGCCTTCGCCAGTACGCATTTCGGCAATTTTTCCATGGTGAAGCACCATGCCGCCGATCAGCTGCACATCGAAGTGACGCATGCCCAGCGCGCGCTTCCCGGCCTCGCGGACGACAGCAAACGCCTCCGGCAACAGAGCATCAAGCGTTTCGCCGTTGGCAAGCCGGTTCTTGAACTCATCCGTCTTCGCACGCAATGCTTCATCGGAAAACGCGGCAAGACCAGCTTCCAGTGCATTGATCTGGCGAACGACCGCCATGTATTGCCGGATCAGCCGGTCATTACGGCTGCCGAAAATCTTTTTGAGTATGCCGGAAATCATCGGAGTTTTTTTGGTAGACGGAAAATTGTGATTTTAGCATGCCGTGCAACGCAGCCATACCCGGCACCCTACGCAAACATCGGTATGTAGGCTGACTGCGGCAAGGTTACGACTTATTTTCGAAGCGCTGATGAATACGCGTTTCGCCGTCGTTTTCTGTCCGTGCGGAAGGCTTGGCCCCGTTTGTTTTCTTTTTACCCCTGGCAGACTTGCCCAAGCGTTTTTCATCTGCTTCCGTATTCGGTTTAAGTAGATCCAGCTTATCCAGATGCTGCGCCAGTTGCGTATCTCCGCCCATTTTCAAAAAGCGCGCCGGATCCTGGGCAACGCCGCGATAGCGTACTTCAAAATGCAAATGCGGCCCGGTCGAGCGCCCGGTATTACCGCTCAGGGCAATCGCCTGCCCACGCTTGACAATCTGGCCGACCACCACATCGATTTGCGACAAATGCGCATAGCGCGAAGAAAAGTCATTGCCATGATCAATTTCAACCAGATTACCGTAAGCCGAATGACGCTCGGCCATCGTCACCACACCGCCTGCCGCCGCGACGACGCGTGTCCCCGATGGTGCAGAAAAATCCATGCCTTCGTGCATGGCACTGACACCGAGAATAGGATCGGTACGCAGGCCGAAAGGCGAACCGATACGCGCGTTACTGATGGGTTGCAACGTCGGCAACAGCGTTGTTTTAACCCGTCGCTCCATGAGCTGCGACTCCAGCGCCGTCAGGCTTTCGAGACGCTCCGCGAGCGCCGTCGCCAAGCGATCCAGTTCAATCTGCAATCCGGTGAGCGTTGGCTGCCGATGTACACCGACCAGCGGCCCACCTGTCCCATCATCCGTTTTTTTTTCTGGTTTGGGCGCGCTTTGTGACGGCTTGGTCAGCGTCTCATTTTTCGGCAGCGGAATGCCTGTCTGTTTAGAAATACGCTCACCAAGAAGATCCAGCCGCACAAGCTCCGCCTGCATCTCGCCCATTTTGGCGGCCATCGTCTTGATATTATCGCGCAGATACTCCTCGGCCTTGAAATCATGCCTTTGCTGCGCGGATTCGCCCTCGCCGCCAACAAACGATAAAAGATTAAAACGCCCGCCCGCCCAAGCAAACAGAGCGGCAGCCGAGCAGATCAGAAAAATCAATAAAACAGCCACAAAAAAAACCTTTTGTGGCGTCAAGGTCAGCGTCCTGGCAGTTGCCAGTCGGTCAGGGACAAGAATAATATGCACGCTGTCTTTTCCTCAAATTTGGCGACGCCCAATTCATACCTTTCAAACAATGCCCGACACTACCGATTCCCTGAAACATTACCTCGAAGCAGCAGACGGTGCCGGCAAACTCATGGCGCATGCGCATCTGCTCATTCGGCTCAGGCACGCCTATCAGGAAATCGCGCCAACCTACCTACAGCAGGCCAGCATGCTGGCCAATTATAAAAACGTGGCATCGGATAAAATCGTCGTCATCCATGCCCACAGCGGAACGATTGCGGCCAAGCTGCGGCAGATTGCGCCTAGGCTCGCCGAGGGGTTCTGCCAAAGAGGGTTTGAGTGTAACGAGGTTCGGATCAAAGTACAAGTTCCTAAAACCTCATCTGAGCGGCCGCCCCCACGGCAAAAACCGCTGAGTGCCAATACCTACGGGGTCTTGGCGAAATTGCGCGAGCGCCTGCCAGAAAACAGCGCGTTACAGCATTCGCTATCCCACTTGCTGGCGCGCTGCATGCTGAAGCATTAAATGGGGGCTACAGCGCAATCACGGCGAAGCGTTCGAGAATCAGCAGGCCGAAAATAGCCAAGGCGACGCCGATTGCGTAACGCGCAAGCTGAAAGGAAAAACGCAGATATTTACGGTTGCCGCTCAAAAAATACGCACCGACACCACCGGCAACGCCAATCAGGGTCAGAATCGCCAACAGCCGCAAAAGCCACATTGCAACCGCCGCTTAAATCGTCGCTACGGGCGGTGCAAGCCAGCGCAGTAGGGTGGGCGGCACGTTGGCCTGATCGGCGAAAGAAACCAACTCCCAGGCTTCCGGATGCGCCAACAGTTCGCGCGCCAACCTATTATTCAGCGCATGCCCTGATTTGTGCGCGGTAAATGCGGCAAGCAAGGGGTGTCCCAGCAGATACAGATCACCAATGGCATCAAGCGTCTTGTGCCTAACGAATTCATCGGCATAACGCAGGCCGTCGCCATTGAGCACTCGGTATTCATCAAGCACTACGGCATTATCGAGACCGCCGCCAAGCGCCAGTCCGTTTTCACGCATCCATTCGACTTCCTGGGTAAAGCCAAAAGTGCGGGCGCGTGCAATTTCGCGGGCATAGGACTGCTCTGCAAAATCAAAGTGTACCGACTGCCCGGTTCGGTCAATAGCGGGATGGTTGAACGCGATGGAAAAATCCAGCCGGAAGCCGTCGTAAGGTTCAAAACGCGCCCATTTCTCGCCGGACTGATCAGTCTCGCGTACCGCGACGGGTCGCCGCACACGAATAAATTTCTTGGCGGCAGGCTGCTCCTCAATCCCTACCGACTGGATCAGAAAAACGAAAGGCGAAGCCGAGCCATCAAAAATCGGGATTTCCGCTGCATCGAGATCGACAAAGGCATTATCGATCCCTAGCCCCGCCAGCGCTGACATCAGGTGCTCCACCGTCCCGACTTTGGCACCGCCTATCTCAACGCATGAACACAAGCGCGTGTCGTGCACCAGCTCGGCGCACGCTGGCAGGTCGACGACCGGATCGAGATCGATGCGACGAAAAATGATGCCCGTATCCGGAGCGGCCGGACGCAGCGTCATATTGACCTTGACGCCCGAATGCAGGCCGACGCCGGAGGCGCTGACCAGTGACTTGAGGGTGCGTTGCCTGAGCATGTGCGCAAAAACGAAAACGTTGGAAAAAAGAAAAAGGGAGGAACGGGCGCGATTCTAACACGCCCGCCGATACCTCCCTGAAGGAGAAAAAATGCCATACATCCAGAACATAGGCGGATCACCGGAGCTGGGTGAACGCACGCTGGCCTCAACCCTAAACAATCCCAACCCCGGCACCGCCCATGAACCGCATCGTCTGCCCGACGCTCCGGTCAGTCGGCCTGTTTGCGCAGAAACGCCGGAATATCGTAGCGATCCATACCATTATTGACCATTGCTTCGACAGTCGTTGCACTACTGCGACCACTGCGCATATTGTTGCGGAACACGGCTGGAATGCCATCGAGCGCAGCGTAGTCAATCGCGTCGGCATGCATGGCATAGGCATCATTCGTTCCGGTCGCCTGCGCCACCGGCGTATCGATGACGGTAAATCCCTGACGGCGCGCTTGCGCTTGCCCCAGGCCCGTCGCCACAACAGTGACGCGAATTTCATCGGCCATTGACTCATCGTAAACCGCGCCGAAAATAATATGCGCGTCTTCGGCAGCAAATTCACGCACCGTGCTCATTACTTCGTTGACTTCCTTCATCTTCAGCCCGCGGGTCGCCGTAATATTGACCAGCACGCCCTTGGCGCCCGAAAGATTAACGCCTTCGAGCAACGGCGAAGCAACGGCCTGTTCGGCGGCAATGCGGGCGCGATCAACGCCAGCGGCACTGGCCGACCCCATCATTGCCATTCCCATCTCGCTCATGACCGTACGCACGTCTTCAAAGTCGACATTGACGAGGCCAGGATAATTGATGATCTCGGCGATACCGCCGACCGCATTGCGCAGTACGTTGTCGGCAGCCTTGAACGCATCTTCCATCGAAACATCATCACCGAGCACATCCATCAACTTGTCGTTGAGGATCACGATCAGCGAATCAACGTTCTTCTGCAACTCAACCAGACCGGCCTCAGCCACTTTGGCGCGCTTGCCTTCAAAGGCAAACGGCTTGGTCACGACGGCGACCGTCAGAATCCCCATTTCACGCGCGACCTCGGCGATGATCGGCGCGGCGCCCGTGCCGGTGCCGCCGCCCATGCCAGCGGTAATGAAAACCATATTGGCGCCTCGCAGCGTCTCGGCAATCTGCTCGCGTTCCTCCAGCGCTGCATTACGGCCGACTTCCGGTTTGGCGCCTGCTCCCAGGCCGGATTTGCCGAGACGAATTTTGCGATGCGCGACAGAGCGCTTGAGCGCCTGCGCATCCGTGTTAGCAGCGACGAAATCGACCCCCATGACGCCTTCGCGGATCATATGATCGACGGCGTTGCCGCCTGCCCCACCGACACCGACAACCTTGATAATGGTTTCCGTATCGCTCGCGCTTTCTTCTTTGTCGATGATTTCAAACATGGCCATAGCGTTTCTCCTTCGCAAAAAAAACATTAATAAATACGCACAAACAACGATGTCTCAGCATTTCCTCAAAAATTCTTTTCAAACCACGAACGCATCCGCCCCAAAACCTGCCGGGCATTGCTGGTCTCGCGCACCTTCAATCCACGCTTGCGCTGCGCCTGCGCCTCCATGAGCAAGCCGCAGGCCGTGGCAAAGCGCGGGTTCTGAACGACATCGGCCAGTGCACCGTAATACTTTGGGATGCCTAGCCGTACCGGCATGTGGAAGACCTCTTCGCCCAGCTCGATCATGCCCGGCATGATTGACGCACCGCCGGTCAGTACGATGCCGGACGAGAGCACTTCCTCAAAGCCGGCACGGCGCAATTCGGCCTGAATCAATTCATACAATTCCTCAACGCGCGGTTGAATCACATCGGCCAGCGCGCGCCGCGACAGCCGCCGCGATGGACGATCGTCGACCCCGGCCACATCGAGCGCATCTTCCGGATCGGCCAGATCGGACAGTGCACAGCCAAACTTGCGCTTGATATCCTCCGCCTCACGCGTCGGCGTGCGCAGCGCCATGGCAATATCGTTGGTCACCTGATCGCCCGCGATCGGGATCACGGCCGTATGGCGGATCGCCCCCTGTGTCCACACGGCAAGATCGGTCGTCCCGCCGCCAATGTCGACGAGGCAGACGCCGAGGTCCTTTTCATCTTCCGACAACACGGCATAGCTCGACGCCAGCGGCTGCAAAACCAGATCACAAACCTCCAGACCGCAACGGCGCACGCATTTGACGATGTTCTGCGCCGCTGAAACGGCGCCCGTGACGATATGCACCTTCACCTCGAGACGAAAGCCGCTCATGCCGATCGGCTCGCGGATGCCATCCTGATCATCGATGATGAATTCCTGCGTCAGGATATGCAGAATTTCCTGATCGGCGGGAATCGGCATGGCGCGCGCAGTTTCGATGACGCGCTCGATGTCGGCCGGCGTCACCTCCTTGTCCTTGATCGCCACCATACCGTTTGAATTGAAGCTGCGGATATGGCTACCCGCAATCCCGGTATACACGTCCTTGATCCTGCAGTCGGCCATCAGCTCGACTTCTTGCATGACGCGCGAAATCGTTGCGACCGTCTCTTCAATATTGACGACAACCCCTTTGCGCAGGCCGCGCGAATCCTGCGACCCCATGCCGATGATATTGAGGCTGCCTTCCGGAGTAATTTCGGCAACCAGTGCGACGACCTTGGTCGTGCCGATATCAAGACCGACAATGAATTCCTTATTTTCCCTACTCATGGCCTTCCTTTACTTTCAGTAGCCGCCACCGCGCCGACACGCAGCGCAAACCCGTTCGGATAACGCATATCGACAGCCGCTGGCGGCTGCCCGGCCGCCGTCAGCACGCTTGGATAATGCTCGACGAAACGCTCAATCCGTTGCTTGATCGGTGCTTTCTCCTGCTGCCGTCCCAGTTCGACAACCATGCCATCATCGAGCGTCATGCGCAGTGCCAAACGCGGCGAAACATCGAGTGCCTTCGGCCAGCGTTTGACCGATGCCAGCAAGGTTTCCGCCTGGCGGAAATAGTCGAGCATTTCCTGCGCCATCTCGATCGGCCCTGTCAGTACCGGCAAACGCTGCGGCATATCCGTAACATCAGCAAAAAACAGTTCGCCATATGAATTGACAAGCTGTCCGCCGGAAGTCCCCCATAGGGCGGCCGGCAGGTGCTCCTCGACATCCACCTCAATGCGTCCCGGCCACTGCCGGCGCACTTGCGCGTGACGCACCCAAGGCAACTCTTCAATTGTCTGCTGCAAACGATCAAGATCGATACTGAAAAAATTTCCATGCAAGCGTTCCGTCAAAATCTGTTCAACATCGTCCATCCGCACATGCTGAAGTTCGCGCTGGAAGACGACCTCGCGCAGCGGAAAAAACGGTAGATGCATCCCCCAAATCACCGCGGCAACCAGCAATGCAGCCGCGCCGATCACAAAAAGCAGATCAGCAACGGCCATCATCAGTCGCGGACGATTCCACATCATTCACCCCAGTGCGGCCTGTTCCAGCACACGCCAGACAAGCTGCTCGTAAGAAATTCCTGCCGCCCGGGCCGCCATTGGCACAAGGGAATGATCCGTCATTCCTGGAGAGGTATTGATTTCGAGCAAATAGGCTGCGCCACGCTCATCCATCAGAAAATCGACCCGCCCCCATCCCCGGCAGCCAAGAATGCGAAAAGCTTCCAGCGCCTGCGCGCGCATTTCCCGCTCACGCGCCTCCGGCAAACCGCACGGGCATAAATATTGGGTATCGTTGCGAAGATACTTGGCCTCGTAGTCGTAAAACTCGGTTGCCGGAACAATACGGACGACAGGCAGCGCCTCGTCGCCCAGAACGGCCACCGTATACTCGCCGCCCGAAATTGCCTGCTCGGCGATGACCAAGGTATCGTGCTTTGCCGCTTCGCGGTAAGCAGCCTGCAATTGCCCCACCCGACTGACGCGGGTAATGCCGATTGACGAGCCTTCACACGCCGGTTTGACGAAAATCGGCAGCCCCAGATGCCGTTCAGCCGCCTCAAAATCGCAGTTCTCGTCCAGCATGATGAAATTCGGCATCGGCAAACCGGCTGCGCGCCAGATTAGCTTGGTGCGCCATTTATCCATGCCAACCGCCGAAGCCATCACACCGCTGCCGGTATAAGGCACGCCCATCAATTCAAGCGCGCCCTGAATCGTGCCATCCTCGCCATAACGCCCGTGCAGCGCAATAAAGGCGCGGTCGAACGCCGCTAGATCACTCAACGGCCGTTCCGCCGGATCGAACGCCTGCGCATCGACGCCTTGCCGTTGCAGCGCTGCCAATACCCGCGAACCGCTGTCGAGCGAAATATCGCGCTCCGCCGAGCGCCCGCCCATCAGCACGGCAACCTTACCGAACGGACTCATGCGCACCGCCTGTATCGCTTGCTTTTGCCAAAAATGTCACCTCTAGGCTCATTCCATTCATCCTTTACGAAGCCTCGCCGACCAATCCGGCAGCCAGTTTTCCCGGTACGCTGCCAATCGACCCGGCGCCCATCGTCATGACGACATCACCGTCACGCGCCGCATCGATAATTGCCGCCGGCATCGCCGCAACGTCCTCGACAAAAACCGGCTCGATTTTTCCTGCCACGCGCAGTGCGCGCGCCAGCGAACGCCCGTCCGCCGCCACGATCGGCGCCTCGCCCGCGGCATAGACTTCGCCCAGCACTAAAGCATCGACACTGGAGAGCACGCTGACGAAATCCTCAAAACAGTCACGCATACGCGAGTAACGGTGCGGCTGGAACGCCAATAACAGACGGCGGCCCGGGAAAGCGCCGCGAGCCGCAGCAATCGTCGCACGCATTTCCGCCGGATGATGGCCGTAATCATCAACCAGCGTAAATGCGCCGCCGCCCGGCAAAGCCACCTCACCATAGCGCTGGAAGCGCCGGCCAACGCCCTTGAATTCGGCCAGCGCCCTGACAATCGCCGCATCGGGTGCGCCCAGCTCACTGGCCACGGCAATCGCCGCCAGCGCGTTGAGCACATTGTGAACGCCTGGCAGATTGAGCGTGACCGGCAAACGCGAGACGCCGCCGTTCGTGCGCACACAGTCAAACCGCATCTGCCCATGATCCGCCACGATGTTTTCGGCGCGCACGTTTGCTGCCGGATCGAGGCCATAGCTGACGATCTGCTTCGTCACCGCCGGCATGATTTCGCGCACGTTGGCGTCATCAGTGCAAAGTACCGCCACGCCATAAAACGGCAGGCGTTGCAGAAAATCGATGAATGTCTGCTTGAGCCGGCCAAAATCATGTCCATAAGTTTCCATATGGTCAGCGTCGATGTTGGTGACAATAGAAATCACCGGCGATAAATAGAGGAAAGAAGCATCCGATTCATCGGCTTCGGCGACGATAAACTCACCCGCACCGAGCCGCGCATTGGCACCAGCGGCATTGAGCCGGCCACCAATGACGAAGGTTGGGTCCATTCCACTTTCACCCAGAATCGAGGCGACCAGGCTGGTCGTCGTCGTTTTGCCGTGCGCACCCGCGACGGCGATGCCTCGCCTCAAGCGCATCAGCTCAGCGAGCATTTGCGCACGCGGTACAACGGGAATTTTTCGCTCACGGGCCGCCGTGATTTCGGGATTGTCCGCATGCACCGCCGTCGATACGACCACAGCATCAGCACCCGCAATATTCGCAGCGGCATGGCCGACGGCAATACGAATACCGATGCTCGCCAGACGGCGCGTTGTCGCACTGTCGGCCAGATCAGAACCGCTGACCGTAAAGCCCAGATTGGCGAGCACTTCCGCGATACCGCTCATCCCGGAACCGCCGATGCCGACAAAATGAATGTGTTTAACCTTATGCCGCATGCTGTTCTCCGCCGCCGCTGGCCGGTCTGACCAGCACTTCGCAAATCTGCGCCACCGTTTCGGCGGCTTCCGGTTTGGCCAGCGCATGCGCGCGTTCGGCCATCTGCAACAATTGTCCGCGCGTATAGTTGCGGATCAGGCTGACCGACTCCGGCGTCATCTCGGCCTGCGGCAACAGGATGGCACCCCCCGCCGCGGTGAGAAAACGGGCGTTGGCCGTTTGATGGTCATCCACGGCATATGGATAAGGCACGAGAATGCTCGCCACGCCCGCTGCGGCCAGTTCGGCGACGGTCAGCGCCCCGGCACGGCACAACACCAGGTCGGCCCAGGCATAGGCGCCGGCCATATCTTCGATAAAATCGACGCATTCGGCGCGCACGCCGGCTGCGGCATAATTTGCCTGCAACTGCGCCAGATGCTTTGCGCCCGCCTGATGCACGATCTGCGGGCGTTCCGCCTCGGGAATCAGCCCCAAACCGCGCGGCACAATATCGTTGAGCGCCGCGGCGCCCAGGCTGCCGCCCAGTACTAACAGACGGATCGGCGCCCCGGCCGGACGATCAGCGAAACGCTCGGCCGGCGGCGGCAGATGCGCGATTTCGGCGCGCACCGGATTACCCGCCCAGACGCTGTTGCGCAACGCATCCGGAAAGCCGCAGACGATGCGTTTGGCTACACCGGCGAGAACACGATTGGCCAGCCCGGCAATGGAATTTTGTTCATGAATCACAAGCGGGCGGCCGGATAACGCGGCCATCATGCCGCCGGGAAAGCTGATATACCCACCCATGCCAAGCACAACGTCCGGCTGGATACGGCGAATTTCGCGCCGCGCCTGACAAAAGCCGGACAGCAGACTGAACGGCAGCAGCAGTTTGCGCAGCAATCCTTTACCGCGCAATGCGCCGAACTTCACCCAGGCCATTTCGTAACCGCGCGCCGGTACGGTGCGCGCCTCGAAACTGTCCGGATTCCCCATCCAGATGACGTTCCAGCCGCGCGCATGCAGAAGATCGGCCACCGCCAGACCGGGAAACACATGGCCGCCGGTACCGCCGGCCATGACCAAAAGCGTCAATGTTGCGGACCTCATAATTTGGCGCCTCGCATCAATTGCCGGTTTTCCCAATCGACGCGCAGGACGATCGCCAGCGCGACGCAATTGATCAGGATGCCCGATCCGCCGAAGCTCATCAGCGGCAGCGTCAGACCTTTGGTCGGCAGCACGCCCATATTCACGCCCATGTTGATAAACCCCTGCACGCCGATCCAGATGCCGATGCCCTGCGCCACCAGCGCCGGATAAAGGCGGTCAAGCGTGACGGCCTGGCGACCGATGGCAAACGCCCGCTGGATAAGCAGCCCAAAGAGAACGACCACCAGCGTAACGCCGACGAAACCGAGCTCTTCGGCAATCACCGCCAGCAGAAAGTCGGTATGTGCTTCGGGCAGGTAGAACAGCTTCTCGACACTGGCGCCCAGCCCGACGCCAAAGAATTCGCCGCGCCCGAAAGCGATCAACGCATGCGAAAGCTGATAACCGCGCCCAAACGCATCGGCCCACGGATCCATGAAGCCGAAAATGCGGTCGCGCCGGTAGGGCGAAGTAATGATCAGCGCGGTAAATGCGGCCAGCAGCACGATGATCAGCACGGCAAACAAGCGGGCCCGCATCCCGCCAAGGAAAAGGATGCCCATAGCAATCGAGATCACAACGACAAAGGCGCCGAAATCCGGTTCCTTGAGCAACAGCACGCCGACGGCAATCATCGCGCACGCCATCGGCAGAAAAGCCTTTTTCAGGTTATGCATGTACGGCATCTTGCGCACCGTATAGTCGGCGGCATAGAGTACGGCAAACAACTTCATCAGTTCGGACGGCTGGAGATTGACGACACCCAGCGGCAGCCAGCGGCGCGCACCATTGACTTCGCGCCCGATCCCCGGAATCAATACCAGCGCCAGCAGCACGCAACCGGCAACGAAAAGCCAGGGCGCAATCCGCTCCCATGTTGTCATCGGAATCTGAAAAGCCACCGCTGCTGCGCTCAGGCCGATGGCCAGAAAAAT
This sequence comes from uncultured Propionivibrio sp., assembly GCA_937923255.1. Classification (GTDB taxonomy): domain Bacteria; phylum Pseudomonadota; class Gammaproteobacteria; order Burkholderiales; family Rhodocyclaceae; genus Propionivibrio; species Propionivibrio hellwigii. The sequence goes on along the minus strand of CALAIL010000061.1, from coordinate 31,892 downwards.
GCCGTGACGCACCAGATAGTACGCCGGATGATTGCCGGTATAGCGGTCGGCCTCAGCAATGGCTGCCGAAGCCGAATAGACCATGACCATGCCCAGAAGCAGCAAAAACAGGGCGCTCCACAGCAGCGTCAGATCGACTTCGGCAGGCAGACGGCGCGGCGTGTCAAAGGATGGGATCATCGCACGGATCCTTTAACTGAATTTTCTACCGCCGTATGCGCCACCGTATCTTTTAGCTCACGCTGCAGTGCATGTACGGCGGCAACGAACACTTCGGCGCGATGGGCGTAATTACGGAACATGTCGAAGCTGGCGCAGGCCGGCGAAAGTAGCACGGCATCTCCTGGCTGCGTCTGGGCGGCGCACCAGCGCGTTGCCTGCGGCAGATCGGCGCAGAAATGCACGGGAACGCCGACTTCGCCGACCGCTTCGGCGATCAGACGGGCATCACGGCCGATCAGCGCCACAGCGCGTGCATGTGCGGTCAATGCAGGCCGCAGTAGGGAAAAATCCTGATCCTTGCCTTCACCGCCGAGAATGATCGCGACCTTGCGTCCCAAACCTTGCAGCGCAGCCTGCGTCGCGCCGACATTGGTGCCTTTGGAATCATCGAAATAAGCAACTCCGCCGATTTCCGCCACTTTTTCAACGCGATGCGGCAGGCCGGAAAACGTCGCCAGTCCGGCCAGCAGGCGTTGCGGCAAAATGCCATTTTCTTCGTCAAACGCCTCGCCGAGCGCCAGCGCCGCCATGATATTGGCGGCATTGTGCAGGCCCGTCAGCGGTAAATCCGCCAGGGCGGCTAGGCGCGTTTCGCCGCGCACGATCCAACCGTCGGCAATACCGTAATCCCCGGCGCGCGATGGACGATCTAGACCAAAACTGATGCGGTGCGGCGGCGCCCATTGTTCGCCCGCCCAGGCCGCCACACACGCATCGTCGCGATTGACGACCATCGTCCGGCAGCCCGTAAATATGCGGGCCTTGGCCGCTGCATAAGCGGCCATGTCGGCATAGCGGTCGAGATGATCTTCGCTGATGTTGAGCACCGTCGCTGCCACGGCATTCAGCGAACGGGTCGTTTCCAGCTGGAAGCTCGATAATTCAAGTACCCAGACTTCCGGCAACGCACCATCAGCCAGCGCCTGCATCAGCGCATCGAGCGCCGAAGGCGAAATATTGCCGCAAGCAACGGCCGGCACGCCGGCTGCCGAAAGCAAATGCGCTGTCAGCGCCGTCGTCGTCGTCTTGCCGTTGCTGCCGGTAATGGCGATGATCTTTGCATGCGGCGCATATTTGCGCACGCCCCAGGCAAACAGTTCGATTTCGGAGATGAGCGGCAAACCGCCAGCCACGGCAGCGGCAACTGCGTGCGTCTGTGCCGGCACGCCGGGAGAAATCGCCAGCAGATCAACCTCCGCAAACGCCGCTTCAGGAAAACCGCCGAAAAACAGTTCGGCGTCCGGAACGGATGCGCGCAGTGCATCTGCATTCGGCGGCGCAGCACGGCTATCGGCCACGCGAACGCGCGCGCCCTCGCGCGCCAGCCAGCGCGCCATCGCCAGGCCGCTTTCTCCCAGCCCAAGCGTCAGGACGCGTTTCCCCTGCAATGCCTTGTCTGCGGGCATTGTTTCCGGTGTCTCTGGGAACATTTTTTCGGTGCGCATTTCAACGGATCTTCAGCGTGGACAGTCCGATCAGCACCAGGATGATGGTGATGATCCAGAAACGAACGACGACCTGGGTTTCTTTCCAGCCGCCCAGCTCATAGTGGTGATGCAGCGGCGCCATCCGGAAAATGCGCTTGCCGCCCGTCAGCCGGAAATAGAGCACCTGCGCTGCGACCGACAGCGTTTCGGCAACGAAAATACCGCCCATGATCGCCAGCACAATTTCCTGACGGACGATCACGGCCACGGTACCCAGCGCACCGCCCAGCGCCAGCGCGCCTACATCGCCCATAAAAACTTCCGCCGGATAGACGTTGAACCACAAAAATCCCAGTCCCGCACCCGTCAATGCGCCAAGAAAAACGGCCAGCTCGCCTGCGCCGGGGATATACGGCATCAGCAGGTAACGGGCAAAAACGGCATTGCCGGCCACGTAGGCAAAAATCGCCAGCGCCGCCGCGACCATCACCGCCGGCATGATCGCCAGACCATCGAGACCATCGGTCAGATTGACGGCGTTGCTGGTGCCAACAATGACCAGATAAGTAAGAATGACAAAACCAGCGATACCGAGCGGATACGCCACCGTTTTGAAAAACGGCACGATCAGTTGCGTTTGCGCTGGCAGCGTCGAAGTCATCGCCAGATAGAGGGCGACGAGCAGCCCGATCACCGACTGCCAGAAATATTTCCAGCGGCTCGCCAACCCTTTGGGGTCGCGGTAGACGACTTTTTTCCAGTCGTCATACCAGCCGATCGCACCAAAACCCAGCGTCACGATCAGAATCACCCAGATATAGCGATTTGTCAGATCGCCCCAAAGCAGTGTTGTAACGGCGATCGAAATCAGAACCAGCACGCCGCCCATGGTCGGCGTTCCCGATTTGGAAAGATGCGTCTGCGGGCCGTTCTGACGCACGGCTTGGCCGATTTTTTTAGCCGCCAGCCAGCGAATCACCGAGGGCCCGGCGATAAAGGAAATCGTCAGCGCCGTCAGCGCCGCCAGGACCGCGCGCAAGGTGATGTAAGCGAATACATTGAATCCGCTGATGCTTTGCGACAGCCATTGCGCCAGAGCCAACAGCATTATGGTTGCTCTCCTGTCAATTGCGGCTTTGCGGGCTGTTCTGCCTGCTCCGCCCGCTCTGCCCGTTCTACATATCCCGCCGGTTTTTTGGGCGCATCCTTCGGCGGGGTGCCGGTATTTTCTTGAGGCGTTGCCAGCAAGGCTTCGATCACCCGTTCCATGTGCATAAAGTGCGAGCCTTTGACCAGCACGGTCGTTCCGGGCTGCATCTCCTGCCGCAGCGCGGCCACCAAAGATTCCAGCCTGCGAAAATGTTCGCCGCCCGCACCGAAATTGCGCACTGCCAGCAGGCTCGTCTCACCCAGCGCCAGCAGGCGGTCAATCCCCTGGCTCTTGGCGTAGCCGCCTACCTCGTCGTGATACTGGCCGCTCATGTCACCGATTTCGCCCATGTCACCGAGCACCAGAATTCTGCGTCCGGGAATTGCCGCTAGCACATCAATGCCGGCTCGCACGGAATCGGGATTGGCGTTATACGTATCGTCGAGCAGCAACGCGCCATTCGGCCCGGCCAGCCGCTGCAAACGCCCTTTGACGCCGGCGAAAGCCTCCAGACCGGCGCAAATGGCGTCTAGCCCAAGCCCCGCCGCCCATGCCGCCGCCGCCGCGCCCAGTGCATTATGGGCGTTATGGATACCGGGCGCCGCCAAGGCGACCTCCGCCTCACCCGCAGGCGTCGACAAATACAGGCGGGATTCCAGCCCATGCCCCGCATAACGGCCGCGCACACTGGCTGAGGATTCAAAGGCAAAATCGACAATGCGTCGACCAGCTGCCTGCGCACGCCACCGCTCAGCCCACGGATCGTCGGCATTGATCACGGCGACGCCGGACTCATCCAGCTCACCGAAAAGACTGCCTTTTTCGGCAGCGACGTTTTCCAGCGACCCCATGCCGGACAGATGAGCACGCTGTGCATTGGTGACAACCGCCACAGTTGGCCGCGCCAGACGCGCCAGCGCAATAATTTCTCCGGGCCGGTTCATGCCGATTTCGACAACGGCCGCGCGGTGTCGCGCCTCAAGCCGCAGCAGGGTCAGCGGTAGCCCGATATCGTTATTGAAGTTGCCCTGCGTTGCCAGCACGGCATCGCCAAAAGCGGCGCGCAGGATGCTGGCGATCATTTCCTTGGTCGTCGTTTTTCCGTTGCTCCCCGTTACGGCAATCAGCGGCAAGGAAAAACGCGAACGTCGCCAGCCGGCCAGCAAACCCAGCGCCTGCCGCGTATCAGCCACGACGACCAGTGGCAGACCGGGAACATCGACTTTCTGCACGGCGTGTCCGTCGATGACCGCCGCTGCAGCGCCCGCTGCCTGGGCGGCGGCAAGAAAATCATGGCCGTCGAAACGTTCGCCGCGCAAGGCAATAAAAAGCTCGCCCGCGGCAATCTGCCGGCTGTCGCAGGAAACGCCGGTCAACAACCGGTCACGCCCTTCCTCCGCCCGGCCGTCGAGCAGATAACCGCCCATCGCCTGAATAGCTTCCTGCAGGCGCATCGCACTCATGAACGCACCTCCCGGCGTACGGCCAGCGCCGCCCGCACTTCAGCAACATCCGAGAACGGGCGGCGTTCGCCGGCGATTTCCTGATAAGGCTCATGCCCTTTGCCCGCCAGCAGAATGACCTCTGTCGACGACACGGCCAGCACGGTACGACGAATCGCCGCAGCACGATCGACAATGAACTCCGCATCGGGCGCGCCGACGCGAATGGCTTCAACAATCCGTTCCGGATCTTCACTGCGCGGATTGTCGCTGGTGATCACGACACGATCGGCCAGCCGCGCGGCGACTTCACCCATCAAAGGACGCTTACCGGCATCACGGTCACCGCCACAGCCGAAAATGACCGTCAACCCGCCGCCGCGCGCCTCAGCCAGGCCACGCAAGGCGATCAGCGCATTTTCCAGCGCGTCCGGCGTATGTGCGTAATCGACGGCAATCAGCGGATCATCAGCGCCGCCAATTTTTTCCAGCCGCCCCGGCGGCGGCGTCAGCGCATGCAGACGTCCGGCGATTTCGCGCGGCGTCATCCCGGCATCAGCCAGTACAGCCGCCACGGCCAACAGATTTGAAACGTTATAACGCCCCAGTAGGCCAGTCTCGATTTTGGCGCGGCCGTGCGGCCAATCCGGCATGTCATGAATTTCCGGAATGACCAGCCAGAAAGACATGCCTTCGGCGGTTTCCTGAATCGATTCGGCGCGCAGGACATTCGCACAGCTGACGCCCTTGTCGGGTTGGGTGGCATATCCCACCGTCCGGCAAGCCGTTGTTTGTCTAGCGAGTTCGGCGCCAAACGGATCGTCGACGTTGATGACGGCCAGTCGCAGATCCGGCCAGTCGAACAAACGCTTCTTGGCGGCCGCATAGGCTTCCATCGTGCCGTGATAGTCGAGATGGTCGCGTGTCAGATTGGTAAAGATCACCACATCGACATGAGCGCCATCGAGCCGCCCTTCCTCAATACCGATCGAGCTGGCCTCCAGGGCGCAAGCCTGCGCCCCAGCATTGGCAAACCGGCGCAGACAGCGCGCTAACGTCGTCGCTTCCGGCGTCGTCAGCCCGGTTGTTTCCAGCATATTGCGGAATTCCGCGCCCAGTGTGCCGATCGACGCGCAGGGCCGCGGATGCGCCTGCGCCAGCCAGTGGCTAATCGAGGTTTTACCATTGGTGCCAGTCACGGCAATCAACGATAACCGTTCGCTCGGTTGCCCGAAAATGGCATGCGCCAGCGGTCCGCACAGGGCGCGCACACCTTGCGCCGGCAGGTTGGCCAGACGCCATTCCGGCTGCCAGGAGAAGGCATCGCCATCCTCCCACAACACGGCCGCCGCGCCGCGCGCAACAGCATCGGCGATATGCGTGCGGCCATCGGCAGAATCGCCCGGATAGGCCATGAACAGATCGCCCCGCTGAAGCTGACGGCTATCGTCGGTAACGCCCAGCGGATCGGCGCCCTGCGCGCGCAACTGCGTCAGGACATCAGCCGCGGAAAGTGAGGGCGGAACATTCGGCCGACTCATAATGACTCCTTCGCAGGCGAGCTGATATTTTTTCCGCTTCTGCCGGCGACGCGCACCGGCGTATTGGATTTTTCCACTCCAGCCGTCCGCAGCACGGGCTTTTCCGGCGTACCCAGCGGCGCATCGGGCGGGACGCCCAGCGTGCGCAAAGCGCTGCCCATGATGCCGGAAAACACCGGCCCGGCAACATCACCGCCGTAATACCGCCCGGCACCCGGCTCGTCGATCATGACCGCCACTACGAGACGCGGATTGGAAACCGGCGCAAAACCGACGAATGAGGCAATGTATTTTTTGACATATTGCCCGCCCTCGATCTTGTAAGCCGTCCCCGTTTTACCAGCGACGCGGTAACCGGCCACCTGCGCTTTGCGCGCCGTGCCGCCCGACTGAACCGCCATTTCCAGCATGGTGCGCACTGCCCGTGCTGTTTTAGGCGTAAAGATTGACTGGGTGCCTTCCGGCGTCGCATCGACATCTTCGGATTTGGTGAGCGTCAATGGGATCAGCTCACCGTCACGTGCAAATACCGTGTAGGCGCGCGCCATCTGCATTAGCGAAACGGAAATACCGTGCCCATACGACATGGTTGCCTGCTCGACGGGACGCCACTGCTTCCACGGCCGCAGCCGGCCGCTCACTTCGCCCGGAAAACCGAGCTGCGGCGTACGGCCGAAACCGACCGTGTTGAACATTTCCCACATCTGGCGCGGCGAGAGCATGGCGGCAATCTTTGCCGTACCGATATTGGACGATTTCTGGATCACCTGCGCCACCGTCAGGTCGCCATGCGGATGCGCATCAGAAATCGTTGCCGGGCCAATTTTCATGCGGCCGGGCGCGCAATTGATGACCGTATTGAAATTCACCTTGCCGTGATCCATCGCCAGTGCGATGGGGAAAGGCTTCATGACCGAACCGGGTTCATAGGTATCGGTCAGCGCACGATTGCGCAGCTGCGCCCCGGACAGGCGCGCACGGTTGTTTGGGTTATACGTCGGCCAGTTGGCCAGCGCCAGAATTTCGCCCGTGCGGGTATCAATGACGACGGCGCCGCCCGCTTTGGCCTTGTGCTCGGTAACGGCCTGCTTGAGCTGGCTGTAAGCGAGATACTGAATTTTCGAATCAAGCGCCAGACGGATATCGCTGCCATCCTGAGGGGGTTTGATCGAACCCACGTCTTCAATGATCTGACCTCGCCGGTCACGGATCACGCTACGGCTGCCCGCACGACCGATCAGCTGATCCTGAAAAGCCAGTTCGACGCCCTCCAGCCCTTTGTCATCGACGCCGGTAAAACCGACGATATGCGCCGTCATTTCACCGGCCGGGTAGTAGCGCCGATATTCCTGATCCTGCCCGATGCCCGGCAGCCCTAGCGCCGCGACGCGCTCACCGATTTCCGGCGGCAGCTGCCGCTGCAGGAAGACGAAAGATTTTTCACTCGCCAACTTCTTCTTCAGATCAGCGGGCTTCATTTCCAGCAGCGAGGCTAGCTGCTTCGTCTGCTGCGGTGACAACTTCGCTTCCGCCGGCACCGCCCAGATAGATTTCATCGGCGTTGAGATGGCGAGAATGTCGCCGTTACGGTCGGCGATGCGGCCGCGCAATGCATTGATTTGCAGATCACGACGGTAGCGCGATTCACCTTTCCCCTGCAAAAACTCATCATTCAGCATTTGCAGATAGAAAGCGCGCACAATCAACACGCCAAAGCCAAACAAAATCAACAGGCCGATCAGCCGCGAACGCCAGGCCGGCAGGCGCAGCTTAAGCACCGGACTTTCGGCGAATCGATGCGCACGCGGACTAAAACGCATCATCTTGCAACACCCCCTGTCGATGCCGTCAGCACCCTACCGGCTTCCGGTGTGTGCATCTTCAGTTTTTCCCGGGCAATTTTTTCAATGCGCGGCGACGTCGCCCAGGTCGATAACTCGAGCTGCAACTGGTCAAATTCAACATCCAGTTTTTCAGCGTGCCGCTGTTCGGCCTCCAGCGCCTGAAAAAGTTTGCGCGCCTTGTGCTGCGAGGTCACGATACCCAGCGCGCAAAATACGGCGGCCAGCAGCAGAAACATATTAATGCGGATCATCAAGCGGCCTCCGCTATCGTCAGATCACCCAGTCGTTCCGCCACCCGCATCACGGCACTGCGCGCACGTGGGTTGGCGGCAACTTCAGCCGCACCCGCACGCACCGGCTTACCGACCAGGCGCAAACACGGTTTCGGCAATTCAACCGCCCGCAGCGGCAGATGCTTCGGCAGCCTGTCCGCCGACGATTGCTCGCGCATGAAACGCTTGACGATGCGATCTTCGAGTGAATGAAAACTGATCACGACCAGCCGGCCGCCATGCCTAAGCGCATTCACGGCCTGCGGCAGTACTAGCGCGAGCTGATCGAGTTCCCGATTGACGTGAATCCGTAGAGCCTGAAAGGTCCGCGTCGCCGGATCCTGGCCGGGCTCACGGGTCCGCACGGCCGCGCGTACCAGCGCGGCGAGCTGGCCGGTGGTTGCAAGCGGCTGCTCGCGCCGAGCAGCCACAATCTTCTTTGCAATCTGGAAAGCAAACCGTTCTTCGCCATAATTTCTGATGACCTCCGTAATTTCCCTGATATCGGCGCTTGCCAGAAATGCCGCAGCCGTTTCACCCTGAGTCGTATCCATACGCATGTCGAGCGGCGCGTCGAAACGAAAACTAAAACCGCGCGATCCATCATCAATTTGTGGTGAGGACACGCCCACGTCGAGCAGCACGCCATCCACCGCAGCGATGCCCGCATCCCGCAACGCTTTGGACAAATCGCCAAAATTGCAATGCCGCACCGTCAGACGGACATCCTGAATAGCCTTTGCCGCCACCACCGCCTGCGGATCACGGTCGAACGCCAGCAGACGGCCGCCGTCACTCAGACGTTCGAGAATCGCCCGGCTATGACCGCCACGACCAAACGTACCATCGACATAAATTCCGCAAGGTTTCACTGCCAATGCCTCGACGGCTTCTTTCAACAGAACTGTTTGATGCATCAAGCGTTCGCTCACAGCGCCAAGCCTTCCAGATCGGAAGGCAAAGTCTGATCGCCGATGCCCGTAAAGACTTCCATCTGCCGCTGCCAGTTGGCATCCGACCAGATTTCAAAATGCGTTCCCTGCCCAACCAGCCAAACCTGTTTTTCCAGCTGAGCGAACTGACGCAACTCCGGTGCAACCAGCAACCTTCCGGCCGCATCAACGCCCTCGTCGCGCGCATTACCGACAAGCAAACGCTTGATTGCTGCCGATTGTGGATTGAGGCTCGAGGCCGCCAGCACTTTGTCACGAATCGGCGCCCAAGCCGGCTCGGGATACAGCAAGAGACAACGATGCGGATGCGCGGTCAGCACCACGTGCCCCCCCGAAGCCGCGGCGAGCGGCTCCCGATGGCGCGCCGGAATGGCTAACCGACCTTTGGCATCGAGATTGAGCGCAGTTGCACCCTGAAACATCGAATCTGACCTCTTGCGAAAAATTAGAGAAAGATTTTCCACTTCTCACCACTTTCTCCCACTTTAAGGCAAAGATTAAAGCAATGCAAGCGTTTTTCCGGATTTTTTCAATCCGTACAATGACTTACACAGGTTTTAAATAAATTTTGTAAAAAATTTTTCCTTAAAAAACAATGGGAAAAATTTATAACTTAAAGTCGTTTATTACGAATAGCCAGCAGCAAACGGATCTGAGCAGGATTTGTGCTCTCAAAGCGCGCGCATACATACATGCCGCTTTTGCCGCAGCGCCTACCGGCTCTTTGTTTATAAGGGTTTTAGAAAAGACGCCCTGGAGTCCTTGTATTTAAGGCATCTCCGGGCGCCCAGCCCGCCAGCCCTTTATTGATAAGGACTTCAGAGGCGCCTACCCGGAGCTCCTCTATCCATGCGGGTTTTGAAAGTGCATGCCCGCAAACGCCCTATCCACGCGGAATTCAGAGGGTTAATCGGGCACGGTGTTCCAGTTTATGTTTTTTGATGCCGTGAGGCCCTTGTATTTAGGGGGCTTCCGAGCATTTTATGTTTTCTGCCTCATTCACGCAGATCTCAGAGGAGTGCCCTGAAAGCTTAATAGCGGCTTGACTTTGCCAAAAGACAAGACAGCAAAGCGCTATGTTTTAGGCGGCGCAGAAAGGATGCCCGCAAACCCGCGTAAACAGTGAATCTCAGAGCACCTCGCCTGAAGCCCTTTATTTATAAAGGATCCAGAGGTGGGCCGGGAAACGCCCTGTTTACGCGGACTCCAGCGCTGCCTTTCGGCAAACACCCTTTCCGGCGGCGAAGCCCAGCGCGTCAAACTCGCCCCCGAACTCTCCAAACGCGACACCGGCAAAACGCTCTATATCCTCGACGAACCCACCACCGGCCTGCACTTCGCCAATATTGCCCTGCTGCAGGAAGTCATAGGCCGTCTGAAAGGAAAAGGCAACTCGATTGTGATTATTGAACATAATCTGGACGTGATTAAAACTGCGGATTAGATTGTGGACTTGGGACCGGAAGGCGGCAATGGCGGGGGTAGGATTATTGCGGAAGGCAGTCCCGAGCAGGTGGCGAAGTTTAAGGGGAGTTATACTGGGAAGTATTTGAAGGTGGTTTTGAAGTAAATAAATTTGATTAAATAAAGGAAAAAATATGGCAAAGAAAACCGTCAATTTTCATTTCTATGAAATTTCACGTATGAATCCAAACGGAGATTCTTTTGAAGATGGGATACAAAAACTATATTCTATTCAACAACTGAATCAACGGTGTATCATAATTAAACACCAAAAATATCGTCTAGAAAAAATTACTTTCAATCCGGCAACAAATGGAGTTCCTTCTTATTGGGAATTAGATTTTCTGAAATTTAGATTGGATGGTCCTGGCCTTGCAGAGCTGGATAAACCAACAGGAGATGCAAAAAATAGCTCTAATCAATTTTTTAACGAGGAATGTTGTGCTTTATTTTTCCCTAATAATGGCCAACCATTCATAGTTATACAATACAACCATATAGGTATGAGAGCCGCAGCAATTGCTGAGTATGTTTCTTATTTTACAAATAATCAGTTTGAATTCCGTTTAGGTGTTAAGAAAGACGCTCTAAACAGAATTAAAAAAATGAATATTTTTACTCAAGTTCATTTGGATATTGTTGAGGTTGGGGCAAAAAACATACAGGCTCAAAGTCAAGCTGGAAAAAGCTTCATCTCTGGTATTAGATCATGTGCACAAGCAGCACAAGGGTATCGTGGAATAATTGAATTTAAGGGCAAGAAAGCTCCAACAGATAGACTTAATTTTAATCAACAATCCATCGATGAAATCATTGAATTTGCCAAAGATCCAGCCAATGATATTAAAGAATTACTTATATCAGGCGTTGAAAATGAAGATGATAAAATTGATCAAGTTTATTTTTTCAAGGAAAAGATAGAATATTTATCCAGGTTGAATATTAATTTGCTATCAGGAAGAATTGATTTCCAAGAACGTATTAAAGCAGCTCTTTCAGCCTATCATGATTGGCGACATCATGAGTATTGCTAAAGGATTATAAAATGATTATCAATGGGAAATTTTTAGAAGCAGGTATGCCATTATTTCTTTCCATTATAGCTGCAATACTATTCTTCCAATGGCCATTGGTACAATTTAATAAAGAAATGTTACAGGCAATTTCGACTCTTAGTGCAATGTTTGTTGGTTTTTCAGGCACAATATTGGCTTTATTAACAGCCTTAAATAGTGAGTTATTAAATAAGCTAAGAAAATCGGACTATCTTCAACATATTACAAGATTAATTCTTGAAAATGTTGTTTCTTCTGTATTTTCAGCACTAATCTCAATTGTTGCATTATCTATTTCTTTTGGAAGCTTTTGGAATTCAATATTGATTGCACTACTAATTCATTGCGTTCTATCGTTTGTCAGAAATATTGTAGTTGTATTTTTGTTGATTAATGCCGATCCAAATATGCTTTAAACTAAACAAGCCGTAACCTGCATAGCCACCCACCGCGTGCGTGGCTGCGCCACACACCCTACCTGTAAATCACACGAAACCCCAAAACCAACGCGTAGGGTGTGTGCGGTACGCAAGCACGCGGTTATTTGATTGACGGTTTGCCGTTCCAAACTTTAACTCCGCTGAAACTAACGCTTTCAGACGGCATCGGAGGCCGTCTGGAAAATCGGCAGCCTCAAATATAGACACAGCCCCATCAATCTAAAGGCTACCTGAAAGCGTGAGCTTCAACGAAGTTAAAACGAACGAAGTGAGTTTCTGCGAAGCTAAAATCATCCGCTCCAATAAGCAGAAATATTTTTCAGGTAGCCTTTTATATCCGGCGGCTCAAAATCCCGCCCATCTCTTTTATTCCGCGCCAAACAACGCCGCCTTGCCTTCCGCGCCGGAAACATCCAGCACTTCAATTCCTGCCCCGTCCAACACCGCCTGCGTCAGCATGGCCACGCTGCCGGAGGGGCCGATTTCCAAAATCCGCCGTACGCCCAGCGCGGCCATGCTGCGGCATTCTGCCACCCAGTTCACCGGATCCATCAGGATATTGTGCGCGATGCCGCGCGCCTGTTCCGCATCCAAACCGCAGGCTGCCGCCCATTCGGCCACTTGCGCCACGGCGGGCAGCATGGCGGGGTGGAAGCCGACTTCCACGTCCAGCCACCACAGCAGGTTTTCAGGCGTTTGGCCGTTTGCGTCTTTGACCGTGTCCGACAACACGCCGCACACGCGCGCCACCGATTCGGGCCTGCCGCTGACGACAAATCCGTCCGCGCTGTTCTGCAAGCCGATACACGGGCGGTCTGCCGGATAGGTAAGCACGGAGTGCTCTAATCCCCTTAGCCGCAGGCGCGGGGCGGCTTGGCGGAAACAAGGGCTTGATTATCCGAGCGTGAACGAGTTATCAAGCCCGTCGACAAGCTGCACGCAACAAGGGAAGTCTGCGTTTAGGGTCGCATTTACTCGCTTCGCTCGCACTTCGTGCCGTTGCTAAAGCAACGTTCAAAACCCTTCGGATTTTGCTTTGCTGACTTTCTTTGGCGAGATAAAGAAAGAAGGTAGGAAAGTCAGCAGGGCGCGCTGCCGCTCAGCGCTACAGACTTAAAAGAAGTTGCACGGTTGGAATCAGCGCGCAGGCTGTGGCGATTCTTGTTTTTTTAGTTTCGGAGCACTTGCCCTGAACTCCTTTACCCACAGTTATTACAGAAGGGCTGCCCGCTAGCCCGCGTATTTAGGTCATTTCAGAGAAGAGCGCCCGCAAGTCCTTTATTTGCGGGCATTTCTAAGGAAATGCTCTGGAGCCCTTGTAAACGGGGTATCTCCGGGTACCTTGCCCCGAAACCATTACAAACAGACCAGAAAACATAAAATGTGCTGAAACGCCCTAAATACATGGGCTTCAGCGCATCACAAAACATAAACCGTAACACTGTGCCCGACCAGCTCTCTCAAACCTGTGTAGATAGGGCATCTTCGGGCTCACTGCCCGCTAGCCCGCGTATTTAGGGCATTTCAGAGTAGGCGCTTCCGGAACCCTTATAAACGGGGCATCTTCGAGCGCCTGCCCGGAGGTCTTTTATTTACCTAAATTTCCAAATGGGTGCCCTGAAGCCCTTTATTGATAAGGGTTTCAGAGGCACCCGCCCGAAAATGCACTATCCACGCGGGTTCCAGCGGTATCTGTCAGCAATTACTTTGCCGGTCGTTGGCGTCGTGCAGTTCTGCGCCGGCGGCAGGCCGGCCTGCATGTAATGAAAACGGCAGGCTCGGGGCCTGCCGTCATTTTTTGCCGTTATTTTTCTGCACACCTTTCGGGGCGCGGCGCGGCCCGTTCAGGCGGCTGCGGGCGCGCGGGCGCTCAATCCGGTTTAATGCCAGCGCGTTCGATCACACCCTTCCAGGCGGCCGTTTCATTTTTGATCAGCGTTGCAAATTGCTCAGGCGATCCGCCAGCGACTTCTGCGCCGGCCACCAACAGCTTTTGTTTCACCTCGGGCAAAGCCAGAATCTTTTCGATCGCCGTATTCAACTGCGTCACGACGGTCTTGGGCGTGGAGGCCGGCACAAAAAAGCCATTCCATGTCGTCGCATCAAACTCCGGATACCCCTGCTCGGCCACCGTAGGCAAATCGGGCAAAACGGCGGAGCGTTTGGCATTCGATACCGCCAGCAGCCTGACCTTGCCGTCGCGCAAGAGCGGTTGCACATTGGACAGCGCGGCAAACAGCACCTTGACGTCACCGCGTCCCAAGGCCAGGGCCGCCGCCGGACCGCCGTTGAAAGGGATATGCAGCATGGACATTCCGCTCTTCATCTTGAGCAACTCCATCGCCAGATGTGACAGCGAACCGTTACCGACAGAGGCATAATCGATCTTGTCCGGCTGACTCTTGGCCAGCGCCACCAACTCGCCCACCGAATTGACCTTAAGATCGGTACGCACTGCCAGCACATTGGGCTGTGTCACCGCCAGAATGACGGGCAGGAGATCGCGCTGCGGCGCGTACGGCAACTTTGAAAACAGCGAGGGGGCCACGGTAATCGGGCCGTTATAGGCCAGCAGCAGGGTGTGCCCGTCCCGCGCCTTGACCACGGCGTCCGTCGCGATGGTGCCGCCTGCGCCGGCCTTATTGTCGACGATGACCGTCTGCCCCAATTCACCGCCCAGCTTATCGGCAACCAGCCGCGCCACGATATCGACTGAACTGCCCGCCGGCGCAGAAACAACAAGGCGCACCGTCTGCGTCGGCCAGGCATTCTGCGCATGAGCGCCCATCGACATCGAAACCACGGCCAGCAACGCCATCAGTCGCCGCCCCCAAAGTCCCCCACACCGCAAACAAATATTCCGCATAGTTTTCGCCCTATCCACACATTAGAAATGCAACAAAAACGGCAAATCGCAACGCCGGCAAAACTCCCCGCCGCGCACCGCCTCGCCGGAAAAAAGGAAGCCGGCCGATAAGCCGGGTTCTGTCGTGGGCAACCATTCCTCTAGGTACGCCGTTACCGACGCACTCAAGCGGCCTACCCGGAAGCGACGCGAGCCACGTCCATGCTTCCCTATTTGGCCTTGCTTCGGATGGGGTTTGCCGTGCCGTCCGTGTTACCACGTCCGCGGTGAGCTTTTACCTCGCCGTTTCACCCTTGCCTGTGCCGAAACAGCGATCGCACATGGCGATGCCCATTCGGCCATCGGCGGTCTGCTCTCTGTTGCACTTTCCGTCGCCTTGGGTCTTTCGACTTGCTGCGCCCGGCCGTTAGCCGGCATCCCGCTCTGTGAAGCCCGGACTTTCCTCTCCGCGCCGCAGCGCGCAGCGGTTGCCTGGCCGACTTCCCGACGGAATTATACGGTAGCGCGTCACCGGGCAGGCGTTTTGTTTTACCAGCAGGCACCCCGGAGGCCCGTGTAAACAGGGCGTTTCCAGGCGCCTCCCCGGAAACCCGCGTGGATAGAAAATCTCCGGGCGGGTGCTCTGAAGTCCTTTATCCGCGCGGGTTTCGGAACATCTCCCCGACAGGGAGAGAATTGGAAAAATTCGGGAGGCGGAAGCGCAGGCGCATCTCCAAAAATAGGTGACCGGAAGCCCGCGTATTTAGGGCATCTCCGGAGGGGATGCTCTGAAGCCCTTATAAATAGGGCGTTTTAGAGGCAACTGCCCGAAAACGCCCTATCCATAAGGGCTCCCGGGCAGCCATCCGGTCTGCCAGGTATTAATTGCCAGCCGAGTTGCCGGTTTGATCGCCCACCGCATCGTCAGCCCTGTCGTCGGCCTTATCGGCGTCGGCTTTATCGTCATCCGCGCGCGGGCGCGCTGCTTCATGATCGCCGGCTGTGCCTCCCAGCGCCAGATGCAGCGCAAGGCTGCGGCTGAGCTGCTGGTAGCGGTTGGTGAGCAGGCTTTCCTCCACATTACGTGTCGCATTTTGTTTTTCGAGGTAGCTCTGCAAATCGACGGCGCCTGCCTGGTAGCGGGCCAGGGTGAGATTTTCGATTTCCCGCGCCTGTGCGAAACGCTGTTGTAGGTGAACCGCGTCGGTTTGCGCCAGACCCAGTCCCAGCAGGGCTGTCTGCGCTTCACCCAGCGCCTTGTAGAGCGTCTGGCGGAAATTCGCCAAGGCCTGTTGATAGCCCACTTCGGCCTCTTTTCGGGCGATCTCCTTGCGGTGGTAGTTCAGGAAAGGCAGGGCAATGGCCGCGGTCAACGCCCCCACAGGGTTTTCAAAAATTTTCCGCAGACGCTCGGCGCTGGAACCCAGGCTGGCGCCGAGGTTGAGTTCCGGGTAAAAGTCACGCTCGGCGATGGCAATATTGCCCAGGTTCTGTTGCAGACGGTACTGCGCGGCACGCAGATCGGGGCGTTGCGCCAAAAGGCGCGCCGGCACGGACACATCGACGGCGGGCAATTTGAAATCAGCGAGCGTTTCCTGCACCTTCGGCAACGGTCTGGGCGCACTGCCGAGCAGGATAGACAGGGCGACTTCATGCTGCTGGCGCTGGTTTTCAAGGTTGTCGCGGCTGCTTTCCAGAATGCTCAGATTCTGCTCGGCCTCGGCCACGTCGAGGCGGGAAGCGCCGCCGGCCTCGTATCTGGCGCGGGTGATTGCGAGAATCTGTCCGGCATAGCCAAGATAGGCGCGATTCAGGGTCAGTTGGTCGGCCACGTAGACCAGGTCGAGGTAGCGGGCAATGACGTCGCCGATGAGTGAAAGGCGCGTGGCAAGCAGGTCTTCGGCGCTGGCTTCCTGGCCCCAGCGGGCATTATCCTGCGCCAGCCACAGTTTGCCCCACAGATCGACCTGATAGCTGATGCCCAGACTGGCGCTGTAGTTATAGGTCGTGCGCTGCGTGTCGTCATCGAGCTTGCGGCTGAAATTGGCCGAAGCCGTACCGTTGTAGCTGGGCAAGCGATCTTGCAGGGCATTGTCTACGGCCAGGCGGGATTTACGCCAGGCAAATCCCGCGGCGGCCAGGCTCTGGTTTTTCGCCAGCGCGTGCTCAACAAGGCGGTTGAGTTCAACGCTGCCATAGTCCCGCCACCATTGGCTCGATCCTGCCTGGCTTTGGATGGCCGAGTGAAACATCCATGTGGTCGGGATGTCAGTCGTCGTCTCGATGTCACGCCGCAAATCCCCCGGCGGCTGCATGGCACAGCCGGCCAGAAACAGAACGATGGGCAGAAACCTGGCGCTGACATTCATGGCAAATCCCCAATCCGCGCCGCTTCCGGCCATTTCGACGTTATGATTTTCCCTGTCATTTTCCTGTCACCACGCATGCGCTTACTCCCGGCTGAGCGCCTCGACCGGATCGAGACGGGCCGCATTGCGCGCCGGTAAAAAGCCAAAAATCATGCCGATGCCGCTGGCACATAAAAAGGCGGCAACAATGGAAGCGGCGGAATAAATCAACTTGAACTCTGTACTGGCCTTATTGAGTACCCAGCCAAGCCCATAGGCCAGGCCGATGCCAAACACGCCGCCGAGCAGGCAGAGCATGAGCGCTTCGACCAGAAACTGCATCATGATGTCGCCCTGCCGTGCGCCGATGGCCATGCGGATGCCGATTTCGCGCGTGCGTTCTGTCACTGAAACCAGCATGATGTTCATCACGCCGATGCCGCCAACAACGAGCGCAATGGCGGCAATCGTGGAAATGAGCAGCGTCAGGACCTGGGTCGTCTGGGTAATGGCTTTGCGCAGGCTGTCGCTGTTGAACAACGTAAAGTCCTTGCTGCCATGACGCCGCGTCAAAATACGGGTAATGGCATCTTCAGCCACCGCCGTGTCGATACCATCACTGATGCGCAATGTGATGCTGGAAACGTAGGTGCGCCCCAGCAGGCGGTTCATCGTCGACGTATAGGGCATAAAGACATTAATGTTGTTGCTGTTGCTCAGATGCGCTTGTTTTTCAGTGTTGGCAACGCCGACGATCCGCACCGGCACATTGTTAAGCAGGACGATTTTGCCTAGCGCGCTTTCCTCGCCAAACAGGTTTTTTTCGCCAGCCTGGTCGAGGATGGCAACAGCGGCATAATCATCCACATCCTGTTTGCTGAAAACGCGCCCGCTCAACATGGGGATGTTCTGCACCTGAAAATATTGCTCGCCGACGCCAGTCAGCTGGCCGGTCAAATCTTTACCGGCATAGCGTACCGTGGGGCTGGCGTTAACCGTAGGCGTCGCGCTGTCGATGAAATTTTGCTGGGCGAGAATCTCAGCATCCGCCGGAACGAGGGTGCGGATGCGCGCAGAACGGCGATCACCAAAAGACCCCGGGAAAACCTGAATCGTATTGGAACCCAGATCGCTGATGTTCTCCAGCACTTGCTGTTGCGCCCCCTGGCCCAGCGCCACCACGCTTACCACGGAAGCAATGCCGATGATAATGCCGAGCATGGTCAGAAAGGCACGCAGCTTGTGCCCGCGGATGGCGCGCCAGGCCATACTCACGGCGGAAAGCAGGCGGCCGGCGCCAAACCGGCTGCCCTGCAGCTGCAAGGCAGGGGCTTGGCGGCGCGCATGGTGCGGCGACGGCGACCGACGATGGTCGCTGATGATCTCGCCATCATGGATTTCAATGATCCGTTCGGCATGTGCGGCAATATCGCGGTCATGCGTGACGAGAATAATGGTATGGCCTTCATCATGCAGTTCGCCCAGGATCCGCATCACGTCCTCGCCGCTGCGGCTGTCCAGCGCGCCCGTCGGTTCGTCGGCGAAAATAATCTGTCCGCCATTCATCAGTGCGCGGGCAATGGAAACCCGCTGCTGCTGGCCGCCGGAAAGCTGGTTGGGTTTATGTTCCAGACGATCTGCCAGCCCCAGGCGGGAAAGCAGCATTTTGGCGCGCGCGCTGCGCGCTTCGGCGCCGATGCCCGCATAAACGCTGGGAATGGCGACATTTTCCCAGGCATTCAGGTCACTGAGCAGGTGATAGCGCTGGAAAATGAAGCCGATATTTTCCCGGCGCAGTCTGGCGCGCGCCGCCGGGTCGATATCGGCCGTATTCTGACCGTTGATGAGGTATTCGCCTTCACTGGGGCGATCCAGGCAACCCAGGATATTCATCAGGGTCGATTTGCCTGAGCCGGACTGGCCGATGATGGCGACCATTTCCCCCGCCTCGATATCGAGATTAATATTTCTGAGAACGGTAATATCCTGATCGCCGCTGGGGAAACGCCGGAAAAGGCCACGGACGCGGATGAGCGGTGACGCCATCAGAACGGGCCTCCCGGGCCGCCCGGACCGCCAACGATCAGGCTGCCCGCACCGCTCACGGCCGTGCTAACGACGACTTCCTCACCCTCGTTCAGACCTTCGAGAATTTCCACATTGACGCCGTCTTCCAGGCCGGTTTTCACGGGCTGCGTGCGGGTTTTGCCATGCTCCGCCACCAGGACTTCTTCCCCCTTCCCTTCCTTGCGCGCTTGCAATGCCGTCATCGGCACGATCAGGACATTCTTCGCCTCGCCGACGGTAATGACCATATTGGCGGTCATCCCGATACGCAGCTTGCCTTCCGGGTTGGGCACATCCATTTTTCCGTAATAGTAAACAGCTGTCTCCGTATTAGAAGAAGTCGTCGCTGCAGAAGTCGCCGTCGTGCTGTTTGACGTGGCAAGAGGCGCCGGGTCGATCGATTCGAGAACGCCCTCATAACGTTTTTTATCGGCGCCGAGCAGGGTGAAATAGGCAGCCATGCCGGGCTTGAGTTCGCTGACATCCGCCTCGGCGATTTCCGCCTTCACCGTCATGGTGTCCGTCTGTGCAATGGTGACCAGCGTCGGGCTGTCCTGCACGGCGTTGACCGTCTGCCCCTTTTCGACCGCGACGGAAACGACCACGCCATCCATGGGTGCGGTCACACGCGTATAGCCGAGCGTTACGCCGGCATTGTCCAGGCTCAGCTGGCTTTTCTGGATATCCGCGCGCGCCTGGGCCACCGCGCTTTTTGCCGACTTCAGCGCGGCAATGGCCGACTCCAACGTCTCGCGCGCCGCCGCGCCCTTGTCAACCAGCGTTTTTTGTCGATCGTGACGCTGCCGCGCCTCCTCCAGCTTGGCCTGAGCGGTCAGTAGCGCCGCCTTGCTCGACGCCAGCTCTGCCGCCGCGCTGTCGCGCGCATTTTGCTGCGTGCTGGCATCGATATCGGCAATCGGGTCGCCCGCCTTGACGCGATCGCCGATATTGACGTAAAGCGCACTGATTTTTCCCGAGACCTGCGCACCGACCTTGACCGACTTGAACGCCTGTAGCGCACCGCTGGCAAGGACGGAACGGGTAATGTCGCCACGGCTGACGACGGCGGTAATGTGCTTGGGTGTTTCACTGGCGGATTTTCTGGCGGCATACCAGGCGTAAGCGCCGTACCCGGCAACAAGC
Source organism: uncultured Propionivibrio sp. (assembly GCA_937923255.1). Lineage (GTDB taxonomy): Bacteria > Pseudomonadota > Gammaproteobacteria > Burkholderiales > Rhodocyclaceae > Propionivibrio > Propionivibrio hellwigii. The sequence goes on along the minus strand of CALAIL010000061.1, from coordinate 11,679 downwards.
AGCAATACGACCAGCGCAACGCGCACGCCGCGCCCGAACTTGCTAAAAATAACGCGATGGATTCTACTGAGCCCACTGCCGCCGCCACCGCCATTTTTCTGGTTTTTCTCGTCTGCTTTTTCGTTTGCCTTGTCGTCTGTCTTTTCGCTCATGAAACACTATCCCTCTACCGTTTTTATGCCATTTGATCGACGGGCAATTATAGAGGTGGACAATACGGAAAATATTGCGGCATATTGATAATGAATTACGAATTGTTAAATGGCGTTAAATGACACCCGCCTCCAGGGATGCGCCGTAGCCGGCTTTCAGGGCAACAGGGCGAACACGCGGGCGGCACCGGTTTGCGCCCACAAACCGGTAGCCGTTGATTCCGCCAGGTTACTCCGCCAGTCGCCAGTGCACCGCCTCACCGGCGCGCAGGGGAACGAGTTTTTCCTCGCAACCGTAAGCCAGTTCCACCGGCATCTGCCATTCGGCGCGCTCTAGCGTAATCCGCTCGGTATTACGCGGCAGCCGGTAAAAATCCGGGCCATTAAAGCTGGCAAACGCCTCCAGCCGATCGAGCGCGCCCGCGGCCTCAAAGGCCTCCGCATACAGCGCGATCGCCGCCAGCGCTGTATAACACCCGGCGCAGCCGCAGGCCGCCTCCTTGGTGTGACGGGCATGCGGCGCGGAATCGGTGCCAAGAAAAAATTTCCGGCTGCCGGAAGTCGCCGCCTTCACCAGCGCCGCGCGGTGCCGTTCGCGCTTGAGCACGGGCAGGCAGTAATAGTGCGGCCGCACGCCGCCGAGAAAAATGGCATTGCGGTTATACAGCAGATGATGGGCGGTGATCGTCGCGGCTACATTGTCTGCCGCCGCTTCGACAAACTCGGCGGCCTCCTGGGTCGTAATGTGCTCAAAGACCACGCGCAACCCCGGGCGACGGCGGAGCAGCGGTTGCAGCACCCGCTCGATAAATACTTTTTCGCGGTCGAATAGGTCGATCGCCGAATCAGTCACTTCACCGTGCATCAGCAGCGGCATACCAATTTTTTCCATCTCGGCCAGCGCCGCATCGCATTTGGCGAGGTCGGTGACACCGGCGTCGGAATTGGTCGTCGCCCCGGCCGGATACAACTTGACGGCATGCACGAAACCGCTGTCGGCGGCCTTGCGGATTTCATCCGCCGACGTGTTGTCCGTCAGGTACAGCGTCATCAGCGGCAAGAACCCGCTGCCTGACGGCAGGGCGACCAGGATACGCTGACGGTAAGCCGCCGCCGCATCGACCGTCGTCACCGGCGGCTTCAGGTTGGGCATGATGATGGCACGGGCAAACTGGCGCGCACTATGCGGCAACACGGCTTTCAGCGCCTCACCATCACGCAGGTGCAGATGCCAGTCGTCAGGTCGGGTCAGTGTGATTTGCATGGCTTGAGGGTCCTTTCAGTGTGGATAGAAATCACCGGCCATCCGGCCTGCCGGATTCGGTTTTGGATTCGATCGGCGAGTCCCTGGCTTCCGCCATCGACAATGCCAGGCCGTACAGCGTTTTCCTGCCCGCACCGGTGATCGCGCGCGCCAGATCGACGGCCTGCCTGACCGGCAGCCCATCAGCCAGCAGCACACGCAGCACGCGAGCGCCTTCATCATCGGAGCCGTCACTGGCGGGAGCGCCGGAAACGATCAGGACGAACTCGCCCCGCTGCCGGTCAGGGTCGGCCTCCAGCCAGGCCAGGCCATCTGCCAGCGGGCCGACATGGATTGTCTCGAACACCTTGGTCAGTTCGCGGGCGATCACCAACGTCCGCTGGCCGCACAACGCCTGCGCCAGGGCGGCGACCGACGCGAGAATGCGATGCGGCGCCTCATAAAATACCAGCGTGAACGGCAAGCCGGCGAGATCGCGTAACGCGCGCTCGCGCTGCGCCGCTTTGGCCGGCAAAAATCCATAGAACAGAAAATGCGGCGCCTCTATCCCCGCCGCAGACAACGCCGTAACCGCCGCGCACGCGCCCGGCAGCGGCACCACACGAAACCCTGCGGCGCGCACACGCGCCACCAGCCGGGCGCCGGGGTCGGAAACTGCGGGCGTCCCCGCATCCGTCACCAAAGCCACCGATTCGCCCGCCGCCAGACGGACGATGATCTGCTGCGCCGCGGCTTCCTCGTTGTGCTCGTGTGCCGCCAGCAAATGGGCGTTCACGCCGAAATGCCGGAGCAACGGCGCACTGTGCCGCGTATCCTCGGCCGCCACCCACGGCACATTGCGCAGCACCTCGATGGCGCGCTGCGTCATGTCCCCAAGATTCCCCAGCGGGGTCGGGACTACATATAATGCGGGCGAATTTTCCGTCATGACCATATTCGTTGTTCGCAGCCCCCGTGCAATGCGCGATAACAATAGCACCAATCCCACACCCCGCGACACTGCGGCCGAGAAGGCCACCGATAAAGGTCGGCGCGCCGAACAGGCTGCCGCCGTATTCCTTGCCCGCCAAGGCTTGCGCGTCATCGCGCGCAATTATCACTGCCGCGGCGGAGAAATCGATCTCATCTGCCGTGACGGCGACGCGCTGGTATTCGTCGAAGTCCGCCAGCGCCAAAGCCGCCGTTTCGGCGGCGCTGCCGCCAGCATCACACCCGCCAAGCAGCGGCGCATCCTTCTCGCCGCCCGCCACTACCTGGCCAGTGAAAAGCGTTCCGACGCCGCATGCCGCATCGATTGCGTACTGATCGACGGCGAAAACATCGACTGGGTACGCAACGCATTTGATGCCGCGACTGACTAACAGAAGACGTTAATCCCCATCGGATTAACATTTATGCCGGGAAGAGAAGTTTGTGCGTCGCCCCACTAATGCGGCGTCAATTGGCGAAGACGCCCCGGACACCATGACCTAAGCGATTTTTTCATGCCAGCCGGTGGCGCCCGAACTCCCCGCACAATACAACGCACAAGGCAACATTCTCTGCCGGATGTCGGCGAGGCTCTGGACAGAAGGCTCACTGCCCACACGCCTGGAAAATCAAGTACAGGGACAGGGCGGGAGACGAAGTACGTGGGCGCGAATTTTATTTATTCATATACTGACAAGCGCTACGGCATTCAGCAATGCAGCCTGCTGACTTCGCCATACCATGTCCGAATGCCGCTAACGCTTGGGTTACGGAAAAATGCTTACCGGCTTGTTCAAGACAGCCGTTAAAAATTTTCCAGAGTGGCGTGCGGTTTCGCATACAATGCCGCTTTTGCGCTTTACTTCCGCAGCAAAATTGACAGAAAGACACGAAGATTTTTAGTTTTGCCGTCCGCCGGATGGCGATTTTTTCAGGAAGAAAACATATGAAACTGCTCAGCAAAATACTGCTTCCATTGGGTCTGGCCGCTGTATTCGCCGGCGTCGCCAGCGCACAGCAGAAGGAACTTACGGTCGGGTCGAGCGCAACCTATCGGCCCTTTGCCTATGAAAGCCCAAGCAAGGAAATCGTCGGCTACGATATCGACATCATTAAGGCCGTCGCTCAGAAAGCAGGGCTGCAAATCAAGATCGTCAACACGCCGTGGACCGGCATTTTTGCCGCGCTGAACAACGGGGACGTAGATCTCATCATCTCCGGCGTAACGATCAACGACAAACGAAAACAGTCCTATGATTTCACCGCGCCCTATTTCGAGGCTCGCCAGCTGATCGGCGTCCACAAGGACAGCGCGATCAAGGGATTGAAGGATCTGGCCGGCAAGAAGATCGGCGTAGTGACTGGCAGCACGGGCGACGACATCGCCTCGCGCGAGTTCGGCAAAACCAGCCAGAACATCAAGCGTTTTGAAAGTACGCCGGTCGCCGTTTCCGAGCTGGCCAACAGCGGTGTCGATGCCGTTATCGGTGACAATGGCGTGATCGCCTACCGCGTGCAGGAGCACAAGCAGTTGAAAACAGTCAGCGACCCGGATTTTCCTAAGGAATATTTCGGCATCGCCGTCAAACAAGGCAACAAGGCGCTGCTCGATAAGCTCAACGCCGGTCTTGCCGCCATCAAAGCCGACGGCACCTACGCCCGCATTTATAAAACCTGGTTCCACGCCGAAGCGCCTGTACTGCCGGCCCAGTAACACAGGAGCGGCGTAACTGATGGACCCCGTACTCTGGTTTGGATGGTTCCGCGCCGACATCATCGCCGAATACAAGGTGATGTTCTGGCACGGCTTACAGATGACCATACTGGTCACTGTCGTGTGCATCGTACAGGGCACGGTGCTCGGCCTGTTCATCGGACTGGCGCGCCTGGCGGATGCGCGCCACGCTCCGGCGCGGCAAATCTGTCGTTACCTGCTGCGCTGGCCTTCCACTGTCTACGTCAGTTTCTTTCGCGGCACGCCGCTGTTCGTGCAGATCCTGCTGATTCATTTTGCCGTACTGCCGGTCTTCATCAACCCAACCGACGGCTTGCTGATTTCCGGCGAAATGGCGCGCAGTCTGAAGCAGAATTATGGTGCCCTCATTTCCGGCGTCATTGCGCTGACGCTCAATTCCGGCGCCTATATTTCAGAAGTTTTCCGGGCCGGCATCCAGTCGATCGACCGCGGGCAGATCGAAGCGGCGCGCTCGCTTGGCCTGCCCTTCTCGCGCACCCTGTACCATGTGGTGCTGCCCCAGGCTTTCCGCCGCATGCTGCCGCCGCTGGGCAACAATGCCATTGCGCTGCTCAAGGACTCTTCGCTCATTTCGGCCATCGGATTGGCGGAACTGGCTTATACCGCACGCACCGTCGCCGGCGCCTATTCGCGCTATTGGGAGCCTTATCTCACGATTTCGTTCATGTATTGGCTGCTGACGCTGGGGCTGGCCTGGGGAATCAGAAAACTGGAGGAGCGCTATGGACGCGGCGATACGCGTTGAAGGCCTGACCAAGCGCTTCGGTACCTTACAGGTGCTGCGCGGCATCGACTGTACGGTACACAATTCCGAAGTTGTCTGCGTCATCGGCCCGTCCGGCTCGGGCAAAAGCACTTTCTTGCGCTGCCTGAACGGCCTGGAAGAAGCCTCAGGCGGGCGCGTGCTGGTTCACGGCGTTTCGGTGCATGACAACCATACAAATATCGACGCACTGCGTTCGGAAATTGGCATGGTGTTTCAGCGCTTCAACCTGTTTCCGCACATGACGGTGCAGGAAAACATCATCCTAGCTCCGATCAAGGTACGCGGCCTCGCTGAAGAAGAGGCCCGGGCGCGGGCGCATGACCTGCTTATCAAGGTCGGCCTGCTGGACAAGATCGACGCCTATCCTAACCAGCTTTCCGGTGGACAGCAGCAGCGCGTCGCCATTGCCCGCGCGCTGGCCATGCAACCGGCGATCATGCTGTTCGATGAACCCACCTCGGCGCTCGACCCCGAGATGGTCGGCGAAGTCCTGAGCGTCATGCAGACACTGGCCGAAGAAGGGATGACGATGGTCGTCGTCTCGCATGAAATGGGCTTCGCCCGGCGCGTGGCGCACCGCGTGCTGTTCATGGACGAAGGCATGCTGGTCGAGGAAGGCACGCCGGAAGCGATCTTTGACAACCCGCGCGAAGAACGCACTCTGCGCTTCCTGAGCAAAGTCCTGTAGCGCCTTTCTGACGCGCTTTTTTAGTGAAACCTATGTTCTGACAAACGCGGCGGCAAGCGCGCTCCCCGCCAGACGCAATTCAGAGTCGAGCCATCAATGCACCACAGCAACCGCGCTTGCTCCGCAATCATGTTTTAATATTTCATCGTCTCATTTTCATGCCTGCGTTCTTACGCCAACGCCATTCGCCCATGAAGCCTTTCCGCCTGCTGGTTTCCGTTTGTCTGGTCGCACTGACCGTTTTGCTCACGCCTGCCTTCATTGCCCCTGCGGCAGCACAGGCATCGCTCCTGAATATTGTCAAAAAGGACAATCAGACGGAAGACAAGGCGGCGACTGACCAATCGTCGGACGAATTACGCCGACAGGCCGAAGCCGATCTCGACGAAGTCCGGCAGAAGCTGGAAGAAAACGCCGCGCTCCAACCCGCTGATGCAGCCGCAGCCGCCGACAAGGAAGAACGTCAGCGCCTGCTCGACATCCAGCTCTATTTCCGCAATGAAAAGCTCTGGCGGCTCAACGATCTGGCCGCACTCAAAAACACCGCATCAACCCCCGTAGATACGCTACCGTCCGTCAAGGCATTGGGTGAAAAGCCTCCCTATTCCGCCCTGCGCGTCGATGCGCTGCGCGATGAACTGGATACGCAGCAGGACCATCTTCAATCGCTGCAAAACAGCGTCCAGATGCGGGAAGCGGAAAAACAGTTTCTCAGCGAACGCCTGCGCAAGGCTAATGAAGAAGTGCGCCTAACCAGCGACAAGGCCGCTCATGAAAAAACCGAGGCCAATCGCCGCAACCAGGAAATCGCCGAACTGAAAAAACAGGCGGCCGAAGTCGAACTGGCGGCCAGCGCCGCCGACCAGGATTATTTGCAGGCGCAGATCAGCAGCGTCAAGCAGCGCATCGAAGAAATGAAGCACATCGTCGCCCGCGTCCTGCCGGCGCAAGCGCTCTCGGAAAGTAACCTGAATGAAATCCGGAACACCCTGCGCACCGCGCAGGACAAGGCATCCACCGAAGTCGACCAGGTGGCCGCCCGTCATGCCAAACGCCTGGCCGAGCGGCAGCGCCTGCTTGCTGCATCGAAAAACGGCAATGACGCTTCGCGCCTTGCTTTCATCGACCAGGCGTTGCGCGCCGATAGCATGGCGCTGGAAGGCCTGCGCACCCTACAACTGCTGGAGCAATTTCACGCCGATGCCTGGGAACAGCGCATTCTCCTGCTGGCCGCCGACAGCACCGACGAGGTGCGCCAGAGCGCCCTCAACGCCCTGCGCCAGATTGCCGCCAGCCTGAACACGAAAGATAAAAAGGACAACCGCTGGCAGCAAATTGCCATAAACCAGGAAAATCTGCGCGCGATAATCGCCGACCTGGAAGCACGCACGACCAGCCTGATGCAGGGCGAGTCGGCACAAATCGCGGCAGAGAAAGAAGTGCTTTCGCTGTACCGCAATGCGCTCACCATTTACGACCGCATCGCCCAACTGGCACGCAGGATCAACCAGGAAACAGCGCGCTGGATTGGCGATTTCACGGGGGCAGAGGACAATGAAAGCGCGCTCACCGGATTGCGCCTCAACGATCTCTGGCAAACCGCCAAACGCGTCGCCTACTCCGTCTGGAACTACGAGCTGTTCACCGTCGAGGACATTTCGCAGGCGGACGGCCAAAAAATCACGATCAGTTATGGCATCACCGTAGGCAAAAGCATCGGCGCCATTTTTCTGTTTGGCCTCGGTTACTGGCTGTTTGCGCGCATCACCAAACGCATCCTTGCCCTGCTCGTCGAACGCGGCAATGTCAATGCCCAGGTTGCTTCCGTTACGCGCCGCTGGCTGATGATCTCCGTCTCGGTACTGCTCGCCGTCTCCATTCTCAATCTGGCGCGAATTCCATTGACGGTGTTTACCTTCGTCGGCGGCGCGCTGGCGATCGGCGTCGGTTTTGGTACGCAGACGATTATCAAAAACTTCATCAGCGGCATCATTCTGCTCTTTGAGCGCAAGGTGCGCGTCGGCGATATCGTCGTCATCGGCGACGTGACCGGCACGGTCACCAACGTTGACCTGCGCGCAACGACGGTAAAAGCCTTCGATGGCACTGAGGCGCTGATCCCTAACTCCAACGTGCTGGAAAATCAGGTCATCAACTGGACCTACTCCGACCCGCGTCTGCGCCGCGAAATCGGCCTGCAAATCGAGTACGGCGCGCCAGTGCGCGATGCCGCCAACATCATTCTGGAATGCGCACAGGCGCATGGGCAGGTACTCAAGAGCCCGGCACCCGAAGTCTATTTCGACGGTTTCGCCGACAGCGGCCTCGACATCGCCATGACCTTCTGGATCGAACTCGGCGCACATACGAATGGACGGCGCATCGACAGCGACCTGCGTTTCATGATCGAGAAACGGCTTGCCGCGGCTGGCATCAACATTCCTTTCCCGACGCGCGATGTAAATCTGCGTGCGGCCAGCCCGCTACCGGTCACAATGGCCACTGCACAGGCCGCGCAGGAAAGCAAAAAAAGCGACGCAGACCAGGATACCGACCCTCAGAAAAAACACGATGCGCCTGCCGCAAAAGCCAAACAAAGATGAACGCCAGATAGCCACGCCGAGTACAGGCTTCCCCTTTCCGTCATCCCATGCCGGCCCGCCGATCTCGGCGATCTCGCCGGCCTGTCGGCAAGATGGTGTTAGACTAACGGCTCCCGTATCAGCTTGAGTTCATCATGGATTTGATTTCCCGAATCGGACAGCATTTCACCGACAGCGCCCAGATCAAGCTCGAAGCCGGTGCAACGCTAGCCGGCCCGATTGCCCAGGCGGCGAAGCTGATGACCGACTGCCTGGTCGGCAACGGCAAGTTACTGGCCTGCGGCAACGGCGGTTCAGCTGCCGACGCCCAGCATTTCGCCGCCGAGCTGGTCGGCCGCTTTGAGGTCGAGCGGCAGGGTATGTCGGCTATCGCCCTGACCACCGACAGCTCAATCATGACCGCCGTCGCCAACGATTACGGCTATGACCGGGTTTTTGAACGCCAGGTGCGCGCGCTGGGACAAGCGGGCGACGTGCTGCTGGCCATCTCCACTTCCGGCAACTCGCCCAGCATTGTCGAGGCAATCCGCGCCGCGCATGACAACGATCTGCACGTTGTCGCGCTGACAGGCAAAGGCGGCGGCAAGATCGCCGGCATACTGCGCGAGGGCGATATTCACATCTGCGTGCCAGCCAAGCGCACCGCACGCATTCAGGAAGTTCACCTGCTGACCGTGCATTGCCTGTGCGATGCCATTGATTCTCTTCTGTTAGGAGTCGAAGCATGAAACGGAAACTGTTACTCTCCCTGGCCGCCTGTGCCGCTCTTCTGCCTGCCCTGCAGGGCTGCATCCCCCTGGTCGCCACGGGCGCGACCGTCGGCGTGCTGGCCGCCATCGACCGCCGCTCGGTCGGCACGCAGACCGATGATGAAGCCATTGAATGGAAAGCCCTCGCCCGCATCGAAGAAAAACTTGGTAATCGCGCGCACGTCAATGTCACCAGCTACAACCATGCGGTGCTGCTGACCGGCGAAGCCTACAACGAAGCGGCCAAGGCCGAAGTTGACAGCATCGTCCGCGCCATTCCCGGCGTGAAAAATACGTATAACGAACTCGCCATCGCGCCCTCGTCCTCGTTCGTCAATCGCAGCAATGACGCCTTCATCACCTCCAAGATCAAGAGCCGCTCGGTGGATACCGGCAAGTTCAATCCTGTACACGTCAAGGTTGTCACCGAGGCCGGTACGGCGTTTCTGCTTGGCATCGTCACTCAGTCGGAAGCCGATGCCGCCGTTCAGGTCGCGCGCACGACTTCGGGCGTCAAGAAGGTGGTCAACCTGATGGAAATCGTCACCGTCGAACGAGTCAAGGAGCTTGAGCTTGAAGCGAGCCGCGACAAGAACAGGCCCAGAGAAGACGCGGCGGGCAAGAACTAGACATTGGCAAGCCGATTCATTCACTCACCTACGCGCCCCCGTACCCGTGCCCGTTCCCGCCCCCGTTCTTGCGCCTGACTTCGAGGCAAAGATCGTCGCGCCAGAAGGTCTGTCCGCCGCGCTCGCGGCACTGCCGCGCCCGCTGGTATTCACCAACGGCTGCTTCGACATCCTGCACCGCGGTCACGTCACTCTGCTGGCGCAAGCGCGGGCGCTGGGCGCCTCAATGATCGTCGCGCTCAATTCCGACGCTTCGATCAGGCGGCTGGGCAAAGGCGATGACCGCCCGGTCAATACGCTGGCCGACCGGCTGGCGGTAATCGCCGCGCTGGAAAGCGTTTCGCTCGTCACCTGGTTCGAGGAAGACACGCCCATCGAACGCATCCTGCAATGCCGCCCCGATGTCCTGGTCAAGGGCGGCGACTGGCCGACGGAAAAGATCGTCGGCCATACCGAAGTCGCCGCCTGGGGCGGGCGTACGGTCTCCATCCCCTTTATTCACCAGAAATCAACGACCGCGCTGCTGGAAAAAATCCGGCGTCTATAAGCCGCGCGACAAGCCATCAGCAGCGCAGCCTGCCAACCATCGGACACGCCGCCTTACGGCTATGCACAACGCCGCATCATCGAACGGATGGTGGGTGGCGGCGGGCGGTGATCGCAGAAGCATAGGACATAGGGTATAGGGCATCCCGCATCCACACTCCATGCATAGCCGGCCCAACGGGCCAGCCCGCCGGATAGGCAACGATCAGACCTCAGGCGATGGCTTCGACATCGCGGCGCATGGCGGCAATATCGGTCGCATCGAGCACCACGTCGCCGCCTTTGGCATTGTCCTCAATCTGGTAAGCCTTGCGGGCGCCGCATAGCACGTTGATATTGCGGCCGTTGCCCTGTGCAGCCGTCCAGCCAATGACCAGCTGCGTCATGGTGCAGGCGTATTTTTTGCAGAGAGGCGCCCATTTTTCGGACAAGACGCCGATCTTCGCCAGATTTTCCGGTGCGAACCATTTGATCTTGCTGCGCGCCAACCCCATGAATACGGGCGATTCGGGTGTGATCTTGCCGGTCAGGATGCCGCGTTCGAGCGGGGAATAGCATTGAAAAGTCACGCCATATTCATCGCACAAGCCAAACAGGCGCTCGCCGGCGCCGCGATCGAGCATGCTGTATTTTTCCTGGATCAGATCGAGCTGTCCGGCGGCGACGTACTCCCTAAAATGGGCTTCGTCGAGGTTCGATGCGCCAATGGCGCGGATTTTGCCCTGCTGCTTGAGCCGGAGCAGACAGCCCATAGTATCGGCAATCGGGCAGGGATATTCCGGCTGCGCCTGCCAATGGACAATATAAATGTCGATATAGTCGGTCTTCAGGCGACGCAGGCTGGCTTCGATTTCCTGGGCGATGAACTCCGGGCGGGTATTGCGCACGATACGCGCGCCGTCGCGCTCCATATGCAGCCCGCCTTCCTGAATGTCCCAACGCAAACCGCATTTGGTCGACAGGACGTACTGGCTGCGTCGCCCGGCCAGCGCCTTGCCGACGACCTCCTCGCTATGGCCGAAGCCATACACCGGCGCCGTATCCAGCAGGGTGACGCCCAGTTCGCAGGCGCGATGGATGGTGCGGATAGACTCCGCATCATCGCTCGCCCCCCACATGCTGTCGCCGCCAATCGCCCAACTGCCGATCCCGACAACGGATGCCTCCACGCCCGACTTTCCGATCTTCATGGTGCGCATCACAGACTCCTTGTTATGGATGATGAAATGGCTGTCACTGCCCGGAGCCGCCACTTTACCGCGAGGGAAAAGCGTTTCCAAGAGGCTGCCCGGGACCCCGCGTGGATAGGGCATCTCCGGGCAGATGCCTCTGGAAGCCTTATAAATAAAGGGCTCCAGGGCAGGTATGCCGGAGAAGCCCTAAATACGCGGGCTAGCGGGCAGGGACTCTGAGACACTTTAAATATAAGAATTGCCAAGGCCTGCGCACTGACCTTCCCCCACGAAACACCTTTTAATGCTGTTGCGCTGTGTGGCAGCGCGCCCCGCTGACTTTCCTACCTTCTTTTTTTATCTCGCCAAAGAAAGTCAGCAAAGA
>CALAIL010000060.1 GCA_937923255.1 uncultured Propionivibrio sp. | reverse complement strand
GCCGTCAGTATTTGCTATATCGGTAACAGTGATGCCGTCACCAGCAGTGACCTTGCTGGTGGCCGCTTTCAGCTGACTCACATTCACTGCGTCGGTATCGGCCGCGCCGGCCGCTACGTTGGTAATGCGACGGTAGAGGGTTTTCCCCATTCCGGCCGTGTTGTCGCCGCCAACCGATACTTCGCCCAGCTCTACGCCAGGGCCTGCAACGCCGGCAACGTTGGCATTTGCCGTCGGTTTGTAGGGCGCGGCTGTCAGGTCTGATTCGCCAGCGATGGAGAAGGACCCGAGGGCAACGCGGAAGTTGGTGTCGTCTTTGACCAGTGCGCTATCGCCCAGGGCGACGTTGTTGTTCAGGCGCACGGGCAGACCGGGAATCATGGGGGTGCCATTGCCGGCATTGGCGCCGCTACCCACCGCCATACCGCCATTATTCGATGTAGCAGCCGAGCCAATGGCAATGCCGCCCGCTGCGTTTTCGCCGCTTACTGTGGCGCCCGGGCCAATAGCCAGCGCCAAATCACCCTGTGCTTTGGCTTTGTCGCCAATGGCAATCGAGCTACTAGATGGATTAGCCGGCGAATTTTCTACTTTCGCCTCATTACCAATGGCTATGGAGTTGCGTTGTGCCGCTTGGGCTTTGACGCCAGCGGCCAGTGCGTCCGTTCCCGTAGCACCGTCGTTGTTGTAGTTGCTGCCCGCAGCTTGTTCGCTGCTGTTGACGCTGTAGTAGTGCGTTTTGGCTGCTTTACCCATCGCCTGCAACTGGCTGAGGTTGACCGCATCGTTCGGGGCTGTTCCGTCAGCCACATTGCTGATTTTGTTGCCCCCGTTGTTCAAGCCGCCACTGGTCAGGCTTACCTTGTTCGTCGGATCTGTAGGAGTCGGCGCGGCAATGGTGATGCCGTTGTTGTCCATCTGGGTGGCGCCCGTCTTCACGCTGCCGTTGTTACCCAAGTCAATGTTCTGGGCCAGCTTGATATTGAGCGTATTGTTCACAGCGTCTGCCACCACACCGATGTTGCCTTCGGTCAGGGTGCCGGTTGTGCCACCTTTCACGTTCAGGGTAGAGCCCAGCTTGCGCTCAACATTGGCACCGCTGTCGCCCGCAAAGGTCAGGGGCTTGATGACTTCAGCATTCAGATTGCTCAGCGCATCGCCGACATTGTTGGCCGGAGCGTAGGTCGTGCCATCGGTTTTGGCGATGGTGTAGCTGGGCGCTTTGAAGGTGCCATCGGTATTGACGCCCGCGCCGCCGCCCAGGGCATCAGCTGCACCTTTGAGCTGGCTCACATTCACTGCGTCGGTGTCTTTGGTACCGGCCTTGACGTTGGCCAGGGTGGTGGGCATCGTGGTGCTGCCGGCTGCATTCTGCATGCTGGCAATCACGTCGCCAGGCTGTACTTGCTGTGCCCCCGGTTGACCTTCGGGCGCATCGTAGAAGTTGCCGTCGGTGTGTTTGTAGACCTTGCTGCCGTCAGCTTTGGTGTACACCACCGGCAGCTGGGCAGACTCGGCCAAGCTCTGGGCGTTGACACTCAGATCGTAGTTATCTGCGCCAGTTGTCCCATTGGTCGTTTTGGTGACCGTAAGGCTGCCGTTGTTGGAAGACACGGTGGTTCTGCTGGCTTGAATGGCTTCGTGAATGTTGCCCTTGCCTGTGCCACCAATATTGTTCATGCTGAGGTTGCCATCAGCACCTACGGCTGCATTACCACCCAAGATATTCTTCACGCTGTCAGCCACATTGCCAATCACCGCTTGTGTAGCATACAGCTGGCTGCCGTTAATAGCGTCTGTACTAGCTGCATTAATCGCACCTGGAGCGACGTGTTTGATTTGGCGCTCAGCTCCAGCAGCCCCCACCGATACTTGGTCACCTGCTGCAACACTAGGCACACCCGCAGGATTAGTCGCACCGGAAAAACCACTGTAAGTTATTGATCCTACAGTGGCGCTGGTTATGGCAGAGGCATTCACTTTGGTGCTACTTCCATTGCCCAAAGCAACAGAGTTTTCCAAGGATGCTTCAGCATCATGACCAAGCGCAGCGGCATCTTTGGCAGTTGCTTTCGCTCCTGAGCCTAACGAAACAGCGCCATAACCAAGAGCTTTCGCCTGGAAACCAGCGGCAGTTGTAAAATCAGCCACCGCAGCGCCTGGGGTTGTCTCAGTCCCCGAATAGCTTTCGCGCCCCACAGCGACTGAACCAACACCGGTGGCTTTTGCTCCATAGCCTATCGCCGCGCCGCCATCCTTTTTGGCTTCTGCATGCGCACCAAGCGCTGTAGCATGCGCCGCAGTAGCTTTAGCCGTATACCCAACCGCCGTTACCTCTCCCACACTGCTAGGATCAGAAGCCTCCGTGCCTGCGCCAATAGACACCGCATTCCTAACAGTCGCTTTGGTATCAACACCGATAGCGATTGAATTTATTTGTTTGTTTGCATCAAGCAAAGTCGCCCCTGTCCCCATGCGGATGCTATTAGTTGCGTTTGCTCCATTGCTACCACGATCACCCACACCAATGATGCCGCTATTGACATCCAATCGGCCGCCCAAGGTCAGGTGTTTGGCACCATTATCGGTAGCATTTCCATTAACACCACTCGCATTGCCATAGAACAAGGTGCGGTTGGTTTGCGTATCACGTTTTTCCGCGCCACTCCCATTGACAGAATTACACGGGTTATATGTCGGTGTTATGCCAAAAAAAGAAGTTCCCGGCACGTACACACCGCTTACACTCTGCAATGGCGTATGAATGTTTGTGCCCATAATGGCATATTGAACAGCACCCGTACTGTCAGCAATACCTGTACAGTTAATATCCTGACCATCGTTAAGATAGAAGCCCGGTCCGGCATTGGCCTGTCCGGCCGCCAGCGCCAAGGCAGACACCATAACTGCGGGAACAAAGCGCTGGGCTTTTTTAATGCCCAATCTATCCAAAACAACAGTGCTGCCCCCTCCCGTACCGGAAGAAGCCGATTTACCATGTGATTTGGCTGTTTCCTGCACGGCGACCCAAGCGGCCAATGCTTCATTCCAGACAGTTTTATAAATACGGTTCATAGAAAAATCTCCATGCAAATCGCCGGATTGGCGAGATCGTGCGTTAATACAAGGTTTTTAAATCGAGGCAGACTGCAAAGTCTGTAATAGAGAATCACGTGTGGGCGCAGATTGAAATATTCGAGCCTTTCGTATGCTGCTCTGCCCGTTACGTCTGTCCCATCCGTTTTGCGCCGTAGCGCGCCGGCAAAACTGCTTATCAAGGCTTGTGCCAACACCTAAAAACAGAACGGTTTTGTTGCTGGCAACGCAATATCAGTCAATCCGGCTGAACAATCATGAATACATTGCAACATAAATCGCAATTTACACTCAACTCCGTAAACAATATGTGAAATAGTTTACAAATGACTGATTTTATTTGCAATCAAACAACATTCCTTCCTTATGCCTTATGAAACGAGAATACGGGCAATGACGCCCAACCCAGAAAACCTAAGCGCGATTGGATAGACAAGGCAGCGTAAAGTTCCGCGCTGAAATTCGGCCCTGCACGGCCGATGTCACCTTGTTTCGAAATGACAATAGCGATACGATACGCCATGACGCAAGCTTACGCTGGGTTACACGAAAGCTTATCGGCGTCACATATAAGTGTGCGGTCGTAAGCATCCATACACATCCATACGCTACGCATATCTTGCATATTTGCTTGCCCGTTTTTCTTGCACATCTCTTTGCAGAACACCACACACACAAGTACGAGGATCCCATGAGAACGACCGCTTCTGTTCGCCGCCGTATCGCCGCATCACTGCTGCTGCTTGCCGTAAGCACACCGGCGCTGGCACTCAAGCCCGTCCGCATCACCCCGCAGGGAGAGGTTTCCCGAGTCAGGCAATTCGTGGTGCAGTTCGATACCGAAGCCGTCGTGGCCGGTCAGCCCGGCGCGCCCGCACCGTACAAGATCACCTGTGAGAGCGGCAACACCAGCGTAAAAATCCCCGCTCACCATGCTGCCTGGCGCAATGCCAAAACCTGGGCAGCCGATTTCGACGACGATCTGCCGCCTGATGTTCGCTGTACGGCCAAGGCGGTCGCCGGCTTCAAATCGCCGAAGGGTGAAGCGCTGGCGCCGGACACCGTCCAGTTCAGAACGGGCGCGCCAGTCATCCGCTATTTCATGCCGAGCGGTCAAATCGACGAGGCGCAGATTTTCATCCTCAATTTCAACGGTGACGTCAACGCCGCCAGCGTGCAGGCAGCCAGCCGCTGCCAGGTCGAAGGTATCGGCGAAGCCATACCGACAGTGCTGGTTGAAGGTAAAGAGCGCACGGATGTCCTCTCCACCCGCTGGTTTGCCAAAACGGCGGAACAGCAGCCGAAGCGTTACGTATTGTTGCGCTGCAACCGTGCCCTGCCCAGCAGTGCCGCTGTGACGCTCCACGTCGGCGAATACCGCAGCACAGGCGGCTTGGTTAATAAAACGCCGAAAAAATACAATTTTCACGTCCGCCCGCCTTTCGAGGCCGAATTCAGCTGCGAGCGCCCGAACGCACAGGCCGCCTGTTTGCCGATTCGCCCGCTGACGCTGAATTTCAGCAGTCCAATCCCCGTCGAGCAGGCGAAAAAAATCGTCCTGAAAACCGGCAAGGAAGACCTCTCCCCCAGCCTGAGCAGCGATGAAGCCAAAGGCAGCGACATTTCCACGGTCAGCTTCAAGGCGCTGTTCCCCGAACAGGCGAGCATGCAGATCGTTTTGCCTGCCGATCTGCGCGACGACGCTGGTCGCACCCTGCGCAATGCCGACAGTTTTCCGCTAACCATCAAGACCGGCCCGATGCCACCGCTGGCCAAGTTTGCCTCAACCGACTTTGGCATCATTGAACGCTTTGCCGAGGGTAAAAACGGCCCGGCTCTGCTGCCGATCAGCCTGCGCAACGTCGAAGCGGGTGATGCCATCCAGGCATCCGGCAACACAAAACTGGAAGCCAATCTGCGCACGCTGACCCTGACATCCGACGCGGACATCATCCGCTGGTACCGAAAAATCCAGCGTTACCAGAATCAAAGCATCGTCTCCCGCAAGCAAGCCGCCAAGGACGACGCCAGCAACCTGCCGCCGCCTATCCCCAAACCGGCCAAAGGCTCGCCGGAAGAAGAGCTGCCGCGCATCGACGACAACGACGTCGAAACCCGCGCCATCTCGCTACTGAGCAAAATTCCCGGCGTGCAGACGCAAGCCATTCCCGTAGACGGAAAAGCCGCCGCGGCATCCCCACGGCCGTTCGAAGTCATCGGCATTCCCATGCAGCCGGGCTTCCACGTACTGGAAGTCGCCTCCTCGCTGCTCGGCGAAAGTCTGCTCGACACGCGCTACGGCAAACATCCGATGTACGTGCGCACCAGCGCCCTGGTAACGAACCTGGGCGTACATTTCAAGGGCGGACGGGAAAATGCGCTGATCTGGGTGACGCGGCTGGACGACGGCAAGCCTGTCGCCAACGCGCAGGTCGCCATCAGTGGCTGTGATGGCAAGCCGCTGGTCAACGGCCAAACCAACGAACAGGGCATCTGGCAATCGCCAACCGCCATCAACGCCACCGAATGCAACAGTGAAGAAACCGGCTACAGCAATGCGTTCTTCGTCAGTGCCCGCGCCACCGACGCCAAAGGCGTGCAAGACATGGCCTTCGTCTGGAGCGACTGGGATCGCGGCATCGAACCCTGGCGTTTCAACGCGCCGACCAGCGAACGGGGCGGCTTTGACCTGCGCGCGCACAGCGTGCTTGACCGCAGCCTGTTCCGCGCCGGCGAAACGGTCTCCATGAAGCACTACCTGCGTGCCGAAAATCTGCAAGGTCTCACGTCTGCATCCGCGACGCTGAATGTCCTGCGCATCATGCATACGGGCAGCGGCGAGCAAGTCGAACTGCCGCTGCAATGGCAGGCCAATGCCGGCGGCGGTCAGAGCGCCGTTAGTGAATGGCAGATCCCGAAGAACGCCAAGCTCGGCGAATACACGATCACGCTGAACGGCAAAGACCAAAACAATGACGAGGTCTGGCTGGAAAGCGGCAGCTTCCGCGTCGAAGAATTCCGCCTGCCGACGATGACCGGCAGTATCGTCCCCGTCGACAAGCCACCGTTCGCGGCGCTGAACAAGCTGCCCATACGCGTGCAACTGGCCTACATCAACGGCGGTGCAGCCAACGGCCTGCCGGTACACGTGTCGGCGAGCAGCTCGCCGGGCGGGGTCAACTTCACTGGTCACGATGAATTTTCTTTCGGCAAGACGCGGCGCTGGCGTTATGAGGCGGACGAGGAAGCGGATGAAAATGCGGATGATTCAGGCGGTACGCGCCTGCTCGCCGACCATCTGGCACTCAAGCTCGACAAGAACGGCAGCGGTGAACTGACCATTGAAAACATCCCGGCCAGCGACGCACCGGTGGACATCACCCTCGAAGCCAGCTACAGCGATCCCAACGGCGAAATCCAAAGCCTGCAAAGCCGGCAGCGTATCTGGCCGGCGGCAGTCGTCGCCGGCATCAAGACGGAAGGCTGGGTCTCGGTCAACAAGGATCTGAAACTTCAGGCGCTGGCGCTCAATACCGACGGCACGCCAAAAGCGAACACCAAGCTCAACGTACGCGCCATCGCGCATAAAACCGTGACCAGCCGCAAACGCCTGGTCGGCGGCTTCTACTCCTACGACAACCAGCAAAGCGTCAAAGACCTGGGCAGTGTGTGCAGCGGCACCAGCGACAGCCGTGGGCTGCTGCTCTGCAACGTCAAAATCGCCGAGGCCGGCGAAATCGAGTTGATCGCCACTGCCAGCGACGACAAAGGCAAGACTTCCGAAGCCAGCACGAGCGTCACCGTCACGCGCCAGGGCGAAATCTGGTGGGGTGGCGACGATCACGACCGCATGGACGTCCTGCCGGAAAAACGGACCTATCAGCCGGGCGAGACTGCCAAATTCCAGGTGCGCATGCCCTTCCGCCGCGCCAGGGCGCTGCTGACGGTCGAACGCGAAGGCATCCTGCATAGTGAAATCATCACGCTGACCGGCCAGGATCCGACGGTGGAACTGAAGATCCGTCCGGAATGGGGGCCGAACGTCTACGTCAGCGTACTGGCGCTGCGCGGCCGCCTGTACGAAGTCCCCTGGTACAGCTTCTTTACCTGGGGCTTCAAGTCGCCCCGCGAATGGTGGCAGGCTTTCCGCTACGACAGCAAGGAATACGCCGCGCCAACAGCGCTGGTCGACCTAAGTAAGCCAGCTTTCCGTCTCGGCATGGCGGAAATTGAAGTCGGCCTCGCGGACCGCACCCTGAAAGTCGACGTCAAGGCCGACAAAGAAAGTTATCAGGTACGCGAGCAGGCACAGGTGACGATCGACGTTCACCTGCCGGATGGCAAGCCAGCCGCCAATGCGGAAGTCGCTGTCGCCGCCGTCGATCAGGCACTGCTCGAACTGCTTCCCAACCGGAGCTGGGACCTGCTGCACGCCATGTACCAGCAACGTGCCTGGGGCGTATATACGGCCACGGCGCAGATGGAAATTGTCGGTCGCCGTCACTACGGCCGCAAGGCCGTGGCCGCTGGTGGCGGCGGTGGCACGGGCCTGACGCGCGAACTGCTCGACACCCTGCTGCTGTGGAATCCCCGGGTCAAGCTCGACGCCAACGGGCAAGCCAAGCTGAGCGTACCGCTCAACGATGCGCTGACCCGTTTCAAGATCGTCGCCATTGCCGACAGCGGCCTGGACCGCTTTGGCACCGGCGAAACGAGCATCCGCTCGACGCAGGATCTGCAAATTATCAGCGGCCTGCCGCCGCTAGTGCGCGAAGGCGACCAGTTCCGCGCGCAAATCACCCTGCGTAACACCACCCAGAAGGAGATGAAGGTGGACGTTGCGCCGCGCGCCACGCTGCTCGAACTCAAGCCGCAGACGGTCACCCTTCCCGCAAACGGCGCACAGGAAATCGCCTGGGACGTGACTGCCCCGGTGCAGCTCGCCTTTACCCGCACGCAGGAAATTCTTTGGGAAATCAGCGCCAAGGATACGGCCGGCAGCCGGGCAAGCGACGCGCTGAAGATCAGCCAGCGCATCATCCCGGCTACGCCCGTCACCGTGCAGCAGGCCCTGCTGGCGCAGGTCGACGGACAGCAGATCGACTTTGCCCCGCCGCCGGACAGCCTGAACGATCCGACCAACAAAGTCGCACGCGGTGGCCTCAAGGTCACGCTGCAACCCTCGCTGGCCGAAAGCCTGCCGAGCGTGCGCGATTGGTTCGCCAATTACCCGTTCATCTGTCTGGAGCAAAAGGCCAGCAAGGCCATCGGTCTGCGCGACAAGACGCTGTGGCAGAAAATTCTTAACGACCTGCCGACCTACATCGACGCCGACGGCCTGGCCAGCTATTTCCCGCCGCAAACGGACGGTCCGGCGCGCGGCAGCGATACGCTGACCGCCTACCTGCTGGCCGTGTCACACGAAGCGGGCAAGATCGACCCCGACTGGCAGCTGCCGGCCGCCCAGCGCGACCGCATGCTGGCCGGGCTGACCCGCTTCGTTGAAGGTAAAATCGAACGCAAATTCTGGAGCCCGCGCGCCGACCGCGACCCGCGCAAGCTCGCCGCGCTCGAAGCGCTGTCGCGCTACGGCCGCCTGCAGACGCGCATGCTGACCAGTCTGACGATTGCGCCCAATGAATGGCCGACGCACGCGCTGATCGACTGGGTCAGCATCCTGCAACGCACGCCCAGTATCCCGGAACGCAACGCCCGTTACGAGGAAGCCATGCAGATCCTGCGCAGCCGTCTGAGCTACCAGGGAACCCAACTGGTTTTCAGCACCGAGCGCGACGACTATTGGTGGTGGCTGATGGTCAACAGCGATGTCAACGGCGCACGCCTGATGCTCGCCGTACTCGACGACCCGGCCTGGAAGGACGACCTGCCGGCGCTGGCCGTTGGCCTGCTCGCCCGCCAGAAATACGGCACCTGGGCAACCACCAACGCTAACCTGTGGGGCGGCTTGGCTATCGAACGCTTTGCCGCAAAAACCGAAACCGCGCCCGTCGCCGGCCAGACGCGCATCAGTCTGGGCGGCAAGCAGGAAACGATCGACTGGAACAAGGTGACGCGCGCGCCGGAAACCAGCGACACGCTGGGCAAGATGGCCGCCGCGCAAGCCGGATACGGCGCGCCACCGGGCACACAGTCGTATATCAACAACAGCGCGCTACTGCCCTGGACAATCGCAGGCGGCGGTAAACCGGCGACACTGACAATGCAGCAACAGGGCAGCGGCAAGCCGTGGGCGACGGTGCAAGCGCTGGCTGCCGTGCCGCTCAAGGCGCCGCTTTCCGCCGGTTACACCATCAAAAAGACGGTGACGCCGACGCAGGAAGCTGTCAAGGGCAAAGTCACGTGCGGGGATGTCTGGCGCGTCCGGCTCGAGGTCAATGCAGCCGCCGACATGACTTGGGTTGTCCTCAGCGATCCGGTGCCTGGCGGCGCAACCCTGCTCGGCAGCGGCCTGGGACGCGACTCGGCGCTAGCCACCGGCGATGAACAAAGCGGCGGCAGAGGCTGGCTGGCCTTCGTCGAGCGCAGTTTTGAAGCCTACCGCGCCTACTACGAACATCTGCCCAAGGGTAAAACCGTTATCGAATACACGGTGCGCCTGAACAACGCCGGCCATTTCAACCTGCCGCCGACGCGGGCCGAAGCGCTGTATGCGCCGGAAGTCTTCGGCGCAACGCCCAATGCACCGGTGCGCGTGGAGCAAGCCAATCCGTAGCCTTCACGCCCCCGCTCCGTCCACCCCGCTCCGGCCCCCGCCCCGCCCGCTGCCGCCACGGCAAGCCGGCGCAGGGCGGGCGGGCGGGCGGGTCGCCAGCGCCAAACGGCCGGGACAGAAACAGGCGCGGCGGACACCGTTCACCATCGCCGCGCTGCACAAACCTCTCGTTGCGCTGCGCGTTCTGCTGCTGGCGGGAGGACTGTGCCTGCCGGCAATCGGGCTGGCTACGGGGCTGGCTACGCCGACCTTCGACGAAGTCAAGCAGGATTTCACCTCGTCCGAATCGTTCCTGCTCGACCGCCACGGCGAGGTCATTCATCGCCTGCGCACCAACCCACACGAACGGCGCGGCGAATGGGTCGCGCTGGCGGATATTTCGCCGGCGCTGCGCCTGGCTATTCTCCTCAGCGAGGACAAGCGTTTCTACGAGCACAGCGGCGTCGACTGGCGCGCCGTCAGCGCGGCGGCCTGGGGCAATTTGTGGAATGAAAAGACGCGCGGCGCCTCGACCATCAGCATGCAGCTCGTCGGACTAATCGACGAAGATTTGCGGCAAGGCCGGCGCGGCCGCACGCTGTTGCAGAAATTCGGCCAGGCGGCCGCCGCGCGCCTGCTGGACGGACGCTGGCGTAAAGACCAGATTCTCGAGGCGTATCTCAACCTGGTGCCGTTTCGCGGCGACACGATCGGCATCGACGCCCTGAGCCGTTCGCTGTTCAACAAGGCAGCGCATGGGCTGGACGAGCGGGAAGCCGCGCTGGCCGCCGCCCTGGTGCGATCGCCCAACGCGCCGGTAAAGATGGTTTCCCGACGCGCTTGCCTGCTGCTCGCGCAGATGCGCCAGACGGCGACAGGCAAAGAAAGCCAAAACGCGCCGGCATCGCCGGATAACACGGCGCAAACCGTCCAAACCGGCAAAGGCGACGGCAATGACGGCGATCCCGGCTGCGGGGTGCTCCACCTGTTCGCCGCCAGCGCCATGCAGCATCGGCGCTGGACGCCCAGCGAAGGCATCGCGCCACACCTCGCCCGCCGCCTGCTGGCAGACAGCGCGCCGGGAACGCGGCTGCGCAGTGCGCTTTCGGCGCCGCTGCAACGTCTGGCCACGGCCGAACTGCACCGCCAGCTACGCGAACTGGCTGGCCGCCATGTGCAAGATGGCGCCGTACTGGTGCTCGACAACGAAAGCGGCGAAACGCTCGCCTGGGTCGGCAGCAGCGGCCTGTTAAGCAGCGCCCCGGATCTGGACTTCGTCACGGCGCCGCGCCAGCCCGGTTCGACGCTCAAGCCCTTTCTGTACGCACAGGCCATTGCCGAAAAACGCCTGACCGCCGCTTCGCTGCTCGACGATTCGCCCGCCGTCATTGCCACATCAGGCGGCCTTTACATCCCGCAGAATTACGACCGTCACTTTCGCGGCTGGGTCTCGGTACGCCAGGCGCTGGCCGCTTCGCTCAACGTTCCGGCCGTGCGCGCCATCGGCATGGTCGGCGTCAATCCCTTTGCCCGGCAGCTTCGGCGGCTGGGTATCGTGCTGCCGCACCCCGGCGATTATTACGGCTACAGCCTTGCCCTGGGCAGCCCGGAAATCAGTCTGCTGCACATGACCAACGCTTACCGTGCGCTCGCCAACGGCGGACGTTACAGCGCTATCCAGACCGTACCGACCGCGGCGGCGGAAAAACCCGGCGGTAAAGCTGCCGCACCGACAGCGGACGCAGCCGGGCAACCCGTCACCCAGGAAACGCCAGCGCACATGCCGGAAGCGGCCTTTATCGTCGGACAGCTACTCTCCGACAACAACGCCCGCATCCCGACCTTCGGCGTCAACAGCCTGTTGCGCACGCCTTTCTGGAGTGCGGTGAAAACCGGTACCAGCAAGGACATGCGCGATAACTGGGCGATCGGCTGGAGCCGGCGTTACACCGTCGGCGTCTGGGTCGGGAATGCGCGTGGCGAACCGATGCACCGCGTCAGCGGCGTCAGCGGCGCCGCGCCGGTCTGGGCGGCGATCATGCGTTACCTGCATCGCGCCACACCCAGCCTGCCACCCGCGCCACCGGTAGGCGTCGTCAGCGCACCGGTGCGCTTTTCCCTGCCGCCCGAACGGACGGGCACGGGCACCCCGACGGATACGGCCATCGAGCCGCCGCGCGACGAATGGTTCATCGCCGGTACGCAGCAGGCCGTTTTTGCCGCGCCCGCCCAGCCTGCACAACAGGCCGCCGACGCAGACAGCGCCGATCACGGACATACCGCGCGTATCGAAGCCCCCACCGACGGCACAATTCTGGCGCTCGATCCGGATATTCCGCCGAACCGGCAACGTCTGCTCTTGCGCGCCAACATCGGTTACGGACAATGGAAAATCGACGGCAAGCCTGTCGGTCACGGTCATACGCAGGCCTGGCTGCCGCTGCCGGGCAAGCACCGCATCGAGTTGTACAGCCGACAAGGCGCGCTGCTCGATACCGTGCGCATCGAGGTGCGCGGCGCTTTCGCCGTGGCCGGCGTCCGGCCGCCGACGCCGTAAATGGCCGGGGCAGCAGGCAAATCTGCCTTTCTCCCCATAGGGGGAGAGGCATTGCACGAGGCGGTTTTACGCCGCCCCGCAGGGCGCCTGGCATTTTCTGGCCGTCACTACTTCCATCCTGCCGCGCTCCATGCCTATAATCGGGCCCAATTGCTTGAACCCTTACTACTTGACCAGAAAAGGAGATCTCCATGCGCTTCACCCAACTATCTTGCCTGTGCGCCGCCGTCGCGGCTATGAGCGTTTCGACCAGCGCCCTCGCCGAACAGAAACTGTTCGTTTACACCTCAATGAAGGAAACGATGATCGGCAAGATCAAGACGGCTTTCGCCGCCAAGTATCCGGACATCAAGCTCGACGCACAATCGGCCGGCGCCGGCAAGCTGATGGCCAAAATCGCCGCCGAGCGCGAATCCGGCAAGATTCTCGCCGACGTGTTGTGGACCAGCGAAGTGCCGGATTTCTATCAGATGAAAGCGCAAGGCCTGCTGCTGCAATACACGCCGGCCGAGTTCAAGTCGCTGCTCAACCCGCTGCCCGATTACGACGGCTCGTTTACCGCCGCCCGCCTGTGCACGCTGGGCATCGCCTACAACACCCGTTTTATCAAGGAACCACCGAAAACCTGGGATGACCTCAAGAAGCCGGCCTATAAACGCGCCTTCGGCATCGCCAACCCGGCGCTGTCGGGAACCGCTTACATGAGCGTCGCCATGCTCTCGAAAGCTTTCGGCTGGAATTATTTTGAAGCGCTGCGCGCCAACGGCGCCAAAGTCGGCAAAGGTGCGGGGCAAGTCATCGATGACACCGCATCCGGCGATCTTGCCGCCAGCCTCGCCGTCGACTACATCACGCTCGATAAAATCGGCAAGGGCGCTACGCTGGCGCTGTCCTATCCGCAGGAAATGCTGCTCATCCCCAGCCCGGTCGCCATTCTGAAGAACAGCGCAAACGTCGACGCCGCCAAGAAATTCGTCGATTTCCTGCTGTCCAAGGAAGGGCAGACGATCATCGCCAATGAAGGCACGCTGCCGGTGCGCACCGACGTGCAGACGCCCGAACGCTATAAGCTGCCTTCGGCGCAGGATGCGATGAAGCGCGCTATCAAGATCGACTATCAGCAGATCATGGCCGAAAAAGAGGCCACGATTAAGAAGTTCTCCGAAATCATGCAGAAATAACGCCCAACTCAACGACGAACTACGCTATGGCCGACATTCAACTGAGCTCATTGAGCAAACGGTACGGCGACAAGACGGTCTTCAACGACTTGTCGCTCGACGTCCACAACGGCGAATGCTTCACGCTGCTCGGCCCGTCGGGCTGTGGCAAAACGGTGCTGCTGCGCCTGATCGCCGGTTTTGAAGCGCCCGACAGCGGCACCATCGCCATCGGCGGTCAGCGCGTCGCAGAAGCCGGCGGAGAAATGCTGCCGCCCGATCAGCGCGACCTGGGCATGGTCTTCCAGGAGTACGCCGTCTGGCCGCACATGAGCGTGTTCGATAATGTTGCCTACCCGTTGAAACTGGCTAAAACGCCGGCCGACGCGTTGCGTGAGCGCACGCTGCGCGCGGTCGGCCTGGTCGGACTGGGCGGCCTTGAAGACCGCCTGCCTTCACAGCTTTCCGGCGGCCAGCAGCAGCGTGTCGCGCTGGCGCGGGCGCTGATCTCCGAGCCACGCCTGCTGCTGCTCGACGAACCGCTGAACAACCTCGACGCCAACCTGCGCGAGGAAATGCGTTTCGAGATTAAGGCGCTGCAACAAGAACTCGGCATTACGATCCTGTATGTCACGCACGATCAGGAAATCGCGCTGGCCATTGCCGATCGCATCGCCATCATGGATGCAGCCGGAAAACTGCGCCAGATCGGCACGCCGCAAGAAGTCTATGAACAGCCGGCCGACGATTTTGTTTTTCGCTTTCTCGGCCTTGCTAACCTGCTGCCGCTCAAGCGCGCGGCGGACGGCGGCTGGACAGTCGGCGATTCGCCGCTGCGCTGGAGCGGCGCGCCGCCGACCAGCACCGGCGAGCGCGTGACGGCTGGTTTCCGGCCAGGTGACATGTCGCTTGCCCGCGATAATGCCGACGGCCGTGCGCTGCCGGCGACGATCCGCCGCGCCAGTTTTCTCGGCGCGCAGATCGACTACCTGATCGACATTGCCGGCACGTCGGTACGGGCAGCGCTGCCCAGTCACGAAGCCGTTACCGGCGGTCTGCTGTTCGCAGAAGGCGAAACCTGCCATGTCACGCTTGACGACGTGCATTGGTTCGACGGTGAAATCGTCGCTGAGGAGCACCCATGAGTTCGACATCCGTATCGGTATCCGCACCCGCTTCGCGCTTTGGCATGGCGCAGCTGTTGTTCACCCTCTCCGTCGGCATTTTGCTGGTCGTCGTCGCCTTCCCGATGCTGTTGATCTTTTTCAACGCCTTCTGGGTCGACGGGCAGTTCAATCTGGCCGACGTGGCGCAAATCCTGCAAAAACGCGAGACGTATGAAGCGCTGCTCAACTCGCTGATTCTCTCCGGCGGCGTCACCGTCACCGGCACCATCATCGGCACGCTTTTCGCTTGGCTGGTCACGCGCACCGACCTGCCTTTCAAACGGGCGATGAAATTATTGTTTCTCGTCCCCTTCATGCTGCCCGCCTTCATCGGCGCGCTCGCCTGGAAGATGCTGCTCTCGCCGCGCGCCGGCTACATCAACCGCCTCTTTATGGACGTGTTCGGTTTCGACGGCCCGCTTTTCGATATTTATTCCTACGCCGGCATTATTCTGGTCGAGACGATGTATCTGTTTCCCTTTGTCTTCATCCAGGTCAGCGGCGCACTCGAACGCATGGACCCGACGCTGGAGGAATCGGCGCGGATTTCAGGCGCAGATCTGTTTACCATCACGCGCAAAATCACCATCCCGCTGGTCATGCCGTCGATCCTTTCCGGCGCGCTGCTCATCATGCTGTATTCGATGGCGCACTTCGGCACGGTCGCTGTGCTCGGCGTCGAGACGGGCATCTATAACATCCCGACGCTGATCTATGAAAAGATCCACCAGAGCGCCGGCAGTTTCGAGTCGATCCGCACGGCAACCGTACTCGCGACCGTGCTGGTTGCAACCGCCGCACTGATCCTCTGGCTGCAAAACAAGGTGCTCAACAAAGGGCGTTACCAGATCATCGCCGGCAAGAGCTTCCGCCCCAGCGAGCTGAAGCTGCGCGGTCTGCGCATTCCGATCCTGATCTTTTGCCTCATCTATATCGGACTCACCATCGTGCTGCCGACCGTGACGATTTTCCTCGTCGGTGGTCTGAAAACCTACGGCCTGCCGTTCTCGCTGGAAAACCTCACCTGGGAAAACTACCGGCACATTCTGTTTGAATGGGATCTGACGCGCGGCTCGATCTGGAACAGCGTCAGCTTAGGGCTGACCGCCGCACTGATCACCATGTTCGCCGGGGTCATCATCTCCTACGTCATCGTCAAGATGAAGGTGCGCGGCAAGGGCATCCTCGAATTTCTTGGCATGCTGCCCTTCTCGGTGCCCGGTTCGGTCATCGCCCTGGGCGTTATTCTGGCCTGGAGCGGGAAGTTCGGCGTCAATCTCTACAATACGGTCTGGATCATCCTGATCGCCTACATTGCCCGCTATATGGCCTTCTCGCTAAAAGCCAATTCGGCGGCGCTGGAACAGGTGCACGACTCGCTCGTCGAGGCCGCGCGCGCAGCCGGCGCCACGATGGGTCAGGCGCTGCGCGACATCGTTATTCCGCTCGTCCGCCCCGGCATGATGGCCGCGTTCTTCCTGATTTTCCTGCCCGCACTGCGCGAACTGACAGTTTCCGTGCTGCTCTACGGGCCGACGACACGCACCATCGGTGTCGCCATCTACACGCTCAATGAGGACGGCGAAACCGTATATTCAGCGGCGCTGGCCGGTATTGCCCTGATCATCATCGTCACCGGCGAAGTGCTCATCAAGCGCTTGATTGGCGAAAAGAAAGCGGCGTAAGGAACTCTCATGGCTTACATTGAATTACGGCAAGTCACCAAACGTTTCGGCAAGGTCACGGCGGTCGACCGCCTGGATCTGGACATCGCGCAAGGCGAATGCGTCGCCATGCTTGGCCCTTCCGGCTGCGGCAAAACGACGACGCTGCGCATGGTCGCCGGCTTCGAGGATCTCGACGACGGAGAAATCCGGGTCAAAGACAAGCTCATTTCGTCGAAGCGGGAAAAATTCTATCTGCCGCCCGAGCATCGCAATTTCGGCATGGTGTTCCAGGCGTTTGCCGTCTGGCCGCACCTGTCGATTTACGAAAACGTGGCTTTCCCGCTGCGCATCCGCAAACTGCCGAAAGAAGAAATTGCCGCGCGCACGGAAGAAGCGCTCAAGCACACCAACCTGCTAAAAAACGCATCCGGTAGCCCCGACGACCTATCCGGCGGCGGCAAGCAGCGTGTGGCGCTGGCGCGTGCGCTCGCCATCCGTCCGGACGTGATGCTGCTCGACGAACCGCTGTCCAGCCTCGACCCGCATTTCCGCGAGGAAATGCGCTTCGAGATCAGCGACCTGCAACGCCGTTTCGGCTTCTCGATCCTGTACGTCACGCACGACCAGTCGGAAGCGATGGCGCTTTCCAACCGCATTCTCGTCATGAAATCGGGCGTCGTTCAGCAGATCGGCACGCCGCTGGAAGTATACAGTTCCCCCGCCAACCGCTTCGTGTTTGAGTTCATCGGTCTATCCTGTTTCCTGCCCGCCGACCTGTCGCCTGCTGGCATGCGCATCAACGGCGTTGAGTATCCGTGGCCAAACGGTCAGGCGCCTTCCGCCGAACTGATCGCATCAGGCAAGGGATTGCTGGCCGCACGCCCCAGCGAAATCAATTTTGTCGACGAAGGCGGTGTGCGCGGCCAGGTGACGCGAAAGGTCTACCTGGGCGAAACCATTGACTATCGCGTCCAGATCGGCGAACACGAAGTGCGCATCCAGAAAGGCCGACGCATCCCCGGCCCGGAAGTCGGCCAGGCCATCGGCCTGTCCTTCCCGCGCGCGCACTGGTACGCGGCCGAAGACTGAGCGGCAACCCCGCCCGCAGACCACAGACACCTGCCCGGAGACCCTTGTAAACAGGGCATCTCCGAGGGGGTGCCCTGCAGCCCTTTATCTATGCGGGGTTCAAGGCATATGCCCGGAGATGCCCTATCCATAAGGGTTTCCGGGCATGTGTTTTAAAGTCCTTGTATTCAGACAGCAGTGACAGCGGCGCTATACAATATCCGCCTTCACCCACCACCGGAGAACCTGCCATGTCGCTCAAAAAATGGATGCTGTTTCTTGCCTGCTACATCGCCTTCGGCGCACACGCTGCCGAAGCGCCGCTGACGCTGGAAAGCAAATACCCCTTCGCCGAAACCGTGACGGCGCTGGAAAACACTTTCAAGGAAAAAGGCATGACCGTCTTTGCCCGCATCGACCACCAGGCCGCCGCGCGCGCCACCGGACTGGAGATGCAGCCCGCCGTCGTCATCATCTACGGCGCACCGAAAGCGGGCACGCCGCTGATGGTGAAAGACCCGACGCTCGCCCTGCAACTGCCGCTGAAGGTGCTGGTCACCGAAACCGACGGCCGCGTGCGCGTGCTGCTCAACAGCGCCGAACAAGTCGTGGCGCGCAGCCACACACCCTATGCCGCCGTGGAAAACAACCTCGCCAACGCGGAAAAGCTTATCCGCGCGACCATTGCGAAATAAACGTGCGCAGTCGCAGGTCGGGGGCGCGACCGCGCCCCCGCATTTCCCAAAAGCGCTGCCCGGAGTTCCTTTATCCACGGGCATTCCAGAGGGGCTGCTCTGAACTCCTTGTAAACAGGGCATCTCCGGGCAGATGCTCTGAAGTCCTTTATCCATGCGGGTTTCGGAGGAGACGTTTCTGGCAGGACAGGCATTTATGACCGGCAAACGTGAGCGGCCGCTGGCCATGTTTTTTCGGTTTATGTTTTTTGATGCCCTGAACCCCTAGTGTTTAAAGGACTTCCGGGCATTTTATGTTTTCTTGTCTGCTTGAAGAGGTTCAGCGGGGCGCCCCAGAAGCTTAATAGCAGCTCGGCTTTGCCAAAGACAAGGCGGTAAAGCCGCAGACAGTACACTCACTACGGCAAGACGAGGCGATGGCCTGGTCTTACGGTTCCGCCCGCACTTCATATTCAAAATCGGCGGCGACTTCGCCTTCCACGATCACCTGAAGATGCCGCCGCCCCGGCGGCTCATGGGGACCGATCTCCCATTCGCCGAAAATCAGGCCGTTGCGCGGAACGAGTTGGCGTTGGCTGACCGTGTTGCGCCGCTCGAAAGTCAGCGTGCGCGTTTCCGCATCCGCCAGCGCGGACGACGCTGGCTGCGCCAATCCGTCGCCGTGCCCATTGGCATGGCTATTGTCATGACGACTCCGGGCCGAGGCCGGCAGCAGATAATCTTCACGGACGCTAACCCGGCGTTTGTCCGTGCGCAATTCGATGGCCCAGCCGTAGCGCGTGCCGGGCCGACGCGGGATGACGCGTGTCGGCTCAAGCGTCAGATCCTGCGACCGTCCCGACGCGCCGGCCTGGCGCGGCGTCAATAGGCCAAATTCGGCATGTACAACCTCAATGGCCATCGCCGGCCCGGCGCAAGCGAGCCATGACGCGAACCCAGCGGCCAGCAGCAGATTGCGGAGAAAACGCCCCGCGCCCGAATGCACATACACAGGCCGGGCGCCGACTCGCCCGCATTTCCGCGCGTTTTCCCGCACCGCCCGTCCATTCGCTCGCCCCTCGATAGGGAGCGCCATTCCTGCCATCCGTAACCCCATCATGATTTTATCCATCGCCTCGTCAAAACCCACCTGCCAGCGGCCGGCATAAACCCGTTCCCCCATGCCGCGCCCAAAAAATTTCATTTGGGCAAGCGCGTGCCGGGTTCAGCCTTTTCATTACGGCATCGCCAAAGAGACACGACGTCGGACATGGCCGCATGACCGCCAGGCATCTGCCCGATATGCGGCGGATGCCGCCCATCCACTGCAGGTCGCTATTGTAGCCAAACGCCGCCGGCGAAAAGTGGCGCCTTGTTTTTCCCGTCAGTTTACAATGATCGCAAACGCTGTCTGGCGCCACGGCGCGCGCCTTTGCTCTTTGTTACTTTGCCCCTTATTCCTTTGCAGCCGGTTTTGAAGGATATGCGCCTCCGACCAAACGCCGCGCATCTGATAATCCCCCGCCTTTCTTGCTGGCAGGCGATGCAGGATAATAGCGGCGCTTGCTTCGGCTTCTTCGGGTTCTTCTTTTGGGATTTTCTGATTTTTCTTTTTTCCGATTTCAACTTTTCCGCTTTCCCCGTTTTCCTCTGTTTGCCTGATAAGGAAGAAAAATGGCGCGCAAATCGCAGTTATTTCTCACCGTGCCCGTGCATCTGGATGCTGGCCTGACTTCAACCGCCCTGGGCATCGTGTACGCCTTGTTGCAGCTTGGCCTGAAGGTGGGTTTTATCAAGCCGGTCGGGCAGGAGATCCGCGATTGCTCGAATAACTTTGCGCGCAAGATTTACGGCATCGACGCACCGGAATCCATCCCGCTTGCCGCGGCGGCGGAGTGGATCGCTTCAAATCACGAAGCCGACCTGCTCGAAGACATCGTCACGCTGTGCATGGACGCCAGCGCCGACACCGATATCCTTATTATCGAGGGCTTGCATACCGAGGCGACGCATACCTTTGCCTCGCAACTGAACATCAACATCGCCAACAGCCTCAAGGCCGACGTGGTGCTGGTGGCCAACGCGGCGGAACCTGCGGCGATTGAAGACCTGAAGATCAGCGCCCGCCAGTTTGCGCGCGCGGGCTGCAATGTCGCCGGCGCGGTGCTCAACATGGCGCCGGAAGATTTCGACATCGACGGCGCCAGAGACGAACTGGCCTACACGCGGCTTTGGGGCGTCGTTTATGAAACGCCGCAGCTTTACGCGCCGCGCGTGCTCGATATTGCCCGCCATCTCAAGGCGGACATCGCTTCCGAAGGCGAACTCACCGCGCGCCGGATGCAAAGCATTATTCTCGCCGCGCGCCAGGCCGTTCAGTACGTCCCTTATCTCAAGCCCGGCGCACTGGTCATCACCTGCGCCGACCGCGACGACATCCTGCTGCTGACGACCCTGGCGGTCAGCCGCGGCATTCCGATCGCCGGCATTTTGCTGACCCATTCCAGCATCATCGATCCGCAGATGATGGAGCTGGTCGGCCCCGTGCTTGGTACGGGCGTCCCCATCCTGCGCACGACCGGCGATACCTACAGCACGGCGCGCCAGATCAGCGAGATGCCGCGCGCCGTGCCCGGTGACGACATCGAACGCATGCGCCTGGTCGTCAAAACCATTGCCGAACACCTGGACACCGGCACCATCTCGACCACCTTTAGCCTGCCGGAAACCACCAAGCTCTCGCCGCCGGCTTTCCGCTACCAGCTGATCCAGAAAGCGCGCGCCGAGGTCAAATGCATCGTACTGCCGGAAGGAGACGAGCCGCGTACGATCCACGCCGCCGTCACCTGCGAAGAAAAAGGCATCGCCCACTGCGTGCTGCTCGGCAAGCGCGAAGCGATCGAGGACGTGGCGGCCACGCAGGGCGTAACGCTGCCTGCATCAATACAAATTGTCGACCCCGACGCCATCCGCGAAAAATACGTCGCGCCGATGGTTGAATTGCGCAAGTCCAAGGGGCTCACGCCGCAACAGGCGCTTTCCCAGCTCGAAGACAACGTGGTGCTGGGCACCATGATGCTTGCCACCGGCGATGTCGACGGCCTTGTCTCCGGCGCCGTTCACACGACTGCCAGCACCGTGCGCCCCGCCTTGCAGCTGATCAAAACCGCACCAGGTTCGTCGATCGTTTCCTCAGTTTTTTTCATGCTGATGCCCGATCAGGTGCTCGTCTACGGCGACTGCGCCGTCAACCCGAATCCGACCGCAGAAGAACTGGCCGAAATCGCCAGGCAAAGCGCCGACAGCGCGATCACTTTCGGCATCCAGCCGAAAATCGCCATGCTCAGCTACAGCACGGGCACCTCCGGCGTCGGCAATGATGTCGAGAAAGTGCGCAAGGCAACCGAACTGGCGCGCCAGGCGGACCCGACACTGGAAATCGACGGCCCGCTCCAGTACGACGCCGCTTCCGTCGCCGAAGTCGGCCGGCAGAAAGCCCCCGACAGCCGGGTCGCCGGGCAGGCCACCGTTTTTATTTTCCCCGACCTCAACACCGGCAATACCACCTACAAGGCCGTACAGCGCAGCGCCAATGTGGTTTCCGTCGGCCCCATGCTGCAAGGCTTGCGCAAGCCGGTCAACGACCTCTCGCGCGGCGCGCTGGTCGACGACATCGTGTTCACCATTGCCCTGACCGCCATTCAGGCGCAAACGGCCTCGGGCTAAAGGTCAATGAAACCGGCGCGGCATGAAAAGATCGGGCGCACTGACAGACAAGAGCAAGACAAAACAATGCCGTAGCAAATGCCGGGCTCACCGACGCCTGCTTCGCCGACGAGGCGACGACGCATACGGCCTGTCAGTCACAACAGTCAAAAGTATCCATCAGGCGATACTCCGGGCCGGCGGCCGATAGGCGCGATTCGACCAGCACGAAACTCCGGCAGGGCCACGACAACGGCCGGCATGCCGGCAGCGCGAGCGGAAACGCCTGTGCAGGCAGTTTGCGCACCAGCGTGACATGCGGGAAAAAATGCCATTTCGCCCGCTCCACATCACCCGCACCGAACGCAGCCGCGGAATTCCGCAGACGAGCATGCAAGCCCGCCGCCAGATCCTGCAAGGCAGCGGGCGCCGACTGGCACCCAGCCCAAAGCAGGCGATGATGCTGCCAGCCGCCCAGCCGGTCGAGCGATAGATCGAACGGCGCCATACGCACGGTGCGCGCCGCAGCGAGGATTTCCGGCAGCTTTTCCCGCGGCTGCTCGCCGAGAAAAGCGAGCGTCATGTGAATCGTTGCCGTCCGTGTTGCCCGCCCGCCCAAACGCTGCGCCCAGCATTCCGCCACATCGCTTAACGCTTTCGCCACCGGGGCGGTCGGCCACAAGGCAAAAAACAGTCTCATTCGCCACCGCCTCCTACGCCGCGAGTACCGGCGACCGTAAGCAAGCGACCATCAAGCGCCAGCCAACGCCACGCAGCGCCGCCCCGTACCTCCCAGCACCACCCAGCACCTTATCCCCGCTGCACCATGAAAATTACGCCTGTGCGGGCATCCCGCCCCGCCGCCGCTTCGCATTATTTGGTGATCTTGATGCATTCGTACCAAATCGCCGGAACACCCCGGCTGTCATCCGGCCGGATGCCCTGCTGCTCGCGGGCCTTTCCCAGCAACGCCAGGGTGCGCCCGGTCACTGCCGATGCCGCGCTGTCGCAATTTTGTTTCGACTTGAAGCCCTCAATGACGATCGGCGAGACATCGCGCATTTCGCCGGGAAAAGTCATCAAATTGATGGTCAAAATCAGTACCCATTCGCTCATTACCGTCTCGGCTCCCCGTTTTTTATGGACGCGGGCCATTGTACGCCGGAAAACTTGTCCGCATGACCGGCTGCATGGACAATACGCTTTTGGATGATGGAGCAAGAACGATGTCCGGCGGTGGAGGTGGTGGTGGATGGGGATGCCCGCACGAAGTGAACGATCTGTGCAGCAAGGTCGCCAATCGCCCGTGCGATCCGGGCATGAAAGGCTGCGAACTGTATAGTCGTTATGTATTTTTTGACGCCGGAAAAAATACCCGGCTTGAACAAAAACGCAGACAGGCGCAGACGGTAGCCATGCGCAAGCAGGCGGCAGACGCTTTGCAGGGCGCTGCGGAAAACCCGGCGCAGGAGGAAGAAACGTGCGACTAGATGATCAGGAAGAAAGCCACAACATTGAGGATCGGCGCGGCGGCTATCGTGGCGGCGGTTTCGGCGGTGTGCGCATCGGCATCGGGACGATCGCGCTGGCGCTGATTGCCAGCTATTTTTTTGGCATCGACCCGATGACGGTCATCGACCTGACCTCCAACCTGCAAGGCGCTTCCTCAGTACACACGCAGGCGCCGGCGCAAAAACCACCGGCCGATGATGCGGCGGCGCGTTTTGTCGCCAAGGTGCTGGGCAGCACCGAAGCGGTTTGGGAACAGGTCTTCCGTGAGAATGGCCGCACCTACACGCAGCCGCGCCTAGTGCTGTTTTCCGGGTCGACGCCGACGGCCTGCGGCATGGGACAGTCGGCGATGGGACCGTTTTACTGTCCGGGCGATCAACGCGTTTATATCGATCTATCGTTCTTCCGCGATTTGCGGCAGCGTTTCCAGGCGCCGGGCGAATTCGCGCAGGCATACGTCATCGCGCATGAAGTCGGCCACCACGTACAAAACCTGCTCGGCATCTCGGATCAGGTCCATCAGGCGCAACAACGCAGCAGCCGCGCCAAGGCCAATGCGCTGTCGGTGCGTCTCGAATTACAGGCTGACTGTCTGGCGGGCGTTTGGGGAAACCGCGCCGATGCCGCCAAGGCCATCATCGAGCCGGGTGAGATCGAACAAGCGCTCAACGCCGCCGCCCAGATTGGCGACGACCGCCTGCAACAGCGCACGCAAGGGCGCGTCGTGCCGGAATCCTTTACCCACGGCAGCGCTGCACAGCGCGTGCGCTGGTTCAAACGCGGGATGGAAAGCGGCGATTTCCGTCAGTGCGACACCTTCCGGACGGACGCGCTGTAATCCAGACATCGCGGCTTCCTTTGCCAACATACTGCGTTGCTGTGTTGACCTGGCCTTGCCGTACTGAATGGTCTGTCAGCGGCTTACCGCCTTGTCTTTGGCAAAGTCGAGCCATAGCGGCTTCCTT